>CAZMHC010000028.1:0-31697 GCA_964565955.1 uncultured Occallatibacter sp.
TTTGCACTCAATCCCATGCGATCTCTCCTCTCTCTGTTTATCAGAGTCGAAAAGATCGTTTACACAAAATGTTTTACACCCTCCAGGAAACTTTTTTATGCTGTGCAGAACGGGCACGCCTCGGCGGCCGAGGAGTTGCTGCAGAATGGCGCAAACATCAATGCCGTTTACGAGGGAAGTCTTACCGTATTGCTGGAGGCATCTAACGACGGCGCATTCCCTGCGCCTGTTCAGTCCACCTATAGTCGACCATCCTGCTAAACTGAGGGCACATGATTCTCCCGTTCGTCCGCGAGATATTCGCGGAGCTGGAGCACTCTTCGGGATTCGAGCGCGTACGAAGGCATCTTAGCCTGGGTGCGGGGCGCAGATGTGTCTCTGGAATGACGGCGACGGCGCGGGCGCTGTATCTGCCGCTGATGGCGCGGGCGGCCAAGCAGCCTACGATTGTGGTGGTGGCCGACAACAAGGCTGCCGAGGCGTTGGAGCCGATGCTGCGCGCTGGGTGCGATCTGACTGGCGCGGTGGACCCCGCCGCGGTGGCGCGGTTGCCCGCCCACGACGCGCTTCCGTTTGAAAATCTTTCTCCTCACCCGGATGTGCAGGAGCAGCGGGCGGCGGCGTTGTGGAAGCTGGCCACCGGGGCGGTCTCGATCCTGATCGCACCGGTGGAGGCTGCGGCGCCGCGGCTCTTCGACCGCGATTACTACGCCAGTCTCGCCGTCACGCTCAAGCGCGGCGAAGAGGTGGACGTGGAGGTGCTGACCGCGCATCTGGCCTCGGTGGGTTACACGCTGATGGATTTGGTCGAGATGCCGGGGCAGTTTGCGCGGAGGGGCGGGATTCTGGACGTGTATTCGCCGGAGGCCGACCGCCCGCTGCGCCTGGAGTTCTTCGGCGACGAGATAGAGACGATACGCAAGTTCGATCCTGAGACGCAGCGATCGCAGAGTGGGATGGACGAGGCGCAGTTGCTTCCGCTTACCGAGACGCCGGTCACCGAGCGTCTGTTGGCTGCCGTGCATGGGCGTCTGATCCGGGCGAGGGCGGAAGGGCCAGATGCGAACGATGCTACGGACGATGCCGAGCGCATAGCCGACGATCTGGCCGCGGCCGGCGGAGTGAGCGCCTTTCCCGGATGGGAGTTTTTCTCGGCCGTGGCCGGGGCGGATAAGTCGCTGCTAACTCTATTGCCTAAATGCGCGCTCTTCATCGAGGAGCCGGCGATGGTGCGCAACCAGCTCGAACGCTGGTGGAACAAGGTCGAGCAGCGCCATGACCGCTCTGGGATAGGATCGCTGATTCGACCGGAAGATATATATCTGCGCCCCGATGTATTGCAAGCGCAGCTTGAATCGCATTGCGGTTTGGACCTCGATCAATTGGGCGTGGTGGATGTGCTCGACGAGGATCGGACGCTGGGCGAGATCGAGCTGAACACGCGACCCACGCTCCGATTTCATGGATCGATTCCGGCGCTGACCGAGCAACTGCGCGCCTTGATCGCTTCGGAGACGCGCATCGTGCTGGCCGCGCCGCATCAGGGCGATGTGGAGCGGCTGGCCACGGTGCTGCGCGAGTACCGGATTCCCTATAGGTTAGGCAGCCGCAATCCGCATCCAGGCGAGACGGTTCTGGATGAAGGGAGTTATCTGGCCGGCGACCTGCGCGTCCCGGCGATTGTAAGAACGCCACTGGCGGCCGGAGTTAGCTTCGGCGGCTCGAATCTGATCCTCTTCGGAGCCAACGATCTCTCCGACGATGCGGACGTGGCGGCGCGGCCCGAGCCGAGGCGATCGAAGACGGCGGCCTTTGTCTCCGACTTTCGCGATCTTGCTCTCGGCGATTACGTGGTGCATAAGGAGCACGGCATCGCGCAGTATCAAGGCCTGAAGGAGATTGTGCAGGACGGTCTCTCAGTCGAGTTCATGATTCTTGAGTTTGCCGAACAGGCCAAGTTGTACGTTCCTCTAACTCGGCTGGATTTGATCCAGAAGTACCGCTCGACGGATGCGGGACCGGCTCCGGCGCTGAACAAACTTGGCTCCCAGCAGTGGACCAAGACCAAGGCGCGGGTGCGCAAGGCCATGCAGGATATGGCCGGGGAGTTATTGAAGTTGTATGCCCAGCGGCAGACGGCGCAAGGCACGGCCTTCTCGCCGGACAACGAGTTTCAGAAGCAGTTCGAGGATTCCTTCGACTATAAGGAGACCGACGATCAGTTGTCGGCGATTCGCGCTATCAAGTACGATATGGAATCGACGATGCCGATGGATCGCCTGTTATGCGGCGACGTGGGCTACGGCAAGACCGAAGTGGCCATGCGCGCGGCCTTCAAGGCCGTGCAGGACGGCAAGCAAGTGGCGGTGCTGGCCCCCACCACGATTCTCAGCTTTCAGCACTTCGAGACCTTCAAGAAAAGGTTCGCGCGGTTTCCTATCAACATCGAGATGATCTCGCGCTTCCGAACGGCGAAGGAACAGAAAGTTATCGTCGAGCGCGTCGAGACGGGCAAGATCGACATACTTATCGGAACGCACCGGCTGCTGTCGAAAGACATAAAGTTTCAGGATTTGAGCCTGCTGATCGTGGATGAGGAGCAGCGCTTTGGTGTGCGCCACAAGGAGCGTCTCAAGCATCTGCGCAAGGAGATCGACGTGCTTGCCATGAGCGCCACGCCGATTCCGCGCACCCTGCATATGTCGCTGGCGGGCCTGCGCGACATGAGCGTGATCGAGACGCCGCCCAAGGATCGCATGGCGATACAAACGCTGGTGGCCAAGTTCGACGAAAGGATCGTTCGCTCGGCGATCGAGGTGGAGTTGGAGCGCGGCGGGCAGGTCTACTTTGTCCACAACCGCGTGGAGTCCATCTACGAGATAGCCGCGCGCATTCAGGAGTTAGTGCCGGCCGCGCGGGTGATTGTGGGACACGGGCAGATGGGCGAAGCGGAACTGGAGCGAGTTATGCTGGCCTTCATGAATCGCGAGTACGATGTACTGGTGGCGACGACGATCGTCGAGAATGGGCTGGATATTCCGCTGGCGAATACCATGCTGATAGATCGCGCCGACCGGCACGGGCTGAGCGAGTTATACCAGCTGAGGGGGCGCGTGGGCCGGTCGAATCGGCGCGCATATGCGTATCTGCTCATTCCGCCGGAGAAGGAGTTGACGGAGATTGCGCGCCGGCGGCTGGCGGCGCTCAAGGAGTTCAGCGATCTGGGCGCGGGCTTCAAGATTGCTGCGCTGGACCTGGAGTTGCGGGGCGCGGGAAATCTGCTGGGCGGCGAGCAGAGCGGGCACATCGAGGCGGTCGGCTTCGAGTTATATACTTCGATGCTGGAGGCCGCGGTGAAGGAGATGAAGGGCGAAAGCAGCGAGGAACGCACTGCCGCGCAGCTCAACCTGGGCATCGCTTTGCGCATCGACGAGAGTTACGTTCCGGAAGAGAATCAGCGGCTGCGGCTATACAAGAAGATAGCCGGAGCGGCAAGCGACGCGGCGGTCGCCGAGGTGCGCGCCGAGATGGAAGACCGCTACGGCGCGCCCCCGGATGCTACTGTGTATTTACTGGAGGCCGCCGTGGTACGTCTGGAATGCGAACGGATAGGCATTGCGCAGATCGACCGCAAGCGCGGCGAATTGCAGATTCGATTTACGGAGAAGGCGGCCATCGATCCGGAGAATCTGATGAGGCTGGTGGCCAAAAATGCGAAACGGGGCGCGCAGTTCACGCCGCAGGGTCTTTTGAAGTATCCTTTGATTGCCGCGCGTTCCGATGAAATCCTGCTTGAAGTTAGGGAGTTGCTTGACCGGCTTTCGCCCGCGCCGGTGAATGCGTGAGAAACTTATCTGGATTGGAGAGGAATGATGAAAAGAGTCGTTGCTCTGTGCGCGATTGGAGTCGCAATGTCTTGGGCTATTTCGGCTTTTGCCGCGAATGAGACCGGGAAACAGCAGTTTGCGAAGGTCTCCGATGAGTTCTTCGACCAGGTCTATTTTCCCTTTGGTCCTACGAACGGAACGCTGACCGGGTATCATCAGTACGATACGCAGCTTGAAGATTTCTCGCGCAAGAATATCGAAGCCGAGATCGCCGCTCTCAGGAGCTTTGAAAAGCGCATTGGCGCTCTTCCAGCCGAGGCGGAGACGGCGCCAGGCGACCGCGAGATTGCGCTCGCCAACATTCGCTCGGAGTTACTGACTCTGGAAACCATACGTCCATGGGAGAAGAACGCGGATAACTATTCTAGCACTGCCGCGAACGGCGCGTTTTCATTGATGGAGCGCAAGTTCGCTTCGCCGGACGAGCGGCTGCGTTCGCTGATTGCGCGCGAGAAACAGATGCCCACGCTTTTTGACGAGGCGCGTGTGAACCTGAAAAATCCGCCGCGCGTTTTCACGGAGATAGCCATCGAGCAGTTGCCGGGAATTATGAGCTTCTTCGAGCACGATGTTCCGCTGGCCTTCGCCGACGCCAAAGACCCCGCGCTGAAGGCCGAGTTCGCGCAGACGAATGCGGCGGTCATTGCCGCGCTGAACAGTTACATGGAATGGCTTAAGAAGGATTTGCTGCCTAAGTCGAACGGCGACTTTCGCATCGGCGCGGATGCCTTCTCGAAGAAGCTGCAGTACGACGAAATGGTGGATTTGCCGCTGGACAAGCTGCTCGAAATCGGCTGGGCGGACCTGCGCAAGAATCAGGAGCGCTTCAAGCAAGTAGCGAAAGAATTGGAGCCGAAGAAGGAACCGCGGGCGGTGCTGGAGGAACTGGGAAAGATGCACCCGGCGCCCGATGATTTGCTGAACAGCTTCCGAGCCACCTTCGACGGGCTGATAAGTTACATTCGCGCGAACCATATCGTAACTATCCCGTCCGATGTGCGGCCGATTGTGGAAGAGACGCCGCCCTTCATGCGCGCCACCACCTTTGCCAGTATGGACACGCCGGGGCCGTTCGAGACACACGCCACCGAGGCTTACTTCAATGCAACTCTGCCCGATCCTTCGCTGAGACCGGACGAGGTGGAGGGTTATATGCACTCGTTCAACATCGGTACTATCATATCGACCGCGGTGCATGAGGCTTATCCGGGGCACTATATCCAGTTTCTCTGGCTGCCGCAGGCTCCGAGCCGGGTACGCAAGCTGCTGGGCGCAAACACCGACATCGAAGGCTGGGCGCACTATTGCGAGCAGATGATGCTGGACGAAGGCTACGGCCGGCCGGGCGCGGGAGCCAAGGATGAGCGCGAATCGAAGTTTCTCCGGCTGGGGCAGTTGCAGGATGCGCTTCTCCGCGATGCCCGCTTCATCGTCGGCATTCAGATGCACACGGGCAAGATGAGCTTCGACGAAGCCATCGAGTTTTTCCAAAAGGAAGGCTATCAGCCGAAGGAGACGGCGACGGTGGAGACCAAGCGCGGAGCCGGCGATCCGACTTATCTCTACTACACGTTGGGCAAACTGGAAATTATGAAACTGCGCGAAGATATGAGGAAGAAGCAGGGCGCGGCGTTTTCTCTGGAGAAGTTTCACGATGATTTCCTGAAACAAGGATTTCCGCCCGTTAAGATCGTGCGCAGAGCGTTGATGGGCGACGATTCTCCCGCGCTCTGAAGATTCATTTCGATCGACGAGATGTCTGTATGGGCGTTCGATCGTCAGGCGCAACGGTAGGGTATTGTCAAGATCAGGGTGACTGAATGAGCAAAAGAGTTCGGAAGGCAGTATTCCCGGCGGGCGGTTTGGGCACCCGATTTTTGCCGGCCACAAAAGCAATTCCCAAGGAAATGCTGGCGCTGGTGGACAAGCCCATCATCCAATACGGCGTGGAAGAGGCGATCGCTTCGGGGATCGAGCACATTGTCATCGTTACCGGCCGCGGCAAGGGCACAATGGAGGACCACTTCGACCATAGCTTCGAGTTGGACGCGATGCTGGAACGCCGGGGCAAGCATGAGTTGCTGGCGGTCTCGCGCGGAGTCTCGGCTCTGGCGCGGATCAGTTATGTGCGACAGAAGGAACCGCTGGGCCTGGGCCATGCCGTGCTTTGCGCCAAGGAGTTAGTGGGAGACGAACCGTTTGCCGTCATTTTGCCCGACGATGTGATCGATGGCGCGGTTCCCTGCCTCAAGCAGATGATAGATGTCTTCGAGGAGAAGGGCGGCTCCGTGCTTGCAACAATGACCGTAGATGGACCGGGTCTCTGCGCATACGGAGTGCTGGCCGGTTCCCAGGATTCCGACAACCCGCGGATTTACAACTGCACCGGCATGGTGGAAAAGCCAAAGTTCGAGGATGCGCCTTCCAAGCAGGCGATCATTGGACGGTATGTGCTCACGCCGCGAATCTTTCACTTGCTTGAGAAGACTGCGCCAGGGATCGGCGGGGAGATACAACTTACGGACGGGATCAAGTCTCTGCTGAAGGAAGAGAAGGTCTACGGTTATACCTTCGAGGGCAAGCGATACGATGCGGGCGATAAGTTCGGAATGTTGCAGGCGACGGTGGAGTTTGCGCTGAAGCGTCCGGAATTCGGCGAAAGGTTTCGCGCATATCTAAAGGGGCTTCAGCTATAATGCGAAGTTTCCGCATCAGGCTTTTTGGACAGATTTCCGGTCGTCCATGTGCGCGACTGAAAAATGGCATGGATGGCAACAGAATCGGTCGAGTTCCATCTGTCGGTCCGGTTTCGATAACTTACGCTTTCCACTTGATGTTGCAGCCGATGGAGGGGCGCTGGGCTGCTGGCACGGGCTTGCCTGCAAGGACCAGGTCCACCGCGGCGCGCAGGTCTTCGCCGGTCACTGGAATCCCGTTGCCGGGGCGGCTGGAATCGAACTGACCGCGATAGACCAGGCGGAAGCCGCCATCGAAGAGAAAGAAGTCGGGCGTACAGGCGGCCTTGTAGGCATGAGCCGCTGCCTGCGTCTCGTCGTATAAGTAGGGGAAGCTGAAGCCGCAACTCTCGGCCTGCCGCCTGAGTCCGGCGGGGCTGTCATCGGGATGCGTGACGGCGTCGTTGCTGCCGATGGCGACGATACCCAGCGGCTGGGCGGCGTAGTCCTTGGCGAATGCGGCCAGGGCCGCTTCGATGTGCTTCACATAGGGGCAGTGGGCGCAGATGAACATGACCAGCAGCGCCTTTTTGCCGCGAAAGCCGTCGCGGCGGACGGTCTTGCCGGTAACTGCGTCGGCAAGCGCAAAGTCAGGGGCAATCGTTTCCAGTGGCAACATGGTGGATTCGGTAAGTGCCATCGTCAGTCTCCTTCAGAACTCCGCAGCAAATGGCGAAAGTTCAGGATAGCGGTTTCGTTCGAAGCGGCCGCATACCATTGGATGCAAGCACAGCGCAGATGGATGACTTAATCGGAGGTTCCTTAAAGAGTCCCGCATGGGTTGCCTGTTCGACTGCCGCGATCGCCATCTACGGCAGTGTCGGCCGGATCGCCTGTCCGGATCGCATATACTGCGTTCAGCGACGGACGCAGTATATGCGATCCGGATAGGGCTTGCGCGCGCGGCCAAAGTGCGTAGAGGAATCAAATGCTGAGAGTTGGACTTACCGGCAGTCTGTGCAGCGGCAAAAGCGCGGTAGCTGGCTATCTGCGCGGGTGGGGCGCAGAGGTCGTCGAGGCAGACGAATTAGGCCGCGCGCTGATGGAGCCGGGCCAGCAGGTTTACGCCGAGATTGTGCGCGTCTTCGGTCCTCAGGCGGTGAACGCCGACGGCAATCTGAACCGCGCCCGATTGGCGGAGCTCGCTTTTCAGAAAGGGCGGCTGAACGAGTTGAACGCCATCGTACATCCGGCGGTGATCGAAGCCCAGCGTGTCTGGATGAATGAGGTTTTCGAGCGCGATCCGGGGGCGGTGGCGGTGGTCGAATCGGCGCTGATCTTCGAGGTGGAACGGGACGCCCGCGCCCGCGGCGAAACGGAAACCGTGCTGGCCGACTGGCGGCGGCGCGTCGACCGCATCGTCGTGGTCACCGCGCCCGACCAATTGAAGATCGCCCGCTATTTGGCCCGTGTCTGCTCCGCGGGTGTACGCCGCAAGGATGCCGAGGCCGATGCGCGCGCTCGTCTTCGGCTCCAGATTCCCGATGCGGAGAAGGCGGCTCTTGCCGATTATGTGATAGAAAATAGTGGAGATATGGACGATCTTCGGGCGCAGGCCATCGATGTTTGGCGGCGTCTGAAGGGGGAGAGCAACTTTTCCGCCGCCGATGAGTCATAAAATAGAGGCGGGTGCCGCGCTTCTTCCCCCTAGGGAACTTGCGCGCATTTCAGCCGTATCCATGAAGGAAGGTCTTCAGGTACTCAAGTTATGAAACTGCGCCGTTTTTTATTGGTAGTCCTGCTGGTGGGCGGATTCTGGTTCCTCACAACCCATCTGCCCTCGAATCTTGGCGGTCTCTCTCTCGGCCACTTGTCCTGGACGCGCGCGGACGGCTCCGGCTCCCCGCTCCAGCTTTCCGAGGCCGAGGCCGCGCCGGCCTACGACGCCGAGGAGCAGAACAACATCGCCGTCTACAAGCGGGTGACGCCCTCGGTAGTCAATATCACCTCCACCTCGCTGGTCTTCAACTTCTTCTATGGGGCGGTGCCGCAGAAGGGCCAGGGTTCGGGATTTATCCTCGACAAGGCCGGCCATGTGCTCACCAACTATCATGTCGTCGAGGGCGCCAATCGCGGCGTCAAGGTGCAATTGAGCAACAAGCGCAGCTACGACGCCAAGGTGGTGGGCACCGACAAGACGCATGATCTGGCGCTGTTGCAGATCGAAGCGCCCAATCTGGAGCCAGTTACGCTGGCCGATTCCAGCGGGCTTTCCGTGGGCCAGAAGGTTTACGCCATCGGCAATCCCTTCGGCCTGAGCGGCACCATGACCCGCGGCATCATCAGCTCCATCCGTTCGATCAAAGGCAACGAGGGCGCGCCCATCGAGGACGCCATCCAGACCGACGCCGCCATCAACCCCGGCAACTCCGGCGGCCCGTTGCTCAACTCGCGCGGCGAGGTCATCGGCATCAACACCATGATCGCCACCGACGGCGCCAACCAGAGCGCAGGCATCGGCTTTGCCATTCCCATCAATACCGCCAAGGCGGTGCTAGCCGACCTCACCCGCTTCGGGCACATCAAGAGGCCCCAGTTGGGCATAGTCCCCTATCCCATCGGACCGGATTTGGCATCGCAGATGGGGCTAGCCGTGGATTCCGGCGTGCTGGTGCAGAAGGTGACCCCCGGCGGCGCGGCTGAGCGGGCGGGCATCCGCGGCGGCAACCAGCAGGCCTACGTGGGCAATACAGCCATCCTACTGGGCGGCGATCTGATCGTAGCCATCGACGGGCAGGAAGTTACCGATCCGCAGGACATCAACTCGATCATGGACAAGCATCAGGCCGGCGACGTCATCGGCATAACTTTCTATCGCGGTCGCAAACAGATCACAGTCAAATTGGTTCTAGGAGAAGAGCGGGGCGTGAATACCTAGGCTGGATCGATCTCTTCTTGACTGTTCATGCGTTCAGCGGGCCGTAGCGGTAACCCGCCGAGGGCCCGGAGTCCACGTTGTCCGTGAGACACTGGACGGCGCCGTTGTTCCCGACTGTGCCAAGCGGGCATGGTGGGGAGCGCGGGGAGTTCTGTCGGTACGATCATTGCTAATTGAAGTAAGTGAGTTCCCCTTCGTATAAGCCGGGTAAGTAAGCCACGTCCGATTGGGAGAATGATAGAACGCCCCCGTCACGCCGTTTCCGTGTCGAAGCCGAGCAGTTTGCCGGAGGAAGAGAAAAAGCAGAGGGTGCCCCGAAAAAACCTCTTGACTTTGCAATTCAGGTTGGGCATACTCGCTCAAGTTGGTCGATGCTTCCCCTATGTCAATCAACATAGCAGGATCGTGGAAACTGGTGGCTTGGCGTCGGCTCACCGACGGCGAGGCGGCTGAGTACCCGCTTGGCGAAGACGCCTCCGGGTTGCTGATCTACACCGGCGACGGCAAAATGGCGGTACAGATCGTATCTGCGGACCGCCCCGAGATTCCCACCGAAGACGCTCTCGGCGGAGACGCGCAGCTAAGAGCGGACGCTTACTCAACCTGCCTTGCCTACTTTGGAAGCTACCGGGTACAGGGCGACAGCGTGATTCATCGGGTCGATGCCAGTCTCTTTCCCAACTGGTCCGGCACTGTGCAGACTCGGCCCTTTACCGCCAACGGAGATGAACTTGTGTTGCGGACGCCGCCGACGACGAGCGCGGCCGGGACGGTAGTAAACGAGCTATCCTGGGTCCGCGAATCCTGAACAATCCAATTGAGCGCCAAGGATGTACGCGCCTCATCGTTGTTCCACAACCTGTAACGCAAGCGAGGCAAGAGAACAATGTCGGGAAAGCAGAGTTGTCGCGCGAAAGTGTCGATTCAAAGCGCCGTTCAGGCGAAGATTCGCCCCTCAATAGCATTCCAGCAAGTCGATCTACAGACCATCGCGCAGCATATGTATTCGCTGATGTTGCGCAACATCGCCAGCGACGGCTTCATCTTCACCGATCCCTGCAACTCCCAGTCGTTCTCCTCTCCGGGATGCGTACTGGCCGCCCCCTCCTTTCCCGCCAACACGCCGGGGGTTGATCAGGACTACGTCTTCAACTGGGTGCGCGACGCCGCCATTACCGCGATGGAGATTTCCGCGGCCAACCTGCCGGCGCGCCCGGGCGGGGCTGTTCAGCCCTTGATCGACTACGTTCTCTTCGCACAAACCTGCCAGAACAATGCGCAGCCGACGATGGGCCACGCCTGCTTCACCATCGGAGGCCAGCCGCGTCCCTGGACCGAGCAGAACGACGGTCCCGCGCTGCAAACAGTGGCGATATTGCAGGCCTACAGTCAACTCGACGCGCCAACTCAGGCTATTGCCAAAACAGTTATTGTCAACAACGTCAACTATCTTCTGGGCGTCTATCAGAATCCCACCACCAATCTTTGGGAGGAGCACTCGGGCCTCACCTTCTTCGCGCAGTCTGCGCAGTTGCGCTGCTTCCAGGCGATTCAAGCCAACGCCATCGGCATCGCCGTCCCACCCGCGACGGCAGCCGCGATAGCCTGGTTGCAGACGGCGCTGGCGAGTCACTGGAATGGCTCCATTTATGTATCGCTCCTGCCGCCGCCGACGCCTGGCTACGACCCAAATATCGACATCGTCTCCGCCAGCCTCTACGGCGCGGTTCCCTGCACCGATACCAAGCTGCTGGCGACAGCGGCGCGGTTGCGCAGCCAGTGGGCGGATAACAATTCACAGTTTCAATATCCTATCAATGCCGCCGATCAGGCTCTCGGCATAGGGCCTCTGCTGGGCCGCTATCCGGGCGACACTTATGACGGAGATATGGCGGATAACGTCGTCGGACGCCATCCCTGGGCGCTCTGCACCTGCAACCTTGCCGAGTTGTACTACAACCTGGCCAACGCCATCGCACAAAGCAACGGGGTTCCGCTCGATCCGCTCTCCACGCCCTTCTTCAGCCAGATCGGCGTGGACGGAAACACAACGCCAGCGGCGGCGGTCGCCGCCTTGCAATCCGCCGGAGACGCGATGCTGCGCGCGGTGATCTATCACAGCGACAATCTGGAACTCAGCGAGCAGTTCGATGGAATCAGCGGATTCGAGAAGAGCGTGAAAAACCTGACTTGGAGCTACGCGGCTTTTCTCTCCGCCGTTCGCGCAAAGACCGGTCAAAGCGTCAAAGGGTGAGGCCGATGCGAGAGCGCATGGATTTGTTTCTCGGATTGTCGGAGGTCCTGACCGGGTTCGGGCGCTTCCAACTGCTCGGCACGGCAATGGCCGGCGACTATCTTCGCACATTGGATGTTGCGTTGCCCGCGGGTGTGCTCGACGAACTGCTGGCGGCGTATGAACAGTTGCCGGAGGAGGCGGCGCGAGAAGCCGCGGTTGCCGCGCAAATCCTCGGCGAACCGAAGCTGGGGCCGGTGGCGCGCAATCTGATTCTGCTGTGGTACTGCGGAACCTGGACGGCTCTGCCCGACAATTGGCGAGCTGCTTATGGCGTATCGCTGCTGGACATAACTCGCGTCATTTCATCCGAGTCGTATCAGGCCGGACTGCAATGGGAAGCCGTCGGGGCGCATCCGGCAGGGAGCAGGCAGCAGGGCTTCGGGGCGTGGTCTCTGGCGCCCGAGGGGAGCAGCCTATGAGCGGCGACGAGCGATACGATGCGGTGATCGTAGGCGCCGGGGTTGCCGGAGCGCTCATCGCCAAGCGGCTCACTCTCGCCGGCTTCCGTGTGCTCGTGCTGGAAGCCGGACCGGCCACGGCCGCGAGTTACGAGGGCTACTCGAATCATCTGGAGCGATTCTATGAGGCCAGCGGCAAGGGCCCGGAGTCTGCATGGCCGCCGGCCGCCAATGCGCCCCAGCCGGACACCGCGGACCTGCGTCAGAACAACGGCTACTTTGTGCAGAATGGGCCGGACTTATATGGGAGCAGTTACACTCGCTTGCAGGGCGGCTCGACTCTGCACTGGCTCGGAGTTTCGCTCCGTATGCTTCCCGATGACTTCAAACTGCGCTCGCGCTACGGAGTCGGGCGCGACTGGCCGCTGAGTTACGACGATATCGAGCCTTTCTATCGCAAGGCAGAGGAGGAGATAGGCGTCTCCGCCGACGTTGCCGATCAGAAATATCACGGCCTTACCTTCGCCGACGGGTACGACTATCCGATGCAAAGAGTTCCGTTGAGTTACTCGGACCGAAAACTCGCAGCCGCGGTCGATGGCTTGCAGGTCGCCCTCGACGAGGCCCCCGTCGCGCTCAAGGTTCGCAGCTATCCGGCGGCGCGCAACTCCACCCCGCGCGGCAGTTATCGCCCATTAGGTGCCGTTGACATGCGCGAGGACGGCAAAGCCGTTGAGCGCTTCTTCGGTCAGCGCTGCGCGGGAAACACCTCTTGTACGCCGATCTGTCCCATTCAGGCCAAGTACAACGCCGGCAAGACGCTGGCCCAGGCGGATAGAAACAAGTTGCAAGTGTTCGCCCAGGCGGTCGCCTCCAAGATCGATATAGACACCGTCACTGGAGAGGTTCAGAGCGTCACTTACCAGCGATACCAGGGCATCAGCCGCAGCGTTTATCGTGCAAAGGCCCGCGTTTACGTGCTGGCGGCGCACGCGGTCGAAAATGCCAAGCTCATGCTAGCCTCCGGGTTGACCGGCCCGAAAGAGATGGTCGGCAAGACCCTGATGGACCACCCGGCGCTTTACGCCTGGGGACTCGCGCCGGAAACTATCGGCGCTTTTCGCGGGCCACTCTCGACGGCCGGCATCGAGGAATTGCGGGCCGGCGCATTCCGCGCCAAACACGCGGCTTTTCGCTTCGATATCGGCAACGACGGTTGGCGAGCGACAACCGGCGCGCCCGATACCGCCGTGGCCGACGCGGTTGCGAAGAATCTCTTTGGGCGCAAACTCCGCGACCAACTCTCTTCGACTCTTTCGCGCCAAGTCCGCTTCTCCCTGGCCATCGAGCAACTGCCCGAACCCGGCAACTGCGTCAGCATCGATCCGCGCTATCTCGATCCTCTGGGCAACCCGCGTCCCGTTATCAGCTACAAGATCGGCGAATATACCCTGGCCGGCATGGCCGCGGCTACCAAAGTCTACCGGCAGATCTTCCAACGCGCGGGCATCGAGGATTTTTCCGATAAGTCCGGCAGCGGCTGGTTTCCTTCCGTGCAATATGGCGAGGTAACTTACCGCTATCATGGCATGGGCCACTTTTCCGGCACTCACGCCATGGGCGGCGACTCAAGTTCCTCCGTCGTCGACAGTTACCAGCGCTCGTGGAACCATCGCAATCTCTATCTTGCCGGTTCCGGGAGTTTTCCGACCATGGGCACCTCGAACCCCACGCTGACCCTGTCGGCGCTGGCGATTCGCACCGCCGAGCGACTGATATCCGAGTTGACGGCATAACCGCCTGCCGGCGAGAGTTGCGACTAGGAGCTGCCCAAATCAATGCGATCGCCTTCTTTTTCATCGAGAGGGCAGTAACTCGTTTCATTTGCTTGGAGGATCGTTCTTATGAGTCGCCAGATCGACTAGACGCCGAAAGCGAAGCAATCGGCAGTTTGATCTTGAAACGAACGGTTTGACATCTTATTACTTGTTATCGGGGAAAGAGGGGTTGCATGATATTCCCATCGGGTTCCACAAGCAATACTGCCGCCCAAGCCGCCGCCGGCGAGATATACGATGCGGTCATTGTCGGTTCCGGTATCTCAGGCGCAATCATCGCCAATGAACTGAGCCGCCAGGGTAAGCGCGTACTTATTCTCGAAGCCGGCCCCGGAGGCGACCGGACTTTGAGCGGTTACGAGGATTACCTCTACAGGTTCTACGCCGCCGCGTCGAAGGACAATCAGGCTCCATATCCGCCCAATGCCAACGCGCCCATGCCCAGAAGTTCCGACGCTCACAAGATCACGCCGGGGCAGCCGGATTCCTCTGCCTATCTGGTTCAAAACGGCCCCTTCGCTACAGATACAACTTACACCAGGGTGCTGGGCGGAACGACGATGCACTGGGAAGCCAAAGTCCTGCGAATGCTGCCGGAGGACTTCGAGATGCGCACCAGGTACGGCCAAGCCGAAAACTGGCCGGTCAACTATCGTGACCTAGACCCGTACTATCGCATGGCAGAACGGGAGATTGGCGTTTCCGCGGACATCGACGAGCAGAAGTATTTGGGCATGACTTACCCAGAGGGGTATGTATTTCCTATGCGCAAGATGCCGCTTTCCTATCTCGACCGGCAGGTGGACAAAGGAATCCGCGGAACTAAAGTCGAGTTGGATGGGACGAGTTACGAATTGAAGGTTCGCAGCTTTCCGCAGGGCCGCAACGGAATCCCGAATCCCGACTACGACGGAGGCAACGGCTTCGTCCCAGTCGGAGCGGTGAGCACCAACCAAGTCGAGGAGGGCGGTCGCTGTCAGGGCAACAACAACTGCGTCCCGATCTGCCCCGTTCAAGCCAAGTACAATGCGGTCAAGACGCTGGCCAAGGCCCTGCAAACAGGGCGGGTCGATCTCCTTCCCCAGTCGGTCGCCTCCAAAATCCACATCGATTCCGCCAGCGGGCGAGTTACCCACATCGAGTTCAAGACTTACCGCGATCCAAAGTCGCCCGATTTCACCACCGGCGTTGCGCGTGGAAAGATATTCGTTTTGAGCGCCAACGCCATCGAGAACCCGCGCCTTATGCTGGCCTCGGAGCTTCCCAATACCAGCGGCCTGATCGGCCGAAATCTCATGGACCACGCCTATCTGCTCAGTTGGGCGCTGATGCCCCAGGTCTGCGGCACCATGAGGGGAACGAATTGTACCGGAGGGATCGTCGAGCTGCGCGGAGGATCGTTCCGCAGCAAGCAGGCCGCATTCAGCGTCGATATTCACAACGACGGCTGGGGCTGGGCGGTAGGTTCGCCTTACTCCGATCTTATCTCCCTAGTAGATGCTCAGAACAAATTCGGCAAATCGCTCCGCCGCGACCTGGTCGACCGCATTACTCGCCAGCTTCAATTTGCCTTCATGGTCGAGGTGCTGCCCAGTCAGAGCAATCGCGTGACAGTCGATCCGAGTTATAGAGATCAACTGGGCAATATGCGCCCCGTGATCTCCTACACCATCCCGGAATACACCATGCGGGGAGTGGCTTACGCGCGCCAGTTCGCCCAACTCATGTTTCAGCGACTCGGCGCCGCCGATTACACCGCATACGATCCCTCCGACTACGGCTATGTAACCTACGAGGGGCAGGGGTATGCCATTCGGGGAGGAAACCACCTTGCCGGAACCCACAGGATGGGCACCGCCAAGAGCAACTCGGTGGTGAACTCCGAGCTGCGCTCGTGGGACCATGAAAATCTCTATCTTGCCGGCGGCGGCAGTATGCCCTCGATCGGCACCTCCAACGTGACCCACACCATCGCCGCGCTTTGCTTCCGGAGCGCGAAATCCATGGTCGCGCAGCTTTCCTAGAAAGCCGCGCCGCATTTGCCGATCGGAGAAATTGCTATGCCTTCGTCCAGAATCAAGTCGGTTGAAGAACTTCGACACTATCTGTATCTCGCGATGCAGCTCGAGCACGCGACGATTCCGCCCTATCTGCTGGCCCTTTACTCGATCCGTCCCGGCACTAACTCGGACGCCGCGCACGTTCTACGGGTCGTGGTCGTCGAGGAAATGCTGCATTTGACGCTTTCCGCCAATATTCTGAACGCGGTTGGTGGAAAGCCCGATCTCACTACCCCGGGATTTGTGCCTTTGTACCCAGCCGCCCTCCCGGACGGGGAAACGGACTTCAAGGTCGATTTGCAGCCGTTTTCGAAGGATGCGCTCGAAACCTTTCTGCATATCGAGCGTCCCGGCAAAGCCCCTGACGAAGCCCACCGATTGATCTCAAGAAAGCGCGAGAGTGGCGCGATGCTCGGTGTCTGCCCCGGCGAGACCGATCTTCATTTTTACAGCATCGGCGAGTTCTACGAAGAGATCGAGCGCGGCCTGAAGCATCTGCACGAAAAGGAAGGAGCCAAGCTGTTTTCCGGAGCGATCGAGCGGCAAGTTACACCTGAGTTTTATTACTCCGGCGGCGGAGAACTGTTAGCGGTGACAGATATCAAGTCGGCTCTGGCGGCAGCACATCTTATCATCGGGCAAGGCGAGGGCTTGGGCGGCGAGATATACAACAAGGAGCATGAGCTGGCCCATTTTTACCGCTTCGAGCAGTTGAAGCTGGGCAAATACTACCAGGCCGGCGACAAGCCCGGAGCGCCGACCGGCCCTCCAGTCAGCGTCGACTGGGATGCTGCCTATCCCATCAAGACCAACGCGCGCTTGGAAGATTATCCTAGCGGCTCCGAACTTCATGCCGCCGCGGTGGCCTTCAACCAATCCTATGCGGATTTTCTCGCCATGCTAACAGCGGCCTATAACGGCAAGCCCAGTCTGCTCCTGGAAGCGGTGCCGCAGATGTTCCGCCTGCGCAATTCCATCAACCAACTGATTCACAATCCCATTCCCGGTAAGAGCGGAGTCAATGCCGCGCCCACCTTCGAGTTCGACGGCGTCGTTGCAAAGCCAAGTTTTGCCGAGGAGGCGATCGCATGATCGAGAGCTTCCTTGCTTTTTCCGCCGAAGTTACCGCCTTCACCGTCTTTGAATTACAAGGAACAGGGCAGGCGGAGCTATATCTGAGCGCGGTGACCGAAGTCGTCGGCCAGGCAACCTTAAGCCAACTGCTAGCTGTCTACGAAAATCTGCGCCACGACCCGCAGCCCAGGCGCGACGAGCGGCTGCGCCGCGAGATATTCGGCGACGAGAAGCTAGGACCGATCGCCCGCAACATTGTCAAGTTATGGTACGTCGGAACCTGGTATGAGTTGCCGAACGCCTGGACCGAGTCCTACGGCGCGCGCGATAAGAACGTCACCTTTGCCGTCTCCGCCTCCGCCTATACCGAAGGCTTGCTCTGGCCCGCGATCGGCGCCAATCCGTCGGGCGCCAAAGCGCCTGGGTACGGCTCATGGGCGGCTCCCCCGCGAATTCCCGCCGTATGAGAGTCGCATGAAAGACGTTTCCTTCACAATTACCGCAACCAGGAGGTCATTCGATGAGCATCGCACCCCGCAAACTCGATCCACAGAAGGTTCCGCTCGGAATTACACCAACGCTCTGGTGGAACGATGACTTTCTTTCCATAGATATAGGCATTCCATTCGGGCAATGCGTGAGCGAGATGGCTCTGGCGGGCTTTCACGGTTGCAGCATCGGACATAAATACCCGACCGACCCGGCCGTCCTCAAGCCTGCGCTCGAATTGCGCGGCCTGCGCGTCTCAGAGCCGTGGGTCAGCACCTATTTCACGATTAAAGAGATGAAAGAGCAGACGCTGAAGTCCTTTCATCAGGAGATGAACTTCATCAAGGGCATGGGCGCGACGGATATGGTCGTAGCCGAGTTCGGGCAAGCGGTAAACCCGCTTCCCGCCGTCTCGCTGTTCGCCAACCGTCCTATCTTCAACGACCGGCAATGGAAGGATCTCTTCGACGGTCTCAATCATCTGGGCGAGATATCGAACGCCAACGGGATGCGTCTTTGTTACCACCCCCACATGGGAACCGGCGTGATGATCAAGGAAGACGTCGATCGACTTATGGCGAATACCGACCCCAACTTAGTCCATCTTTTGCTCGATACCGGCCATCTGGCCTTTGCCGGCGCCGATCCTCTGGAGGTTGCCACCCAGTACGGTTCGCGCATCAAGCATATCCATCTCAAAGATGTGCGTTCCAATATCGTGACCCAGGCGCGCGAAGAGGGCTTCTCCTTCTACGACGCCATCGAAGCAGGCGTCTTCACCGTTCCGGGCGATGGCGCGATCGACTTTCCTCCTATCTTTGCCGCCCTCGCCGATGCCGGCTTCGAGGGCTGGCTGGTGGTCGAGGCTGAGCAAGACCCGGCCAAGGCCAATCCCTTGCAATACGCCAAGATGGCCCGCAGTTATCTTCGCAAGACACTGGGATGGTAGCCATGACACACTTTTCGGAGAGAGAGATTTACTTCAGCTTCTTCATGTTCACCGCCGATCTGCAGCCGAACGATCGCGCCTACACGAAGGAGATCGTTGCGCATATGAGGGCGCTCACGGCGTTCGGCTATGCGGGCTTCGATCTGCCCATCGCTCCCACCGCGACTCTGGATCATCGCAGCGAGGTCCAGAGTTACGTGAATCTCAGACAGGCACTCGACGATGCCGGCCTCGAAGATGTGCGGTTCACGACCAATGTGGCGGCAACGCGGACCTTCGATCCCTCGTCGCCGTATGCCGAGCAGCGCGCCATCGGGCTTTCCTATCTCAAATCCAGGGTGGACATTACCAGGGCCTTGCGCGCGAGTATCATGGCCGGTCCCATCGTTCTTCCTTACGGAGTTTTTCCCGTCACGGACTTCAATCAGCCTGTTTGGAGCGACGCTTTGCAGGAGTGGCTCGAGCCGCGCTATCGGAACGCGCGGCCGGTTATAGAGGAGTTAGGAGAATATGCGGCCAGCCAGGGTGTGTTGGTGGCGATCGAGCCGGTGGACCACTGGGAGACGCCCGCGCCAAACATGGTGCGGGATGCAATTCGCTTTCTCGACGGTGTGCGCAGCCCTCAGGTCGGAGTCTGCATCGACAGCGCCCACGTTGTGCTGGGCAGCGACGGCCCGGCGGCCTTCACCGAAGATGTGCGCCACGTCGCCAATGCGGATCGGCTGCATTACGTGCATATATCCGCTCCCGACCGGGGCGCGGTGCATGACAGTTGGATTCCCTGGAAACCATTTCTATGTCCCATCCTGGCGAGTTATGGCGGGCCGCTTCTGGTAGAGGTCTTCAACGCCATCCCAGTCTTTCTCAACTCTCTGCGTCTGACTCGCAGAAAGTTTCTCATCCCTGGGGAAGACACCCCGGTTCCCGGTCGTCCCGATGCCTATGCCATCGCGCGCGAAGCTATCGCTACGCTCCGCCGGGAGATCGTAGAAGTTTCTAGCTCTTGACAACTGGCCTCATACAAGGCAAGCATTCTTTATCCCAGCAATGTCCATGAAAGGATATGCGATGACCGACTCAGCGAAAACCACCCGTCTTGGCGCTTCCTTCATCTCCGGCAGCGGCCAGAGCTTGAGCGCGAACAACGTGAGTTCCTACCGTGCCGCATCGTCGCATCAAGCGACAGCGGACAGCTTGGGGCCGCTTCAGGATCTTCCCGGCTTCTGGGAAGGCACCGGTTTCAGCATCATCGCCCGCCCGAATTTTTCCGGCGGCAACGAGAATGGAATCTTTCTCGAGTTGAACCTATTGCGCGAGACCATCGAGTTCACTCCCATCGGCTCACCTGTGTTCAACCGCGGCAGCGTGCAGGGCGACATTGCCATCTACGGATTGACTTACCTCCATCGAGTTACAGACGCGACCACCGGGGGCGCGCTCCACATCGAGCCGGGTCTGTGGCTCAACATTCCTCCAACCACCGAACCGGCCTCGGACGCAAGCATCGCGCGTCTGTTGACCATCCCTCACGGCAACGCTATCTGCACCGTTGGCCACTCGGAGAACGTGGTTTTTCAGGGGCTTCCCGATATTCCACCGGCCAACACCACTCCCTTCCCCATCGGCGGGCAGCCGCCGCAACCGGGCGCCAAGAATCCCTATCCCGAGTACGATCTCAGCGCCGCCAACAAGTTTCGCACCGACCCGCTGCCCGCCGCGATCACCCAGGCGATCGTTGACGATCCCAACGCGATGGTCAGGAACGACCTCAAGGGTCAAGACTTGACCAAGATCGTCCGTCTCATCACCTCCACGGCACCCACCGGCGGCATCGATAACATCCCCTTTATCGTCAAGAATGCGGATGCGCCAAGTCTGGATTCCGTATTTGCGATCGAAACCGTGCAAAGCGCGGCAGGAACCGAGTTTCTGCAACTCCAGTACTCGCAGACGACATTGCTCAACTTTCGCGGAATGAGCTTCCCGCACGTCACCGTCGGAACGTTGATAAAGGCGTTCTGAGTTAGCGCGGGCGCATATATGGGGCTAGCTTCAACACTGTTCGCTCAATGAAATTTGTGGCATTCTATATGCTGCCAGGACAGGGGGCCATAGATGGCGCGTACGGTTGCGGAACTCTCTCCCGGTGCCCGGATCGCGGACTGCATCCGTCTTGGCGCAATCGCAAAAACATCCCCTCTTTCCGTCATTGGGCCGGCGCTTTCAAACGCCGGCAAGGCTAGCCAAGCGGCCCTCGGGAAGCCATTCAAGATGCGATGGGGAAAACTGCGGCGTCCGGTTGACGGCGTCAGGAAAGAAGTTCTGGCCCATGCTTTGACGCTGAACCGGAAACCGCTGCCCCCGCTGCTGCCGCCGTCACGAATTTATGCCCGACAGACTCCTGGAAAAGCGTCCGGCATCTGGCGTATACTTTGCTTGTTCGGGCCGCATCCTGCCCTCGCGGAGCGGCACTGGAGACAACCATGAGCCTTGCAGCCTTCCCCGGCGGCGCAGATTCCCCGCCTCCCGCAGCTCCCATCACAAAGGTCACCGTCCACGCGCTCAACGAGATGAAACGCCAGGGCAAGCTGATCTCCGCGCTCACCGCATACGACTACTCTTCCGCGCGTCTGGCCGACGAGGCCGGCATCGACCTGATCCTGGTGGGCGACTCGCTGGCCATGGTTGTCCTGGGCCACGAGAATACCCTCGCTGTCACCGTCGATGAGATGCTGCACCACACCCGCGCCGTTCGCCGCGCCCTGCGCCGCGCCCTGCTTGTGGCAGATATGCCCTTTGGCAGCTACCACTTATCGGTTGCCGATGGGCTTGCCAACGCCATTCATTTCGTCAAAGAGGCGGGCGCCGAGGCGGTCAAGATCGAAGGCCGCCGCATCGAACTCGTCCGCGTCATCGCCGAGGCCGAAATTCCCGTCGTTGCACACCTCGGCCTGACCCCGCAGAGCATTCACCGCATGGGCGGTTACCGTGTGCAAGCGCGTACTGCCGAATCCGTACTGCAGATCCGCGCCGACGCGCTGGCTCTGGAAGAAGCCGGAGCCGGCGTTCTGGTGCTAGAAGGCGTTCCCCGCGAAGTGGCCGCCGCCATCACCGCCGAACTGACCATCCCCACCATCGGCATCGGCGCCGGACCCGACTGCGACGGACAAATCCTGGTCTTCCACGACCTGCTTAACCTGACATTCTCGCCGAATGGAGCGCCGCCGGCCAAGTTCGTCCGCCATTACGGCGATGCCAGCGCGTTGATTCGTTCCGCCATCGAACGCTATCGCGAAGACCTCGAGCGCCGCGCCTTCCCCTCGGACGAAGAAAGCTATCACCTGGCGCCTGCGGTGAGGCAGGCGCTCGACGCTCACGAGATGAACGACACGCTCAGAAAGGTTTGATGCAAGTCCTTCGCACCGTCGCCGAACTCCGTCTTTGGTCCCGTCTTGAAAAACGGCGCTATGATCACACCATCGGCTTGGTGCCCACCATGGGCGCGCTTCACGCCGGCCACGCCTCTCTGATCCGCGCTGGCCGCGCCTCGGTGGACCGCGTCGCCGTGAGCATCTTCGTCAACCCCACCCAGTTCGGCCCCCACGAAGACTTCGACCGCTACCCCCGCAGCTTCGAGGCCGACTGCGCCTTGGTCCAGTCAGAAGGCGCGCACATCGTCTTCGCCCCCACGGTCGAGGAGATGTATTCGTCCGGCGCTTCTACCTTTGTCGAAGTCGAGGGTCTGAGCAGGCGCCTCGACGGCGCCTCCCGTCCCGGCCACTTTCGCGGCGTGGCCACAGTCGTCGCCAAGCTGCTCATCGCCGCCGAACCCGACCGCGCCTTCTTCGGTCAAAAAGATGCCGCCCAAGTCGCGGTATTGCGCCGCATGGTCGAGGACCTCCGCCTCCCCACCGAGATCGTCGTCTGCCCTATCGTCCGTGAAGCAGACGGCCTGGCCCTCAGCTCCCGCAACGTCTATCTAAGGCCCGCGGAACGTATGCAGGCGCTCACGCTCAGCAAGGCCATCCGTCAAGCCGAAGCTCTCTTCGTCGCCGGCGAACGCCATCCTGATGTTCTGCTCACTTCCGCCCGCCGAATCTTCGCCGCCGAACCAGCCATCCGCGTACATTACATTGAGCTGGTGGACTGGACCACGCTCGAACCGATGGAAGTCGCCGCTCCCGGCGGTCTATTCGCCGTAGCCGCCTCGGTCGGCCCAACCCGGCTGATCGATAACACAATCCTGGCCTGAAACAGTTGCCCACGAACCCATTGCCGCTTACCGCGGACTTAGGCCGCAGTTAGGGAATCTCTGAACAAGTCTCACTTTGAAACCCGTATTCCATCAGGGGCTGAAGCCCCGTTGATTTCGAATGCTTCATCGGCACGACTGAAGTCGCGCCCTTTCGAAGCCGGACTTATTCAGAGCTTCCTTAACGTCGTCTTGCCTCTGCGGCTGACTCGTCGCTACACGACCTCAGGCCGCTTGGCTACGCGCTCCGGTGCGGGCTTCGATTTTCGAATGGGCTATATTGCAACTCAATCAAAACATACGTCGCTTGCATCTATGGGTGCATATTGCGCTCTTGGCGACGGTATTCGCGGCCGTCCGACCTCAATGCGCCGAGTACGGCGAGGAGTTGTCCAGTGCCGGGTACGATTCGCCGAACTTGTTTGCATGATGCGCGATGGGGCTGGGCGCTGCCGTCAGGGAAACGCTTCCTAAGTTAGCGGCGGACGATGGCACCGTTATCTCCCGGCGCGCAGCGGCCATGCTCTCCAGGGTTGCGCCTTCCGACCAAAGATTCAGAAGGTATTTTCCCGGAGGCACATGAGGAATGGTTATCTCGCCCTCGCGCGAGACCGCGTAATACGGCGTTGCGAGTGAAAGAATCACGGCGCCCATTTCTGGATGAATGTTGCAAAAGATATAGGAGACGCCCTCGCGATCGAAGCGAACGCGGCGTTCGCCGCCCGCCTCGTACAAACCCAGATCGAACCGCTTTCCATTGAACAGAGAAAAGACATTGTGAAAGAACGGGTCGCGGTTGGGAAACTCCACGATGCTGCCAACCTGCAAAACCAACAGATGAGGGTCGAACGTCTTGTCCTTCTGCGCCATCTGGTAGGTATGCGCGTACAGCGAAGGATAGGCGCCGGCGTCGGTCGGATTCAGCCACGCTACCACTGCCGAGGGCGCGGACGGCGCCCGATGTGCGCGCGAATCGCCAACGATCTCCACGCGAAGAGTTACATCGACGATTTGTCCCGAGCATTGCGCGACGGCCGTGACGAGCAGCAAAGTCCCGCACGCGAGAGCGAATCCGTGCAGCCGTCCCTCGTTTCGCATGGGAATGCGTCGATTCATTTCAACCGTCCTCAAAACTGGTATCCTGCCGAAAGCGTGTACGCATTTGCCCAGTTGGCGGTCCCGGCGATCGGCCAGCTTGTTAGACGGCGAAACTCCGGGGAGATTGCCACGGACGACCAGGGGCGGAAGATGAAGTTAGCCATCAGCGAACGGTTGCGCGAGTTATAACCGAGCCAGTCGGGGCCTGGAGTCATGTTTGAGCGCAATTCGCCCGCATAACCTGTGTCCTGGCCGGCAACTGCATTCAGTTGCATTGTCCGATTGAAGTTCCATTGCCATTGCGTCCATCCGCCGATGGAATCTAATCCACTGGTTTCAGTCTCGTTCGTTTCTGGATCCGCATATGTGTAAGCGTCCGGGTATGCGCCCCCTCCCAGCGAACCGATTCCGCGCCCACGATAGAACTCGCCGCTCCATTGGCCGTGAGCCGTAACCGGGAGACGCCAGTCCGCGGCACCGGCCCAAGCGTCCACAGTCTGGCCGCTTCCGTAATACTTCCGGTCGTAGTACCCGGACGCGCCCATTTGCAGCGCGCTGGAGTTATTGCCGGCGCGATACGAGAGGCGCATCTCATAGCCGGGTTGGCGCGCCGCTTCCCCCGGAGTTACCGACCGATTGGCTTCGACCGCGTTCACTTGGCTGTAAGACGGGTCGTACAGTCCAAGTTCGACCGTGGTCTCCCGGCCTCCGGAGAGCGCAATGCGATGTTCCCAGCGCAACTGCGGCGCCCATACCCACAGATTTCCCGACCATGCCAGGGAAGGCTGCGCCACATCCGCGAGGGAATCCGGCGAAAGCGGCGAGATCAATGGACTGTCGTAGCCGGCCCGCAGCAAATCGCGCGACCACTCCCATGCAATCCCGGCGCTGCGCATCCGCGCCAAACCGGCCGGCGCACTCAGCCCCCCCGCGGAAACCCCCGCAAAGAAGTCCAGCGAGGCATCCGCGAAGAGACGTCCATTCCAGAGCGAAGGGCCGGTTCCCTCGAAGCTCAACATGGTTTGACTAAGTCCCGCCCCCACGCTGCCATGACTCTGGCCGGGGATGCGCTGCAAGGCCGAGGTGGGCAGATCCGGCTGATCCACCGCGCCCTCGTTGACAAAGGCGTTGAAGAGCACCAGTCCGCGGAAGCGCACGGAAAACTTCGAGGAGCTCTCCAACTTGGTTTGCTCGTGCTGCCGCACCTCGGAGCCAAGCATCTCCTGTTCTTCGCGCACCTCTGAAACCGCTTGTTGCAACTGCCCGGTCGCGCGGGCGTTCACTCTCTCCGCCGTGTCCGGTCCGCCATCCGTCAGAGTCTTGCGAAGTTCCTCCAACTCCGTCCGCATGGCTTGCATTCCGCGGCGGTCTTCCTCCACCTGGCGCTCCGCTGCGGCCAAAGCCTCGGTAAGCCCGTCGATGCGCAGCTCAAGACGATGCAGCCGTTCAGCGGGAATATGGTCCGTCGCGGAGTTGGAGGGCTGCTCCCCCACCAGCATCGTCGTCATCAACTGCAATCCTACGATTCCGGCCATTGCGGCTCTCTGGGGAAGCGCTCTCATCTCTCCTCCGGGGCCAGACAAGAGAACTCCTTCATTATCCTCTCGTCGGGCAGTGTTATTGTGAATGCAGTATTGCCGAAGTCCGTCCCCTCCAGATAGATGCTGCCGCCGTGGGCCTCGGCGATATATTTGGCCAGCGCCAGTCCCAGTCCCACCCCGCTCTGCTTTCCTTCGCTGACAAAAGGATTGAAGAGCGTTTCTCGAATGGCGTCCGGCACCCCCGGCCCGCTATCGCGCACCGTGATTTGCAAGCCAATGCGGCAAACCCCGGTCTCGATCGAG
This sequence comes from uncultured Occallatibacter sp., assembly GCA_964565955.1. Lineage (GTDB taxonomy): Bacteria > Acidobacteriota > Terriglobia > Terriglobales > Acidobacteriaceae > Telmatobacter. The sequence goes on from CAZMHC010000028.1 coordinate 25,799, forward strand.
ACCCACGGCGAAGTCTGGCCCTGCACCGCCGCCTGACAAGCATTCAAGAGCAAATTGTAGATCGCCCGACGCAGTTCCTTGGCATCCACGTGCACCGTTACCAGAGGAACGGGAAGAACTTTCAGTGCGACGCCGCGCGCATCCGGGTGGGAACGTATTGCTCCGATCGTCCCCTCGATCAGAACCGCCAGAGACTCCGGATGCAACTGGAGCGCCATGCCGGTTCGTCCAAAGACCAACAGCGAGTCGAGCATATCCGTCATGCCCTGCACCCCGGCGCGAACGTCCGCCAGCAACTCCTCGCGCTCTTCTCCCGGAATGCGCGGATTGGCGAGAAACTCCGCATTGGCGTAGACAGCGGAGAGATAATGGCGCAGATCGTGAGAGACCGAACTGGCCATTTGGCCGATCGTAGCCATCCGTTCCGCCTTCAGCAACTCCTGATTCGTCTTCCGCAACCGATCCCGCATCCGCTCGAAGGCGCCGCTTAGTTCACGCACCTCGGCCGCGCCTTCTCCGCGAATCTTGGGAGAGAAATCCCCTCCGCTGAGGGCGCGGGTAGCGGCCAGCAGCGATTCCATGGGCCGGGTAACGGTGCGGGCCATCGAGGCGGCCAGCGCCACGCCGAACAGGGCTGCAAGAAGGCCCAGAACTGTCACCGTCCGGTTCAGTTTGGCTAGAATCTGCCGTTCCTCGGCAAAGGACTTGAAGATCGCCAACTGTATTGCGCCGCTACTGGGATTGTTAGCCTGCAATTGCAACGAGGAGGCCAAGTAACGCTCGCCCCCCAGTTTCATCTCCTCGTTCTCCACGGGCCGGCGCAGCAGTTCGGTCTGGCTGGAAGCGAGTTGCCGGCGCAGCGCTTGCGGCAAGGTTCCCACCGCTATTTTTCCGTCCACGACGAAGACGGCCTCGGCCGAGGCGGCATCGCTCACTTCGCGCGCCACTTCTTCGTCCAGCGCGTAACCGATGGTCACATAGCCCAGGCCTGTCATGTGTTTGCCGGAGCCGAAGGTAAGCGCGCGAGAAACGATCTCGAAGAGCCTGCCGTCGGAGACGAACAAGCGCGGCAGATCCGGCGAGTCGATCGACTCGAGCAGGGCCGATTCCACTCTGGGGCGCGTCAGCGGCGAGCCGGTGTTGTAATAGGCTTCCAGCCCTCCCTCAGGATTTTGGAGGGCAAAGAAATCGTTGCCGCTCAGCCTCCAAAACTCCGCGCCGGAATCGGCGATGGTGCGCGCGTCGGAGGTGGTCATCAGTGCCTTCAAGCTAGGCAGTTCCGAGAGCATGGAAGACTCCCGCAACAGCAGTTGCAGCCGCTGCCGCCGCAGGTTATGGAAGGTTTGCATGGAATGACGCATATCCATCTCGAGATCGCCGCGCACCTGGCGTTCGACTGTCATCCGCGCCATGACAAGAAAGACGATCGTCATGATGAGGACGAGCGCCGCCAGCGACAAAAGAAGCATCGTGCGCATTCGCCAGGTACGCATCGTCAAAGGGACTCCATCACCCTGCCTTCTGTTGCCCGCGCCACTCTCTTCAATCTATTTACGCGGCGGATGTGCGCTCTCGGTGCCGGGCTGGAGGCCGTCCCGCCCCTCGCTCACAAATTTATAACCGGCGCCATGCACGGTAAGAAAATGGCGCGGCTGCGCCGGGTCGCGCTCCAGTTTCTGGCGCAGTTTCAATATCTGGTTGTCCACCGTGCGCGTACTCGGATAGGAGTCGTAGCCCCAAACGTCGTTCAACAACTCTCCGCGCGTCAGTACCCGGCCGTCGTTGTCTATGAAGTATCGCAATAGCTTGAACTCATGCGCGGTTAGCGTGACAATGGCGCCGTCGCGCCGAACCTCCATCTTGGCCGCGTCGATGGCGATCTCATCGAATTGAATCAGCTTGGCGGAGTTTGATTTCGTCGAGCGCCGGATCGCCGCCTCCACGCGCGCCAGTAACTCTCTGGGGCTGAAAGGCTTGGTAACGTAGTCGTCCGCGCCCAGTTCGAGCAGCAAAACCTTGTCCGCCACTTCGCTGACCGCGCTCAGTACGATCACCGGCGTCTGCGGATGCCCTTCCTTCATCAGACGGCAGAGATCGCGTCCGTTGATGCCCGGTAGCATCAGGTCGAGCACCACGGCAGCCGGCTTGAGCGCGCGGCTGGCCGCCAAGCCCGCATTTCCCTCTGCCTCAATCTTGATCTCGTATCCTTCGGTGGTAAAGAGACGGGTCAGCGCCTTTTGAATTCTCGGATCGTCCTCGACTGCGAGAATGGTCTTCATATCGCCTTTCGCTTACTATACGATGTCACTCGATCGCTTCGCGTTGTCGTTTTTCATTCCCGCCGCTTCAGACGCGCATCCAGGCTCGATTGTCTTCCCATCCCCATTTTCCCCGAACCTGAATCCCAGCGAAAGGGGCTGTAAAATCGCTCGAATACCGTGTGAGCGCACCCGATATATTCCAAATATGCGAGACGGTCGATTCGGTGGAATTTCAATTCAATCAGGGCCGCGCGGCAACGTTGCTTTGCGTCGTTTATCCGCGATGATTCAAGACGATGGGTATCTCCTTGCGACTCCCGCGAGAAGCTTGGCCTGCAAGCCGTACAAACCCGGTCAATCTTCTCGCCCTGCCTTGGCTAGCACTGACTCATAGTACCGGAGGTAGTGCGGCACCACCAGCGACGAGCAGAACCGCGTCCGTGCCGTCTTGCGCCCCGCTTCCCGCATTGCGTCCAGCCGCTCTCCGTCACCGAGTAAACCCAATGCTCCCGATGCCATGGCCTCCACGTCGCCCACCGGATAGAGCAGTCCCGTCACTCCGTCGTCGATCAGTTCCGGAACCCCGCCCACCCGCGTTGCAATGGTGGGAACCTTGCACGCCATGGCCTCTAGCGCGGCCAATCCGAACGACTCCAGTTCGCTGGGCATCAACAGAATATCCGCGAGAGGCAGCAATGCATGAACTCTCTCCTGCTTGCCCAGGAAGTGGACTCGCGCGTGAATCCCCAGGTCGTGCGCCAACCATTCCGCCGCCGACCGGTCCGGCCCGTCGCCCACCAGAACCAGTTGCGCGGGCATCTCGCGCGCCACCCGCGCAAAGATTCTCACCACGTCCACCACCCGCTTGATCGGCCTGAAATTGGAGAGGTGCATCAGAATCGCCTCCCCCGGCGCGGCCAGGCGCTTGCGCGCTTCCGCTCTCTTGGCCGCGTCTTCGATCGGCTGGTAAACATCGCAGTTCACGAAGTTCGGAATCGTCTCGATCTCCCGCGCCACGCCGAAGTTCTCAATAGTTCTCTCCTTTAGATAGTTCGAGATGCTGGTAACCCCGTCGCTCTCCTGAAGAGCGAATCGAATGATCGGCAAGTAGCATCGGTCCAGCCCCACCAGTGTTATGTCGGTTCCGTGCAGCGTAGTTACAAAGGGCAGTCGCCGTCCAATGGATTCCTGCATCTGCCGGGCCAGCAGCGCACTCACCGAGTGAGGAATGGCGTAATGCACGTGCAGCAAGTCAAGCTCATTGTATTCAGCCACTTCAGCCATCCGCGAAGCTAACGCCAGGTCGTAGGGAGGAAACTCGAAGAGCGGATAACTGGAAACCGGCACATCGTGGTAAAAGATACCGTCGTCTCTTCCGCTCAACCGAAACGGTTGCGAATACGAGATAAAATGAACCTCGTGCCCCAGGGCAGCCAGTTCGATCCCCAGTTCCGTGGCCACCACGCCGGAGCCTCCATAGGTGGGATAACAGGTGATTCCAATGCGCATCGACCCCTCTCAGTTCAGCCGCCGTCCATTTGGATGCCAGGCGAACGCGGAAAGATAAAGGTATTTGTTTAGCGTCCTGATTCCGCCTCAAGAAAGGTACTTGCCCCGATTTTCTTGTGCGCTAATCTGTGAGCATGGAATCGCAGATTGAAGAAATCGCTCGGCGACGGCGGGAAGTTGCGGCGTCCAAAAACTTTCCCGGTTATGGAGCGTTCGGGGGAGGGCTTATTTTGAAGGACTTCCCCTGGATGGCTGGACGGCCCGGCGGCGCTAAGATTTGTTGAAGCTGCTGGCGGAGTTGGACAAGCATCTGGACGAGTTGGACACGGCGGCCAGCCATGCGGCGGAAGAACATCCGCAAGCTAAGTTGCCGATGACTCAACCGGGCGTGGGTCCGATAACATCGCTGGCCTATGTTATGACCATCGGCGATGCAAGCCGGTTCAAGCGCGGCAACCAGGCGGCCGGTTATCTCCACCCCAGCGACGAAGACCGGTCGCCGGGGACCCCGGCTGGATGCTGCGGCAGAACGTCGGTTATCCAGAGATCGCCCTTATCGAGGGCCACCCGCCGGTGTCTGCTGCGCCACTCCACCCGCGCACAGCCCCAGAACAAACGCCCCAACTGCCCAGTTCATCAATGACCTTCTCATCTTCATCTTCCCTTTTTGTTCGATGACTGAGCCGGTTCTCTTACTCCCCAGAGGCGCCGCTCGCCTGGATATATCCACGGAACCAAACGGCCAACTCCATCTCCGACATCTCGCCTTCCGCCACTGCCAGCATGGCGGTTACGGCTTCCTGGTCGGTTGCCACGAGATCGTATCCATGATCCAGCAAGAAGACGCAGGCCACAACAAAAGCGGTTCGCTTATTGCCATCGAGGAAGCCATGATTTCTGGATATCCCATATGCGTAAGAAGCGGCGAGGAAGGCAATTTCCGGAGCGCCGTAAGCGGCAAGATTTCGCGGCCGGTCAAGGGCCGAAAGCACCAAGGCGAGATCGCGCACACCGGCCATGCCGCCGTGTTCCGCAAGCTGGTCGTCGTGGATCGCCATTACAGCATCTTCCGATACCCACTTCCAGGCAGGCGCGTTCACTTCGCCAGTTCCCGCAGCACATCGCGGCGCTCACGCATCACCTTGCGGGCCAACCCCATTTGACGCTCGAAGTCAGGGTCGTAGGGGGTGATGCGAAAGCCGTCCGGTGAGTCCGTGAGAAAAATCGAATCGCCTTTCACAACCTTGAGCCTGGTCAGAACCTCTTTGGGCAGCACAATCCCCGTGGAACTGCCGAACGTCGTCACCTTCAATTTCACCATTGCAATCTCCATTATGATAATTATAATCCTTTGCGAGGATGGTGGATTCGCACTTTCCCGCGGATTCTGCGATGGAAAAGCGAAAGATATGTGTACGGTGAAGGAGCGGTCGGGTGCGCCGGCTTCGTTGTAACTCTCGCCGAAGGGGGCGTAGGCCTCCTTGCTATAGACGGTGTGCGCCCAGGTGGTTGCCAAGCGCGAACTCCCCAGCCAACCACTCCAGCGACGAAGACCTGTCGCTGGGGACCCCGGCCAATCGGTGTGGCGGATGTAATTCAACCCGCTTCCATTGTAGACCGCCGTCTCGCCGCCCGGCAACGGCAGCGTCTCCTTGACGATGCCGCCGCCGGAGTAAATGCCTAACTGGGAGCCGTCGGGGCGGAAAGGACGGCGCGTTCAGCGATAAATCACAGGTGCCTTGCGACACCTGGGCCGCCCGCCTATTGACACAGGGCAATCGCATGAACGGAAGTGTTAACTGAGTAGATTCCGCATCCGTCTTGATACTGTTCGTTGAATTGTGCAACGGTTCTTCTGTTTCCAGGAGGGAATATGGAGACAGCGGGCCGGTTGCGATTGGCGGATGTATTTGTATCGATTCAGGATCCACGCCAGGCAGCCAAGGTTGAGCACCACTTGGTGGAGTTGCTGGTGGTGGCGGTCAACGCGGTTCTTGTCGGCGCCGACACGTTCGTTGAGATCGAGTTGTGGGCCAAGGAAAAGTTGGACTGGCTGCGATGGCTACGCAAACCCCCATCGCCGCAGCCATTCAAGAGCGCGGAGCCGACTACGTGCTGGCCGTCAAAGA
>CAZMHC010000029.1:0-31590 GCA_964565955.1 uncultured Occallatibacter sp.
GTCGTGCAACAGGTTAGGAGATTTTCCCGAAAAATAGCCGGACAGCAGTGATTCCCTGTAAGCTATCGACAGTGGCCGCCGATTTCATACCCATCTTCCAGGAGGAGTACCGAGCGTTGCGCCCCAGAGCGCCGATGCCGCCCATTGCGGTTCGTTTTCGGCGCTTCACCTCGTTGAATACCAGGATTCGCCTGCGCGAAGGGCAGATTTTCGTCAGCCTTTCCGATCTTCTGGAGGGCGCGCCGGAGTACGCGATTCGCGCCATCGCCCACATTCTGCTGGCCAAGCTCTACAAGAAGCCCATCGACGCCAAGCAAAACCTGCTCTACAAGCGATTTTCCGCTTCGGCCGCCGTCACCCGGCAAATCGAACAGATTCGCAGCGCGCGCGGCAACAAACGCTTCTTCGGGCCGGAAGGCCGCTACTATCACCTCGAAGAGGTCTTCGACTCGCTCAACGCCCGCTTCTTCGGGGGAATGCTGGGCCGCCCGCAGCTTACCTGGAGCGCCGAGTTCGCCAAGCGGTCGCTGGGCCACTACGACGCGGCCCACAACACCATCGTCGTCAGCCGCGTCTTCGACCGGCCATCCAGCCCGCGCTACGCCATCGAGTACCTGCTCTACCACGAGATGCTGCACCTCAAGCACCCGGTAAAGATGCGCGGCCTGCGCCGCTGCGTTCACTCCCGCGAGTTCAAGGCCGACGAGAGGCTCTTTCCGCAGTTGGCCGAGGCGCTGGCGTTCATCCACCGGCTGTAGCTGGGCGTTGCATAAATACGGGTCAACATTCTAAGGGACACTCTGCACAAGTCCCAACTCCGCACCGTGTTTGGACAACCTGTTTGGATAAAACGATAAGTGGAGGGAGATGGCGATTCTGCCCTTGACGAACCACCGTCGGGCGACGCCTCCATCCCGATAAATGCCGCTGCCAGTCTATCGTTGCAGGGGTTTTCAACGGTTCAACTGTGGGAACGAGGATAATCAGTGCCGGAAATGCCGAATCCCGGTGAAGACCATCGCCATTCCCAACTTGTCGGCGGCGGCGATGACTTCCTGGTCGCGCACCGAGCCTCCGGGCTGGATTACCGCGGTGGCTCCGGCGGCGGCGACGGTTTCCAGGCCGTCAGGGAAGGGGAAGAAAGCGTCGGAGGCCGCGACACAGCCTTTGAGCGGCAGCACGGCCTTCATGGCGCCGAAGCGAGCGGCATCCACGCGACTCATCTGGCCGGCGCCAATGCCCAGGGTCTGGCCGTCTTTGGCGTAGACGATGGCATTCGACTTTACGTGCTTGCTGACGCGCCAGGCAAAGAGCAGGCTGCGCAGTTCCTCAGCAGTCGGCGGACGCCAGGTGACAACCTTCAGCTCCGACTCGTTGACGCGGGCGGTATCGGCGTCTTGCAAGAGCAATCCGCCGGAGACGTGCTTGACGACGGGGCGCGGCGGGGCGGCGTATACATCCACCAGACGCAGATTCTTTTTGGACCCAAAGCGCATAAGGGCCTCGGGCAAGAAATCTGGAGCTGCGATGGCCTCGACAAAGAGCTTGGCGATCTCATCGGCTGCTCCGCCATCCACCGGGCGATTGATTCCGATGACTCCGCCGAAGGCCGAGACCGGATCGCAGGCCAGCGCCTTTTGGTAGGCTTCTAGGACGCTCGCGCCGGTGGCCGCGCCGCAAGGGTTGGTGTGCTTGACGATGACGACGGCCAACTCGTCGAACTCCTGCGCGAGTTCCCAGCAGGCATCCAGATCGACGAGATTGTTGAAGCTCAATTCCTTGCCCTGCAATTGGATTCCACCGGCTATTCCATGCAACGATCCATCCGCGTAGAGGGCGGCGCGCTGGTGGGGATTTTCGCCATACCGCAATGACTGGGCAAGTTGAAAGTTGATGCGCAAGGTGGCGGGCAGGCCAGTTTCATCGGGTGCGGCTGGGGCCTCCGGCGCCGGAGCCTCCGCGATCCGGTCCAGCGTGTTGGCGATTGCGGCGTCGTAAGCCGCCGTCGTGGCGAAGGCTTGCTTGGCCAGACGCCAACGGGTTGCGCGGCTCAGACTGCCTCCGTTGGACTTCAATTCTTCGATCAGAGCGGGGTAATCGGAAACGCGGGTCACAATGGCCACATCCTCGAAGTTCTTGGCCGCCGAGCGGACCATCGACGGGCCGCCGATGTCGATATTCTCGATCAGATGCCCAAAGGCCACGCCGGGCTGGTTGGGGTCCCCAACGACGGGTCCATGTCGTTGGGGCATTTGAGCAGCGGTCTTCTCGAAGGCATAGAGATTCACTACGACTAAATCAATAGGCAGGATGTCATGAGCGGCAACGGCCGCTTCGTGCTCGGCGTTGCCTCGCTTATAGAGCAGTCCGCCGTGAACCTTGGGGTGCAGCGTCTTGACGCGGCCTTCCAGCATCTCCGGGAAGCCGGTCAGTTCGCTTATATCCTTCACCGTCAGCCCAGCCTCGCGCAGCCCCCGCGCCGTTCCGCCGGTGGAGACCAGTTCCACGCCAAAGCCGGCTAAAGCCTGGGCAAACTCCACCAATCCGGTTTTATCGGTTACGCTCAACAGCGCCCGCTTGATTCGCGTTAAATCGCTCACCGTTCCGCTCCTGTTTCGGTTCGCCCGAGACGACCGAGTGTGAACCATACTCCAGACTACATCGCGTCCATCGGTCGCCGGTCTCGGAGCGCAAATTGCTCCCCTCGCGGTCTCGGCCCGCAGCCCCGTTCAAAATGCTTTAGAGTGAACTCATGGGCAGTTATTCCCCCGTCCCCGGATCGCAAGATTTGCCGCCGGTTATCGGATACATTCCCGCTCCCCCGCCGGTGCGCAAGCCGCGACCGGCGTGGTCTGTCGCTCCTGCAACGCACCTGCTGGTGGGCATCAATATACTGGTTTTTCTTGCCATGGTGGCGCACCGAATCAGCTTTTTGAACCCCACACCCCATCAATTGCTCCACTGGGGCGCGGACAACACCGGGGCGGTGCTGATACAAGGCGAGTGGTGGCGCATCGTAACCGCCATGTTCGTGCATGTCGGCATCCTTCACCTGGCGACGAATATGTGGTGCCTGTGGAACCTGGGATTGCTGGCCGAGCCGCTGCTGGGTTCGGCGGGCGTGTTGGCGGTTTACATTTTGACGGGTGCCGCGGGCAACCTGCTCTCCACTGGCGCCAACTGGTTTTGGTTCAACGGCGACTGGGTGAGATACCACGCTGAATGGGCGAGCCGCCACTTCCCCGGGATGGCATTGGACCCACGGCTTGTCTTTCCAGTGGGCGCGGGCGCTTCGGGCGCAGTCTTCGGCATTGCCGGAGCGCTGATCGTGCTGCTCAAGTCGGATCGGCTGCCGGTGCCGCCGGCGGAGTTGCGCAAGTTGCGCCGCTCGGTGATCTACTTTGCCGCCATCAACATGGTGCTTGGCCTTTCCATCGGCTTTGGCACCCTGGTGGCCCACTCCGGGTTGAACATCGATAATATGGCCCACCTCGGCGGAGTCTTGTGCGGATTGCTCTTCGCCGCCCCGCTGGTTCCCCGCTTCGGTTCGCCCCGTCCTCTGTTCCTGTCGCGGCTACGCATTGCCATCGTGATGGTGACGGGAATCCTGGTGCTGTTCGGCTTCTACCTCGCACAGTTGCCGGGATAAGCGTGGGAATTCATCCCGCCTTCTTCGGCGTTTGCGTCAAGACGTTCTTGATCGAGTCCGCGCCGAAGCCAAGAGCCACGATGGCGATGGTTGCCGGCAGAAAATCGAGTTTGTTCAACTGATCCAGCGCCCCCATCTCCAAGCCTGCCAAGGCCACGAGGAAGGTCAGCAAGAAGCGCAGAACCTCGATCATGGGACGGGAAAATATCCGCATCTCGGATGGCTGCACCTCGATCTCTCCGGGAAGTCGCACCGAGATCGCCAAGTCTATCTTGCTCTGCACCGTAAGCTCGATCGGGATATTCTCGCTCTCCCAGCACATCAGCGCATCCTCGCACCACCACGACGAGAACCATCGCGCGATCGAACTTATCCGGCGTTTCACGCAATTCCACAAGCGCGCCGGCAGAGGTTTTGGCGCGGAACCCGGTTCGTGGAGCAGGAAATAATGGCAGACCTTCAGACCCTCTTCTTCCATGTCTCCAGGAAACTTCCAGTGAAAAAGCATGACGTCGAGCGCGGCCGCGCCCACGAAGCGCGGATCGTCGAACGACAGAGTGAAGTTCACGGGCAGATAGGGCCGAGTCCTCTTGATATCGGAATCCACGCGGGCCACCTTGTCCCACTGGTTTGCCTGCAATGAAGTCCGCTGCTTGGCGATCTCCTGAATTACATCCTCCTGATAGATATCCTCGCGCATCTGCTGCACCAGGTTTCTGGCGGCGCGCAACGACTGCCACGACAGCGTGCCCAACAAGTCGATAAGGTCCGGTTCGTGCTCTTCGAGACGAGTTCTGGCGCTCTTTCCATGCGTCGCGCGTTTGCCCGCGCCCATCGCCGGCGCGCTGCGCTTCACCATCGCATAGTCTTGCGCCGTCTTGACCGCGGCCACGCTGTAGTCGATGGCGAAAAACATGGGGGGAACGATATTGTTCGGATCGTCGAATTGTTTGTCGAGAATCTCGAAGATGCCGGGCAGATTCTTCACCATCTCCTCGATGATTGGGTCGAGTGTCTGACCTTGCCGATGATGGGCGTTCTGGATATGGAAAGAAGACTGCCGGGTCTTGGCTATCTTGAATGCGTCCGCGATCTGCTGCGCCAGCGCCTTGTCGTCCTTGAGCTGACCGAGCAGCTTCTCGGCGTCTTCCATCAGCCCTATGGCGTCCGCGACATTCTTCTCCGGCAGCGCGTAGGAGTGGAGGCGGTCCGCGGCCGATTGCAGCGTCCGGTCGATCTTATCCATGATCGACGGCGGCGCGCTGGCCGATACATCCTCAAACCTTCGCTTCAACTCATCGAGTCTTTCGGCGGCCGCCAGCCGGTTCTCCAGCAAGGTTCGGGAGGCGTCTATGGCCTGGAACTCCGCGGGCGCGGCGGCGATGCTGCCGATCTGATCGAGTTGGACCTCGAGCTTCTTCCGCTCCACGCGCAACAGCACGCGCAGGTAGGAATCCACGCGCAGACTCAGACTGCTGATGCGGTCGTGAAGGCTCTCGATCTGTCCGCGCAATTCGATCTTCCTGAGCCTGTTGGGCAAGATCGAATTCACAAGTACCGATACCATGCCGCCGATAAACAGCAAGAGGGCGACGAACAGGCCCGACATTGCGAACGTGGTGTCGGGACTCGTTCGCATCATCCGCAAACTCACCGGCAGGGCCAGAGATGGCAGCAACCCCGTTGAAACACCGGCTGGAAGGCGCGGAGCGAGCAGCAATATCCCGGTTCGAGTCGATGGAAAGACAAAATCCTTCCACGAATAGACATCCGCTGTTGGCTTCAACTCGATGCGATTCGCGCCGCCCGGAGCCAGCGTCACGGTTCCGGTCTGCTCCTGAGCGCCGTCGATCCGGAAGCGCCAATCCAGAGTCAGATACTCTTTGCCGCCATTCTTCAGCGTGACGAATGCGCTTCGGCCAAAGACATAGGCAAGTTTTTTCCCGCCGGCGTCCTCGCCGTCGAGCGTTAGATTCAGCGATACATCCGAGGCCACCGCAGTCAATGTACCCAGCGCGACGCCCAGATGGAACAGCGTCGCATTCGCGGCTGCTGATCGCTTCAGACCGCTGACATTGGCCACAACCCGGAGCGGCTGTCCAGGGCCGAGCTTGACCGGCCGGTCTTCGCTTCCGGTCTCCGCCTTGAACGTCACCGTAGGCGCGGTCAGGAATTCGTGCGAAGTGTCGTCCACCAACGACCCGGCGCTCAGGTCGCTCAGTTTGAGAGTTAAAGGAGCCTTTCCATCGTTAACCAGAATCAGCCGCGCCGCTCCCGCGCCATCGCGCAGAATCGCCGGCTCGATCGAGGCAATCCTGAGTTGCGCCGCCGCGATTGCCGCCGAGCAAATTGCCCACAGCGCCGCACAGCGCAAAACTCCTATAACTCGCATGGCTTCCCTTTCGACGCCCGCTAGCGCCGTTCAAGCAACGCCGCCCGGACATTAACACCATATCGAGAGAGAGAAAGACCGTCAACGGAATTCCTTCCGCGCCGAGAATGCAAGAAGAAGCGTCGCAAACTCCGGCGGTCTTTCAGTGTATCGAGGAACAGCGGCAACGATCGCGGCCTGAAAAATGGCGGGCCTGTTACTCCAGGCAGGAAGCAACCACCGCCAGCGCGGCGATGGCGGCCGTCTCGGCGCGCAGAATGCGCGGGCCTAGCGATGCGGCGCGCCAACCGTTGGCGTCGAAGAGCGCCTCTTCCTCCGCAGCCCATCCGCCTTCGGGACCGATGGCTAACTCCAGCGCGGGCATCTCCGCTCCTGCCGCAGTCGCGGCTTCCTCGATCGCGCTCCGCAACGTCGTGGTGCGCTCCTGTTCGGCGAGAACGATGAGAGTAGCCTCGGAAGCCGCGCGCACTCGCGTAGTCAGCGGAACCGGATCGTGGATCAGCGGCACATCGGATCGCCTCGCCTGCTGCGCAGCCTCATGCGCGATGCGCCTCCAGCGCTCGGCGCGCTTCTCCGCGGCCTGGGCCAGATGCTTCTCCGTCCGCCGCGCAATTACTGGAGCGATGGCCGCCACTCCCAACTCGGTGGCCTTCTCGATGGCCCACTCCATGCGGTCGAACTTATAGACGGAAAGCGCCAGCGTCACCGGAAGCGCGGGATCGGCAACTAACTCGGCGATGAGGTTGAAGCGAATCTCATCGACCGCGACGGCGGCCACTTCGGCGTGAAAGACGCGGCCGCCCGCGACCACCTCCGCCTCCATCCCCGGCTGGGCGCGCAGCACCCGGGCCATGTGATCGGCCCGCGCGCCAAGCAGCGTCGCCGTGGCCTCGTCCCAGCGATCGGCAATCCAGCGGCGGCGCGTCATGCCATGCTCCTCCATGCGCTTGCGTCTACCAGTGTATTCCTTCCCCGCAAACGCATTGGGGGACGCTCGATGCGTCCCCCAATGTGTTGCCTTTGTGCATTGCTTCCGTTGGACAGTCCGCTACTTCTTCTTTGCGGCCTTCTTCGCGGGCGCCTTTTTGGTGGCCTTCGAGGCTGCCTTCTTGGTTGCCATTCGCCTATTCTCCCTTTCGATGAAATCGCCGAGTCTGCAACTTTTTCGTTGCAGTTGAAGAATGTATAGATTCAAGCAAGATCGGTGTCAAGAGAAAAACGAATGCAGCCCGAAAAAAGTTCATAATTGTGCAAGGATGAAAAGTCATGGAACGGAGAACGGAGAACGGAGATCGGGGATCGGAGGTTGGGGGTCAGGGTCGGCAAGGATGTTCGCACCCGCTGCGGACAGTTTCAATTGCATTTCCAATAGGCGCGCTGGAAGCGGCCGCGATCGAGACAAGGCAAGGAAATTCAAGCCAAGCCGCTCAGCGCGCGAATCCGCAATGCTCTCGTCTGATTCCTGATCCCTGACCGCTGCCCCCTCTTCTCGCTGCTATTCTTTCACCATGCTTTTCAAAGCTCTCAGCGCAGCCGTCTACGGCATCGATGCCAACCTTATCGACGTAGAGGTGGACTACAGCGGCGTAGTCTCCGAACAGGATCACTTCCACACCGTGGGCCTGCCCGATGCCGCAGTGCGCGAGAGCCGCGACCGGGTGCGCGCGGCCATCAAGAACTCCGGCTACTTGATCCCGCCCACCTTCATCACCATCAACTTGGCGCCGGCCGATTTGAAGAAAGAAGGCGCGGGCTTCGACCTGCCCATTGCCATCGGCATTCTTGGCGCCTATGGCGCGCTCCAGACCAACGACCTGAGTCAGTTCCTCTTGGTGGGCGAGTTAGGCCTCGACGGAAGCGTCCGCTCGGTGCCGGGTATGTTGCCCATCGCCGTTCTGGCGCGCGAAAAGAATATCCCCAACCTGATTCTCCCCGCGGCCAACGCCGCCGAAGCTGCCGTGGTCGAGGGCGTCAACGTCTACCCGGTCTCTTCTCTGCTCGACGTGATCGAACTGCTCAATACCCGGTTGGTGGGCGCGATCCAGCGCGAACCTTACCGCGTGGCCACCGAGACTCTGCTCAACGAACTGCAACACTTCGCCGTCGACTTTTGCGACGTGCGCGGTCAGCAGACGGCCAAGCGCGCCCTCGAAGTGGCCGCGGCGGGCAGCCATAACATTCTCATGATCGGCCCGCCCGGATCGGGCAAGACCATGCTGGCCAAGCGGCTGCCGTCGATTCTGGCCCCGCTGACCTTTGAAGAGGCGCTGGAAACCACCAAGATTCACTCCGTGGCCGGGGTGCTCGACGCCGCGGCCGGCCTGGTTACGCAGAGGCCCTTCCGTTCGCCGCACCATACTATCTCCGACGCCGGACTGATCGGCGGCGGCATCGTGCCCCGCCCCGGCGAGGTCTCCCTGGCGCACAATGGCCTGCTCTTTCTCGACGAGCTTCCGGAGTTTCCCCGCAACGTGCTGGAAGTGATGCGCCAGCCTCTCGAAGACCACACGGTAACCATCGCGCGGGCCTCCATGTCGCTCAGCTTTCCGGCGCGCTTCATGCTGGCGGCGGCCATGAATCCCTGCCCCTGCGGATACTTCAACGACAAGTCCCGGCAATGTATGTGCAGCCCTCCGATGATTCAGCGGTATGTGGCCAAGATATCCGGCCCGCTGCTGGACCGCATCGACATTCACATCGAAGTTCCGGCCGTGCAGTACAAGGAGCTGCGCGGAGGCGCGGCCGCCGAGGGATCGGCGGGAATTCGCGCTCGCGTACTGGCCGCGCGCGAGCGCCAGCAGCGGCGCTTCGCCAAGAACGGCGAGAAAATCTACGCCAACGCGCAGATGACCACCCGCCAGATACGCGTCTACTGCGAACTGGGCGCCGATGCCGAACGGCTGCTGGAGCGGGCCATGCAGCAGCAGGGCCTGACCGCCCGCGCCCACGACCGCATCCTCAAGGTGGCCCGCACCATCGCGGATTTGGAAGGGGCCGAAAGCCTCGCCGTCGCCCACCTGGCCGAGGCCATTCAGTACCGGACGCTGGACCGCAGCTATTGGGCGTAACCGGGGGTGGAACGTGACTTTCGTGTCTTGGTGTTCTCCATTCCTGCGCCGATAACCGTCGCTACGCGCGGCTTGGGAATGACGCTGCCGCCGGTCGCGGCATTGCGGTAGAAAGAGCGGGAAAGCGCCCTTACAAGAGCGAGCCTTGGATGTTGGCCGGACTAGCTTTCTTGCCATAGCTGACAGTGGGATCAACCAGCGGCAGATGCGGCTTCTTCCCTTTCAGAATCTCCTCTACCGTCAGAATCTGGACGAGTGGATAGCGGTTTCCGTGCATTTCAACGGTTCTCGCCGCTGCCGCGTCCGCTATCATCCCCGCTGTTGGTGGATTCAATACAACCATTACCCCAAACCCCATTGACGATGCTTCCTCTCGTTTCGCAACACTGATGAGCGCGCGCACGTCGTCGGCTTTCAGCTTTCCGCTCTTTACTGAAACGACCGCAAACTTGGTCGTTTTTCCATCGGGTCGGAACGGTATCCGCCCGTCGATGCCCTTGTCCGCGCCTTTCTTGTCGTTTGGAATTCCATCAACCTTGGAAACGGCCCAAATCTCAAACGCCTTTCTGTCTCTATCCTGCTCCGCCATCATTTGCGCGCCTTCAATGGTTGTCGGCAAGCCTTTGATCTCGTAGTCGATTCCCACCCTCAGATGCGGAAAGGCTCCCTCCAGGCGCTGTCGGCGAATCAGCTCGATGGCAAAGGGAGAAATGTCGATGCCAACCCAGCGGCGCGCAAGAATCTGCGCCGCTGCAATGGTTGTGCCGCAGCCGCAGAACGGGTCCAGCACAAGATCGCCGGGCCGGCTTGATGCGTTCAGTATATGTTTCAGAATTCCAAGGGGTTTTTGGGTAGGGTAGCCTAGCCGCTCGGCATCCTGCGGACTTAGCCAGCGGACATCGGCATCGATCCCGTCTGTGGTGCCGAAAACTGTCCCCTCCGTATAAGGCTGGTAAGCCCAAATGTCTGGGGCGGCAGGTCCATCGTTGGTGCTGATGGTCCGTTCGTACATCGGCCATGCTTCTCCATCGGTGATGGTGATGAATCCTTTTTCAAGGAGCAGGTCGAGCTTCTGGTGTTGAGTCAGGCCCGCGGGATCTACGCCAACTTCTTCCCATATCTTTCCGGGAACAGCCCAATGCCTTCCTTTCGCTGTCGGGTCGAAACCCTGCCACGGCTTGCCCGACTCGCCGCCGCGCGTCCCCGAGCCTGTCAAGACATTGCCATAATAGTTCGTCTTGTAAATACCCTTGGGATTCTCGACAAAGTTGTCCTTGACATGGCCGAGCATAAAGGGTCTGCGTGGGTGGTTCCATGTGTAATCGTTGCTCTTGGTATAGAACAAAATCACATCGTGAATGGGCGCCCATCGTTTGGCCTTATTGTGCGATCCGGTTCTGCGCCAGATGATTTCGCTGCGAAAATTCGTCGGCCAGAAGACCGCATCCATCAGCATCTTCAAGTAATGGCTGGCCGTCGGGTCGCAGTGCAGATAAACGGACCCGGTAGGCTTTAGAACCCGGTGAATCTCGACGATGCGCAAGGCCATGTTCACCAGATAGGCGAGCATCGGGCTTCGCGACAATCCGCCGTGCAGCGCATTGACGAAATTGACTAGCGTGGGATTGCGCACATTCTGCAATTCGTCAAAGGCCGCCTGTGCCGCCGCATCCCAGGTCCAGGTATCTTTGAACGCTGTGACCTGGGCTTCGTCGGAATGCAATCCGTCCGCCTTGAAGAGCACATTATAGTTGAGGTCGGAATTGAAGGGCGGATCGAGGTAGACGAGATCGACCGAATCGGTGGCGATCTTCTCCCGCATGACCGGGAGGTTGTCGCCATAAAGAAGGCTGTTGTTCATTCTCTGCCTCGACATTTTCCCATAACGTTGCGGATGAAGAAGAAATTGAGATAGCCGGAGACATCGGCAGCATCCGCCAATCAGTTTACAGCCCCAACACCGCCCGCTGCGCGGCGAAGATATCTTGGAGTCCCGCCTCGGCCAGGTCGATCAGGCCGTTCAACTGGTCGCGCGAGAAGCAGCCCTTCTCGGCCGTGGCCTGGGTCTCGATGAGTCCGCCGTCGGCGGTCATCGCCACGTTCATGTCCACCTCGGCTTGCGAGTCCTCTTCATAACAGAGATCGAGCAGCGGCGTGCCGTCGACGATCCCGACCGAGGTGGCGGCAACCAGTTGCTTCAACGGAGACTTCTTGAGCGTTCCGGCTTCAACCAGCGCATTGAGTGCGAGGGCCAGAGCCACCGCCGCTCCGGTGATCGCCGCCGTGCGCGTGCCGCCGTCGGCCTGGATCACGTCGCAGTCCAGAATAACCGTCCGCTCTCCCAGGGCCTGCATATCGACGACCGAGCGCAAACTGCGACCGATCAGTCTTTGGATTTCATGCGTCCGGCCGCCTATCTTGCCGCGTTCGCTCTCCCGCGGGGTGCGGGTGACGGTGGAGCGGGGAAGCATCGCGTACTCGGCCGTGACCCAACCGCGCCCCGCGTTGCGTAGCCAGCCGGGAACTCCCTGTTCGATCGTCGCGTTGGCAAGAACGCGAGTATTTCCCAGAGAAACCAGCACCGAGCCTTCCGCGGTCTGGACAAAGCCGGTGGTGAGCGCGAGCGGGCGAAGCTGGGTGGCCTGACGGCCGCCCGGACGAAAGATGGAGCCGGGTGAGCGCATAAGGGAATTGTACGGGAGGCGGCGAGGGTGGCGAAGTTGGAATGGAACGGGGCGGTTTCAGGACGGGAAACGGCGATCAGTCTGAACTGGAACGGGAATCTTTATGTATGTAATTGATATTAAATATCTTAAATAGATTATCCTCGACCACTCCGTTCCGTTTTGGGACGGAGTGCCCAAAGGAAGCACATGGGGGTTGACCGGAAACGGAGATTAACTCATTCCCTTATCAGGAACTTAGCAAGAGCGTTCGGGTTTGGCACTCTGCGTGTAATAGAAGAGGACAAAGCCGAGAAGCTGGATCGAAAACGGGAAGCGAAAAGCCGAATTGGAGCGAGACGGCTCACGGCGTAAGGCAAGGAAAGGAAGGATGAGATGCAGCGGACCCAAGAGCTGGAAGAGGCGGCAAGGTTCAACGGAGCGGAGTGCAAGCGGGTGGAGGCGGCGGTCGGGACGCTGGCCGCGCTCGGCGGGCGGGGCGAGAGCCTGGCGGAGATGGCGCACGACGCAAGAAATATGGTGGCGGCGCTGGGACTCTACTGCGATCTGCTGGAGGAACCGGGGGTGCTGACGGCTCCCTTTCACCACTATGGCAGCGAGTTGAGGCTGGTGTCCAAGGCCAGTCGCCAGCTGGTCGAGAAGTTGGTGGCTCTCGGCAGCCGCGACGAGAACCGCGCCGAAACCGTAGAAGAGCCTGGGGAAGCGGCGCGCACAAATATGTTCGGCGATTTCCTGCTGAACGCGGGCCGCTCCGTCGCCGGCGCCCGGGAGCATTCCCGGCGCTGGGAGCCGCTCCCCCCCGAGCCGATCGACGACTTGGCGGCGGAACTGTACGCCAGTCGGAATCTGCTGGCAGCTCTTGCCGGACCCGCCATCGCGGTCACAGTCAAGGTCGAGGGAGGCGCAAAGCCGGTGAGGCTGACTTGCGAGGACCTGACCAGGGTGCTGGTGAATCTGGTGAAGAACGCGGCCGAGGCCATGCCCCGGGGCGGGGGAATTCAACTGGGGCTGCGGGAGCGGCCGGCCGAGGCGGGAGGCGCGTCCCGGCTGGTTCTGACGGTCGAGGACGATGGGCCGGGCATCCCCGGCAAGGCTCTGGAAAGGATATTCGACGCCGGCTATACCACCAGCTCCAATCCCGATCGTCGGGGCCGAAGCTGGACGGCAAGCCATCGAGGTCTGGGGCTGGCGATCTCCCGCTCCATTCTGGAGGCCGCCGGCGGCTGCGTTCGCGCCATCAACCGCGTCCCGACCGGCGCGCGCTTCGAGATCGAATTGCCCACTCGAGAACGCTGACCGGGCCGCGCGGAAAGACGCAAGCGGCTTCGACAAGAACCCAGTTTTCCCAAGAACGCGCGAGGCGAATACAATGCTCGATACAGTGGCAACGACCAGAACCATGGAGTTTATCCCTCAATTCGCGGAACCGGCGGCGCGGCTGCACCTGCTCGTGGTGGATGCCGACGCGGCCATCCGCTCGGCCTGTGCCGAGATCGCCGCCAGCCTCGGCTATGCGGTCGAGAGCACCGGCGACCTGAACCATGCCAAGAGCTTGCTGCGGGGGCGCGCCGCCGATATTCTGCTCATCAACCTGCCCGCCAACGGAAGTGTGGGTCTCGAAGCGATCGCCGATGCCAAAACGCTCTACCCGCAAACGGCGGTCATTGCCATGACCGCCTCGGGATCGGTGGGAGCGGCCGTCGAGGCGATGCGTTGCGGCGCATCGGATTACCTGACCAAGCCCTTCGCCATGGACGAGCTTTCGACGGTGCTGGATCGGGCCTCGGCCTCGCTGACCGCCGACTCCGCCACCCGGCAATTGCGGGAGCGTCTCAGACTTTCGCAGGGGCTGGGAGCCATGATCGGCCGCTCCGGCGAGATGGAGAAGCTCTATCGCATCCTCTCCAAGGTCGCGCAAAGCTCGCATCCGGTGCTGGTGCTGGGAGAGAGCGGCACGGGCAAGGAACTGGTGGCGCGCACTATCCACGCCTACGGGCCGAACTCGCAAAGACCTTTCCTGCCCGTCGATTGCGGTTCGCTGGTGCCGACGCTGTTCGAGAGCGAGCTGTTCGGTTACGTGAAGGGAGCCTTCACCGGGGCCAACCGCTCCAAGGATGGGTTGCTGGTCTCCGCCGAAGGGGGAACGGTCTTTCTCGACGAGATCGGCGAGCTGACCCTGGACTTGCAGGCCAAGTTGCTGCGCGCTCTTCAGGAGAAGGAGGTCCGCCCGGTCGGAGGCACGCATCGCGTACCCATCAAGGCACGCATCGTGGCCGCCACCAACCGCGATCTGGCGGCCATGGTCGAGAAGGGCAGCTTCCGCAAGGATCTCTTCTACCGGCTCAACGTGGTCAACCTGCGCCTGCCGCCGCTGCGCGATCGCCGTGAGGACATACCGCTGTTGGCTGCGCACTTCCTGGACCGCCTCAGCCGCGAGCGCGGCAGCAAGTTCACGCTCAACGACGAAGCGCTGCGCACCATGATGCGGCACGACTGGCCGGGCAACGTGCGCGAGCTCGAACACGCCATCGAGCGGGCCTGCGCGCTCTGTTCGGGGCCGGTCTTGCAACTCGGAGACTTGCCGACGCAGTTGCAGCAGCGCGGGTTGGAGGAGAAGCGCGCGGCGGTTGCCGGGGGAGAGCCGGATCGGGACGGGTGCGGACCGGAGTTGAAGACGCTGGCCGATCTGGAGCGCGAGGCAATTCTGGGCGCCATCCGCGCCTTGAACGGAGACAAGCTGCAGGCCGCCAAGCTCTTGGGGATCGGCAAGACGACGCTCTACCGCAAGTTGAAGGAATACGGCGTCGCCGATCCGCTTCGGGAGGAATAGTCCGCCCGCTGGCCCGAACTGGCGCCGGAACAGATCGCGTCGATAAGTCAATTACGGGAAATCCGCGTTCCTCGGCGGGCATTGGAGCCGCCGCGAATGCGCAACAGAATCCAGGCCGCCGTGGCCTGGGCAGTGCAGAGGAGCAAGGGAATGAGCATTCTGATCGTTACCGGCATCGAAGGAGCCCGCAACTGCGCCGCCGTGGTGGGTGCGCAACTGAGCATGGAAGTGGAAGTGGCGGAGGGACGAAAGGCCGCGCTGGCCGCCTTGCGTCGCCGCGAGTTTGCCGTCGTGGTGGTGGACGAGACGGTGGCCGAGTGCGACCCGGCCGCCGCGGAGGCCATCTGGGAGCGCTCCGGGCTGGCCATTCCCATGCAGATCAACTTCGCGCTCTCCGGCGCGGCCCGGCTGACCAGGGAGATTCGCGCCGCCCTGCACCGTCGCGAGCGGGAGCAGGCCCTGGCCCGCCGCGCCGCCGCTTCCGCCATCGAGTCCGAACTGAAGACCACGGTCGCGGGCCTGCTGCTCCACTCGCAGTTGGCGCTCTCCGGCAGCGAGGCCTCTTCTCCGGTCGCCGACAAGCTGCGCATGGTGGCCGACCTGGCCGGCAGCCTCCGCCAGCAGTTGAGCGCCCCGCCGGCCGCGCGCGGCGAGACCGCCGCCTGACCGCCGCCGGCGCGCCGCCGGAGTCTGTTCCAATCCAACTTTAGGCGGTGGCAAGGCGGGCTTTTTTCTTCGTCTCTGGCAGGCTGGGCTTGCCGAATACGATGAGTTGGAGGGCATCGCGTGGAGGTGGCGGAGCATCGACGACGCGATGCACAAGGCGCCGCCAGTGATCGAATGCGTAGGTTCCAACCCCACGGATCGGGGAACAATGGGCGCAGACGGAGATGACAGTCGACGAGCGTGGCGTCCCGCTGTCGCCGGTCGGCGGCGGAGCCAACGGGCATGATGTCAAGCTTCTGGAGCCGACCCGCGACCAGGCGGCAGTGGCGCCCCCGCAACCGTAGGCGGAAAATCCCCAACGTTTGCGCCGACGCAGTCTATATAGAGAGGAGAGCTGGCCATGCGGGCGATTGTCGCGCGCAACGATAGGCCGCACATTGAGCGACGGAGCGAAGAGGCCAATGCCAAGCGCACCCAGCCCGTTGCAAAGCTCGCCGTTGGACGGTGGAACGAACCCATTCCCTGATCGACCGCTTCCGCAAATTGCCGGCTGGCTTCGAGAAGACAGAGGCCAGTCACGTCGCGCCGCTCTCACTCGCCTGCGCCATGATTTGCTGGAGGCAAACGATTGTCGTTAACGGATACGTGCTTATTCTTCCGTCGCAACTCCCGCATTTGCCGATGCGTCCGGCCTATCGGCGACCTGTCCCGACAACATGACTGAAACCGATCCACTTGTGGTTCATCCAAAGAGTGATCGAATTCAGGCGAGCGATAGATCGTCTCCCGGATTGCTTCATTGTGCTTCCGTACAAGGGAAAATCATGGCAAAACCCGTCCTGCTCACGGTTGACGACGATCCTGAAGTATTGCGCGCTGTCGAGCGCGATCTGCGACGCCGCTATGCCGAGCGCTATCGGGTGTTGCGCGCGGACTCCGGCGCGGCCGCTCTGGAGGCGCTTCGCGGACTCAAGCGGCGGGACGATTCCGTGGCGTTGCTTTTGGTCGATCAGCGTATGCCGAACATGACGGGGGTGGAATTTCTCGGCCAAGCGATGGAGATCTTCCCCGATGCCAAGCGTGTGCTGCTGACCGCCTATGCCGACACCGATGCGGCCATTCGCGCCATCAACGACGCCGGCGTCCATCACTATCTTCTCAAGCCGTGGGATCCTCCAGAGGAACACCTGTACCCGGTGCTAGACGATCTTTTGGACGATTGGATGGGTTCGTACCGGCCTCCCATGGAAGGGGTTCGCGTCCTCGGCACGCGCTGGTCTCCCCATTCTTATGCGATCCGGGATTTTCTCACCCGCAATCGGACGCCTTACCGATGGATCGATGTGGAGACGGCGGGGCAAGCTGCCGAGGCCCGCAGCTTGGTGGAAGCGGTAGGAGCGGATGCCGCCAGCCTGCCCAAAGTGCTCTTTCCCGATGGCACATCGTTGGCGGACCCCAGCTTGGGTCAATTGGCTGAGAAGCTCGGACTGCGCATTCGCCCCGAAGTGGCGTTTTACGATCTGGTGATCGTGGGCGGCGGTCCGGCAGGTTTGGCCGCGGCCGTTTATGGAGCCTCGGAGGGTCTGAGCACAGTGCTGATCGAGATGGAAGCCCCCGGCGGTCAGGCGGGGATGAGTTCCCGCATCGAAAACTATCTGGGCTTTCCTTCCGGCTTGAGCGGCGGCGACCTGGCTCGGCGCGGCGTGGCCCAGGCGCGTCGCTTCGGAGTGGAAATTCTCTCTCCGCAGCAGGTGACCGGCCTCAGTGTGGAAGGTCCCTCGCGCGTCGTAAAGTTGGCGGCGGGATCGGATATAGGCTGCAAAGCGCTGCTGATCGCCACCGGCGTTGCCTATCGCAAGCTGGACGTGCCGGGCGCGCAGCGGCTGCAAGGGTGCGGCGTCTACTACGGCTCGGCAACGACGGAGGCGCAAGAGTGCCAAGGGGAGGACGTTTACATCGTCGGCGGCGCGAACTCGGCCGGCCAGGCCGCCATGTACTTCTCCAAATTCGCGCGCCAGGTGGTCATGCTGGTGCGCGGACCCTCCCTCTCCGCGACCATGTCGCAATATCTGATCGACCAGATCCGGAAAACGCCGAACATCAAGGTGGAAACCCACTGCACGGTCACTGAGGTTCACGGAGATACGCACATCGAAGCCGTTTCCATTCATTGCGCCCAGACCGGCGATACTGCAACCGCGCCCACCAACATTTTGTCGATATTCATCGGCGCGGAGCCTAACACCGACTGGCTCTCCGGGGTCGTGGAACGTGACGCGCGCGGGTTCATCCTCACTGGAGCCGACCTCGTCCGCGACGGAAGGAAGCCCAAGGGATGGCCGTTGGAGCGCAATCCCTATTGGGTCGAATCCAGCGTTCCCGGCGTCTTTGCCGCCGGCGACGTACGTTCAGGTTCCGTGAAAAGGGTTGCGTCCGGCGTGGGAGAAGGCTCGATCGCCGTGCAGTTCACTCATCAATACCTGAGCGAGGTGTGACTTGGCGGAGAATCTAGCGAGTGCAACGGAAGGAATTGCAAGTGCGACGAGCTCCGGCTTGATCGACGACCTGCGCAAGATCGAGGTCTTCGCGGACTTGCCCCAGGAACAACTCGCATGGCTGGCGGAACATCTTCAGGAGATGCGTTTCCGGCCCGGCGAGGTGATGGGGCGGGAGGGCGACCCCCTGGACCATCTCATCGCAATCCTGGAGGGAGAGATTCGGATACAACGGGGGAGGGATGCGGAGGAGATCGTCTTCACGGGATTTGCGGGAGATGTGACCGGCCTGCTTCCGTACTCGCGGTTGACGCATTACGGCGGCACCAGCCGAGCCGTTCGTCCCACTCGCGTCGCCTCCTTGCACCGAAGCCATTTCCCTGAGATGCTCCAGCGTATGCCGCAACTCGGCCAGCGTCTGGTTTCCATCATGGCCGACCGCATCCGCGAGACCACGCGGATCGAGACGCAGCGCGACAAACTAGCGGCGCTGGGCAAGCTCTCCGCAGGGCTGGCGCATGAACTGAACAACCCCGCCGCCGCCGCTCAACGAGCCTCCGCAAGTCTCCGCGAGACGCTTGAGACCGTGCGCGATGCCAGTATCCGGCTGGCCCGCCACGCCATTCCCACCGAACAGCGGGAGATCATTACCCGCTTCGAGCGCGAGGCCGGGCGCGTCCTTCAAGCATCCCCCGATCCATTGGCCCAAAGCGACCGCGAAGAGCGCATCGTCGCATGGCTCGAGGCGCGTCATGTGCCGGATGCTTGGAAGATTGCGCCGGCCATCGCCGATGCCGGTGTGGAAATCCCCAAGCTGGAATGCCTCGCAAGCCAGGTTGCCGAAGCGGTCTTGTCCGATGCCCTCATCCGCATCGCCTCGCTGCTCACCATCGGCAAGCTGATCGGCGAGATAGAAATCAGCGCCAAGCGCATATCCGATCTGGTCCAGGCAGTCAAGGAATACTCGTACATGGATCAGGCAGCAATGAAAGAAGTCGACCTTCGCCAGGGGCTTGAGAATACGCTTACGATTCTGAACCACAAGCTCAAAGGCGGCATTTCAGTCGCTCGCAACTATGACGAAAGCCTGCCGCGAATCTGCGCGTATGGCGGCGAACTCAATCAGATTTGGACAAATCTGATGGTAAACGCCATCCAAGCCATGCGCGGCAAGGGCGAACTGCGGGTGCGAACCGCGCGGGAGTTCGATCGCGTGCTGGTGGAGATAGGCGACAATGGACCCGGAATCCCGCCCCAGGTTCTTCCCCGCATCTTTGAACCGTTTTTCACCACCAAAGGAGTTGGCGAGGGAAGCGGTCTGGGCCTCGATACGGTGTCCCGCATCGTTAGGAATCATCATGGCGAGATTCGCGTTTCTTCGCAACCGGGCGATACCCGTTTCCAGGTCTTTTTGCCTGTAACTCAGCCGAAAACTTCGGCAACCGCCGCCTTGGAGGAGGGAGACGATGCTGCAAAGTTGTTCACACCTGAATCAGATACGAAAACCGTCCCCTAACACGGATGGATGCGAGGAGTGCTTGCGGATGGGCGACACATGGGTCCATCTCCGCCTCTGCGAAATCTGCGGCCACGTCGGCTGCTGCGATTCCTCGAAGAACCGGCACGCCAGCAAGCACTTCCGAAAGACGGCGCACCCTATTGTGCGCTCCATGGAACCGGGCGAGGACTGGGGATGGTGTTACATAGACGAGGCAACGATAGAGCCGTTTTCGTAATTGTCCGCTTTGAGACGAGAGGAAGAATCCATCGTATGAATGCCTCGGCAACCCAACTGGACAAACGGGAGCGGCTCCTGGCGCGTCTGTCCGAATCGCGTTCGGTGACGGATGGGATATTGCGATTTGCGCGAGCCGAGGCCCTGTACGATCGACCCATTCCCGAAAGGCATCGAATTGTCTTTTACATAGGTCACCTCGAAGCGTTCGATTGGAATCTGATCGCAGGTCAAGCTTTGGGACTCGGACCCGCTCACAAGGAATTCGATCGTCTCTTCGCCTTCGGCATCGATCCTGTCGACGGCGCCCTTCCGGATGACAAGCCGTCCGATTGGCCGCGGCTTTCCGAGATCGACTCGTATAACTCGCGCGTTCGGGAAGAGATCGACAATATCCTCGGAGAGCATTCTCGATTCTCGTCGAGCTGTTGGCTATATCCTCAGGAAGTCATCCTCAACGTGGCGATCGAACATCGGTTGATGCACGCGGAAACCCTGGCCTATATGCTGCATCAACTAGGTCCAGAGCGGAAGATTCCGCCGCGCAGTTATCGCCCCGCGTACACTCCGTCGAGGCTGCCAGCCGTTTCCAGAACGATCGATATCCCTGCGGGATTTGCCGCGCTGGGGATGCGGCGCGATGGAGAATCGTTCGGCTGGGACAACGAGTTCGAAGAGCACTCCGTGCAAGTGCCGGCCTTCGCCATCGGCTCCCACAAGGTTACGAACGGGGAGTTTCTCCAGTTTGTGCGCGCGAGCGGATACGACGATAACCGGCTTTGGAGCGAGAGCGACTGGGACTGGATCAAGAATCGGAGCATAACTCATCCGCATTTGTGGTTCAAGCGCCAGGACCGCTGGTTCTATCGGGCCATGTTTGAAGAGTTGCCGTTGCCGCTCGACTGGCCCGTATACGTCAGCCACGCGGAAGCCTCGGCCTATTCGCGTTTTGTCGGCATGGCCTTGCCCACGGAGGCCCAGTTCCACCGCGCCGCATACGGAACGTTGGAAGGCTCTGGAGAGATGGAGCGGGCGTATCCGTGGGGCGATGCGCCTCCCGATGACAATCGCGGCAACTTCGACTTCAAGCGTTGGGACCCGGTCGCCGTGGGGAGCTATTCAAACGGCCGGAGCGCTTTCGGACTGGAGGATGCTCTCGGCAACGGATGGGAGTGGACATCTTCGCCCTTTGCGCCCTACATCGGCTTCAAGCCGTTTCCCTTCTACCCCGGTTACTCGCAAGACTTCTTCGATGAAAAGCATTTCGTGGTGAAGGGGGCCTCGCCACGAACCGCGGCCTGTATGTTGCGGCGCTCGTTCCGCAACTGGTTTCAGCCGCATTATCCCTTCGTTTACGCCTCTTTCCGCTGTGTGGATAACTGAATGGAGACGGTATGCCGATCCGCGGCGCGGTAACTCAGAATGAAATCTCCTTCGCCTGCGAAGTGCGGGATGGGTTGGGAAAGGCTGGGCAAAAGGAGTTGCCGTCGAAGTATCTATACGACGACATCGGCTCCGCCTTGTTCGAAGCGATCACCAGGCTTCCCGAGTACGGTCTGACGCGGGCCGAGGAACGAATTCTGCGGCGGCACTCGGGGGAGATAGCCGAGTGTATCGCGGCGCATGGCATGGTCGTTGAACTCGGCAGCGGCAGCGGCCGAAAGACGCGCCAGATACTGGAAGCTCTTGCCCACCATAAGTCGATGACTTACTGCCCTATTGAGATATCGTCTTCGGCTCTGGTCCGTTGCGAGCGCGAACTCGACGATCTGGCGCACGTCAGCATTCTGGGGTTTGAGACTGAGTACCTTGACGGCTTGAGCAGAGCCGTGGCTCGCCGTCAACCGGGTGACGCAGTTATTGTGTTATTTCTTGGCAGTTCGATCGGCAACTTCGATCGAGGACCCGCCGAAGAGTTCATGCGCAAGATTCGCCAGACGATCGAGCCTGGCGATACATTGTTGCTTGGCACCGATCTTGAAAAACCGCTGGCCCAGCTTATTCCCGCCTACGATGACTCTCTTGGTGTGACCGAAGCCTTCAATCGCAACCTGCTGGCCCGCATCAACCGTGAACTGGGAGGCGATTTCGACTTATCCCGATTCGAGCATATCGCCCTCTACAACGCCCGTGAGCGCCGAATCGAGATGCATCTCCGCTCCGTTGAAACCCAAACTGTCGTCATCGAAGAGGCGTCTTTCACCTTCGGGAGCGATGAGACCATCTGGACGGAGAGTTCTCATAAGTATCGGAGGAACGAGCCGGCCCAAATCGCCGAGCGCGCCGGCTTCGCTTGCGTTGCGCAATGGGTGGACGTTGAATGGCCTTTCGCCGAGAGCCTTTTCCTCGCCGTATAACTACGACGTCTCGTTCCGATCTCTTCGATAGATGCGCTTCCGTCGCTTCCCTCTATGTCATCCAACCGATCGGGAGATAGATGGCGGCGTTGGGACGACGTGCAACGCGCGGAGATTTGCGGCTTCGCGCCTTCCCATTGCGGGACGGCATTTTTCAGGCAGGCCGGATAAGGCCGATCGAAGATGGCGATCGTCGTGCGTGTGGGATTCGTTCCACTGGACGTGAGATCATATGACTTCAGCGTCTTTTGGCAAGATCGTCGTCCGCAACCTGATGGAGACGAATCAAACCGACATTTCAGGAAATGATTGTGAATCTTCCAAACTCCATCACGTTGAGTCGGATCGTCATGATCCCGCTGCTGCTTTGGATACTCTCGGCGCACTTTCCCTGGCAAGGATCGCACGGCGAGCAGGAGATAGCGGCATCGCTTCTCTTCGTGCTGGCTTCCATCACCGACGGCGTCGACGGTTACCTGGCGCGCAAGTACAAGCAGGTCACCACACTGGGCATTCTCCTTGACCCAATTGCCGACAAGATCATGGTGACCGCAGCGCTGATCGCCCTGGTGGCCTACAACCCGCCGGTGGTCAAGGTCTGGATCGCGGTGGTAATCATAGGACGCGAGTTCTTGATCTCCGGGCTGCGCTCGGTTGCTTCGTCCGAAGGCTTCACCATCCAGGCGAGCGATCTGGGCAAGTTGAAGACCGTGGTCCAGATCGTCTCGGTGGTTTCCGCGATTCTGGCCCACCGGTGGGAACAGTGGCAATTCGGCTTCCTCATCGTTCCGATCCTATGGATCGCAATTGCCGCTATCTACTTCGCGGTGCTGGTTTCCTCGCTGTCGGCGGTGGATTATTTTGTGGGATTTTGGAAGCAGATCGATCGCGCCTCGAAAGACCGGCGCAAGGGAATGGACAGACCTTTTCAGATTCACACATCCGATCCAAGGGTTGAGAGGTAGGCAAAGAGCACGGCATTCCCGGCGTTCTCCGACGAAATCTCCGACTCAAAGCGGCTTGCGACGAATCGAAGGTGAATCGGCCGGTGAGATGCGAGCGGACCGGATTGGGAGATGTGACAGTCCTAGCTCTAACGGCAGCGGCCTTCGGACGATGGCCAAGCCTGCCAGTTGGTACTATGAAAGCTGTTGAAATGCGCTTTTGCGCGAAGGGGCACCATGAAGTATCCGTCTCGACCGGCATCGCCGGGGTATTTTGCGCTCGTATTTTGGTCTCTGTTTTTCCTGGCTGTTTCATGCCTAGCCCAGTTCCCCCGGCAGCCCAAGCCCGACGCTCCATGGTTGAACCCAGCCCTCTCGCCGGACGAGCGCGCCGATTTGGCGTTGAAAGAGATGACGCTGGACGAGAAGATAGCGCTGCTGCATGGAGTCGGAATGCCGACCGAGGCCCAAATCACTCCGGAGAACGCGCTGTCGAACCGCGGCATCGGCTATGTGGCAGGCATTCCTCGCCTGGGCATTCCTGGAATAGATATGAGCGATGCGGCCTATGGGGTCCGCTCCAGCGGTGTGAACGGGCGCTATTCCACCGCTCTGCCGGCCAACGTGGCCTCGGCCGCGGGTTGGGACCCGGATGCGGCGTTCGAGTACGGCGCGCTCATCGGACGCGAGTTGCGAGCGCAGGGATACAATATGTCGCTCGGCGGCGGCGTCAACCTGACGCGCGAGCCGCGCAACGGCCGGACCTTCGAGTACCTGGGCGAAGACCCGGTGCTGGCCGGAACCCTGGTGGCGAAGTTCATCCAGGGAACCCAATCGGCCCACGTCATCGGCGACATCAAACACTTTGCCTTCAACGATCAGGAGAGCGGACGCACAGCGATCGATATCCATATAGACAAGCGGGCGGCGCGCGAGTCCGACCTGCTGGCCTTCGAGATCGGCGTGACCGAGGGGCATCCGGGCGCGGTCATGTGCTCTTATAACCGCGTCAACGGCAACTACTCCTGCGAAAACAAGCACCTGCTCGATGAGCTGCTGAAAAGGGATTGGCAATTCCCCGGATTCGTGCTATCGGATTGGGGCGGAACGCACAGTACGGAAAAAGCCTCGGCGGCGGGACTCGATAACGAGGAGGATGGCAGTTTCTTTTACGGCGCGCGCTACAAGGCGGCTGTGGAGTCGGGAAAGATTTCTCAAGCCGAATTGAACGAACACGTGCGCCGCATCCTGCGCAGCGAGTTCGTCTGTGGCCTGATCGATTATCCGCGCCAGCGCAGCGTCGTGGACCCCTTTGCCGGGCTGGAGATCGCGCGCAAGATCGAGGAAGCAGGCATCGTGCTGCTCAAGAACGATCGCGCCGCCCTGCCGCTCGATTCCGCCAAGCTGCGCGCCATCGCGGTGATCGGCGCTCATTCCGACGTGGGCATGGTCTCCGGCGGCGGTTCGGCGCAGGTCGATCCACCGGGAGGAAACGCCATCGCCCCGCCGGGGCAGGGCGCCACGCAATGGGGGGAGCAGATATGGTTCCCCACCTCTCCGCTGAAAGCCATTCAAGCCTGCGCTCCGCAGGCCGCCGTCGTTTATGCCTCCGGGGACGATCCGGCCGCGGCGGCGGCTTTGGCCAAATCCGCGGACGTGGCCATCGTCTTTGCCTACCAGTGGGAGAGCGAGGCCATGGACCTGCCCAGCCTCTCCCTGCCCCACAATCAGGACGCGCTCATTGCGCGGGTGGCCGCCGCCAATCCGCGTACCGTCGTGGTGCTAGAGACGGGAAGCCCGGTCACCATGCCCTGGGTAGACGCACCCGCCGCGATTCTGGAAGCCTGGTACGCGGGCAGCGACGGCGCCAATGCCGTCGGCAACGTGCTCTTCGGCGCGGTCAACCCCAGCGGCAAACTGCCCAATACCTTCCCCAGGAGCGATGCCGATCTGCCCCATCCAACGCTGGTGAAGCCGCCGCCGGAATCGGACCGCTTCCCAGATTCGGCTTCTCCGCTGACGATGGCCGAGGGCCTGCCGCCCTTCCAGGTCGCCTACGACGAGGGCCTCAAGGTGGGCTACAAGTGGTACGACGCGGAGAACAAGCCCGTGCTCTTCCCCTTCGGCTACGGACTCTCCTATACGAGTTACAGCTATTCCGGCCTCTCGGTAACTCAAGGGAAGAAACTCGAGGTAACGTTCACCGTCGCCAACGCCGGCGCCCGCGCGGGAGCGGAGATCGCCGAAGTCTACGCTTCCCTGCCCGCCCGCGCCGAGGAGCCTCCCAAGCGCCTGATCGGCTGGAGCAAGGTGAAGCTCGATGCCGGAGAAAAGAAGACCGTTACGGTCGAAGTCGATCCCAAGTATCTGTCCATCTTCGACGTGAAGAAGGACGGATGGTCGCTGCTTCCCGGAGACTATACCATCCTGGTCGGCGGCTCCTCGCGGAACCTGCCCCTCAAGGCCGCGGTCAGTCTCAAGTAGCTCTTGCGGCATGGCCGAGGGCGCGGGCAAGGGCTGCGTTCTTATATTGACCTTATCCCGGAGAATGCTCCGATGCCTGGGGATACGTTGCCGATCGCTTGAAGGGCCGAATCGAAGGGGGTGGCGTTCCGTAAAACTCCTGGTTTGAAGATCCAGGCATGGAGCAGTTGGCCCTATATACTCGCTGCATGATTCGCATCGGTTCCCATCCGGCGTGGCATCCGGTCTTTGAGACGCTGGCCTACGCGGCTGGCAGGGTTGCGGAGAGAGGAAGCGGCGGGTGTGTAGGGTTTATTGAAGCCCGTATCTCGAAATCGAGACCTGCAAAACCCGGAATCTCATTTTTCTCTCGCCTAACTTATCAGTCCTAACTCTTCAGCGCCACGCGAATATGCAGTTCCTTCAACTGCTGCTCGGAGACGGTGGTGGGCGCTTCGGCCATCAGGTCGATGGCTTTGGCGCTCTTGGGAAAGGCGATCACCTCGCGCAAGCTGGGCGCGCCGGCCAGCAGCATAACAATGCGGTCCAGGCCCAGCGCGATGCCGCCGTGGGGCGGGGTGCCGTGCTCCAGCGCATCGAGGAAGAAGCCGAAGCGGGCGCGGGCCTCCTCGTCGCTGATGCCGAGCGACTGAAATATCTGCTGCTGCACGTCCTTGCGATGAATGCGGATGGAGCCGGAGCCGAGTTCGAGTCCGTTCATCGCCAGGTCATAGCAGTTGGCGCGGACGCTGGCCGGATCGGCGACCACGTTGGCCATATCCGCCTCGTGCGGCGCGGTAAACGGATGGTGCGCCGGAACCCATGCCGCGGTCGCCACGTCGTACTCGAACATGGGAAAATCGACGATCCAGATTGGATTGAAGGCGGCGGAGCCATCGACGGCGGGCGCGTCCGCGTCGCGCTGGGCAGCCTGTTGAACGATCTTGTCGGTGACGGCGAAAGCTCCATGCCGCTCGGCGTACTTCTTGGCCAACTCGGTACGGAAACTGCCCGCGGCGGTATAGATATTGATCTCCCGTTCGGAGAGCCGGCCCGCGAACTTGGTATCGCTGGCCTTGACCGGGTGGGCCGGATCGCCGGCCACGATGATAACGAAGTCGCCTTCCGCCGCGCCGGCCAGCTCGCGCACTTTGACGGCGGCTTCGGGAAAGCCCTTGGCCAGACGCTTGAAGTCGTCGATGAATTTGGCGCCCTTCTTCAGGTCGAAGAGCGGATGATTGTCCTCGCGCTCCTTGCGGCTTAACTCGCCCACGTTGGGGATGCGCAGCGCCACCACAGGCTGCGCCGGGTCGATTTGAAGCGTGGCGAGATCGGCATCGGTGAAGGCGGGGCGCGCATCGGTGAGTCCAGGCAGGCGCAGGTCGGGCTTGTCGCTGCCGAAGCTCCGAATTGACTCATCGTAAGTGATGCGCGGGAAGGGCGTTGGCAGCGCGACCCCGGCTGCGGCAAAGCCCGCCGTCATGAACTGCTCGACCACGGCGAAGACCGTCTCCTGGCGCGGGAAGCTCATCTCCAGATCGACTTGCGTGAACTCAAGCTGGCGGTCGGCGCGCAGATCCTCGTCGCGGAAGCAGCGGGCGATCTGGAAGTACTTGTCGAAGCCGGAGCACATGAGAATCTGCTTGAATATCTGCGGCGACTGCGGGAGCGCGTAGAACTCGCCCGGATGTATCCGGCTGGGAACGAGAAAATCGCGCGCGCCTTCGGGGGTGGACTTGGTCAGGATGGGCGTCTCGATCTCTAGAAAGCCCTGGCGGCTGAGGTTGTCGCGGATGGCCAGCGTGATCTCGTGGCGCAGGCGGAAGTTGCGCTGCATCTCCGCGCGGCGCAGGTCCACGTAGCGATACTTGAGGCGGACTTCCTCGTTTTGGATGGCCTCTTCGGCGGGCGAGAACGGCGCCAGCCGCGCATCGTTCAAGACGAGCAACTGGGTGGCCTCGATCTCGATATCGCCGGTGGGCATCTTGGGGTTGATGACGTCGGGAGCGCGCAGGCGCACCTTGCCCACGGCGGCCACCACGTACTCCGGCCGGACCTGCTCGCCCTTACTGTGGCCGTCGGGGGTCAGTTCCTTGTCCAGCACGATCTGGGCGATGCCGGATCGGTCCCTCAAATCGAGGAAGATCAGGTTGCCGTGATCGCGCCGCCGGTTGACCCAGCCCATGAGTACGACTTGTTGGCCTGCGTGGGCGGCGCGCAATTCGCCGCAAAGATGCGTCCGTTCGAGACTGCCTAGGAAATCGAGAGCCATAACCATTTCATTGTAATGGAATGGACTTGCGGTTTTGCGGGGCCGCGCTTGTCGAAGATACTGTTCTTCATTACCGTTGCGATTCGTATCGCGCTATCATGGAAACAAGGAGAGATGAGATGGCAGCGGCGCCGGTTTTTGTGCCCGTCGAAGAATATCTCCGCAGCTCCTACTCGCCTGACGCCGAGTATATCGACGGCCAGATCGTGGAGAGGAACCGGGGCGATGACGCGCACTCCTCATGGCAAGCGACAATTCTATTTTGGTTCAATCGGCAATCTGTAAGAGCTGGTATCCGTGTGCGGCCTTCGTTGCGGTTGCAAGCCGATTCCAATACTTTTCTGATTCCCGACGTGACGCTGCTGAACCGCAACCTTCCGGCTGAACCCATCGCCACGCATCCTCCGGTCGCCGTGATCGAAGTTCTCTCGCCTGCCGACCAGGTCGGTCGTGTCATGAAAAAAGGGGAACGCTACGAGAAGATGGGCATCCGCACGATTCTCATCGTCGATCCCGAAGGGCCAGCTTTCAGGTATCGCGAGGGCAAGCTCGAAACGCTGGCCGAGAGGGCGTTTACCCTCGAAGGCAGCTTGGCGCTCATCGATCTGGACGAGATCGCCAGGCTGGTGGATTGAGCCTCGATTCCCCGATCCACAAATGCGAGAGGCTGGCGACTGCCCGCTAGAAAGTTAACCGTCATGCTTGACATAATTATAACCGATAGCTTATATTTTGTTCTATGGTGCGCGAATTTGTCCCTTTCCATGAGGACACCATCCGAAAAGAACTGGACGAGCTGCCGCCGAAGGATGCGGCAAAACTCGCATCGCTCATGGAGCATTATGAGCATTGCGGATGGGAAAATCCATCTCCTGCTCAGGTAGACGATTACGGAGATGGGCTTTATCGGCTGAGACATATCAAACCTGCTTATCGGGGGCGATTGATCTTTTTTGCCGAGGATCGTTCGGCAGGTTTTGAGCGGTTGGTGATCTTGGCGGTTTACAAAAAGCAAGGGCAAAAGGCGCCCCAGCATATCCTGGATACCGCCAAAAGACGGAAGAAACAATGGGAAGACAAAAGGGGGAAGCCATGACATGGATCAAACAATACGCTGAGAAGCGTTCCGCCAAAGACCCGGAATTCAAGGCTGCTTACGAAGAAGAAGCGGCCCTGCTTGCGCTTGTTCGGGCGCGTCAAAGGTCAAATCTGACGCAGCAGAATCTCGCCAAAACGCTGCGTGTCTCCCAGCCCTACATCGCGCAGATTGAACGTGGCAGCAAACCGATGAGTCTGTCTTTCATGGTGCGTTACGCCAACGCGGTGGGCGCAACCGTTCAAATTACACCCCGACACGAGAACACAGTCCCGGCCTAGCCGCACCAAGGCGGAAGCATGGCGGAAACGGGGCCGGCTTTCAGGTATCGCAGGGGCAAGCTCGAACCGCTGGCTGAACGGGCGTTTACACTCGAAGGCAGCGAGGCGCTCTTCGATCTGGACGAGATCGCCAAGCTGGTGGATTGAGCGGCGTCCCCCTGACCTTGTATCCAAGGAGACAGGGTCACCTTCGGTTAGGTCACCGAGATCGTAGCACATGCCAACTATGGCTAGTCCAACATCTATAATCCCTGCATGAGGGACTTGTCAGAACAATACGACAGGAATTGTGTGCAAAACGATATTGAGTTGTATGAAAATCGTGATCCTTTGTGCTGGCGGGACCATGTGATTGAGATTCTGAGCGCAAGATCCGGTCTCGGAGCGCATCTTGTGAAAACCCGTTATGCAGAGCCGTACTATGGAAAAACTGCGCAAATGTGGGGTTATTCCTTCTGTTTTGAATTTCACCCATCAGCATTAGTTCGCACTCACGGATTCATTATGCTTTCTCGAACTCATGTAGCCAAATCGGTACAAGAGGCGAGGAAAAAGCAACCCAGCCTGAAGCAATTGCTTTACGAATTAAAAAATCAGGTTTCAAGTTTCCCCAAGGAGAAATTCGGAATCTACCATCCAGAATTGGATGTTCCCGGTTCCTACGGAACTCTTGAATGCTGTACTGAGAGTCGCAGCAGGTACTGGTTCATGATTTCGGAGGCAGGCAAGATGAAGCCGTATCAAAACGATCCAGACTTCAGAGAGTGTTTCCGAGGAATGACGTTTTAGAAATTCAGTGGGAACCCCGGTGTCGGCACCCAAAGATCGCTTTGCGCCCGGTCCAACTCCGCGAAAAGTTCGTTCAGATCGACGCGGATCGGTGTCTCCGGCACGGCCAGTTCGCTGCTTTCGACCGGGTGCATGCCGAAGCGGTCGGCGGTCATCGCCGAACGCGTGGCCGGATCGACGATCCAGATATTTTCCACGCCAAAGGCAATGTAATCGTCGATCTTGACGCGAAAGCGGCTCAAGCGGTCTTCGGGCGACAGTATCTCAATGGCGATCAGCGGCGGATGGGTGAGAATCTGTTCTCGCGGCGCATCGGCTCTGAGAACCAATACATCCGGGCAACGGTAGCGCGTGAATTTGACCTGGGTGCGCACATCTGTGACGACGCGTGTCTTCCATTCCTCCCGGTGGCTCATGAAAAGAAAGGAGAGGTAAGACTGAATTGCGCCATGATCGTATTCACCTACGTTCCGCTCCTCGATTCGCCCGTCCACATAGTCGCACTCAGGCTCATAGACGGTGTGGAGGTACTCCTCGACCGTAACGAATCCCG
This sequence comes from uncultured Occallatibacter sp., assembly GCA_964565955.1. Lineage (GTDB taxonomy): Bacteria > Acidobacteriota > Terriglobia > Terriglobales > Acidobacteriaceae > Telmatobacter. Next base: position 30,275 of record CAZMHC010000029.1, read on the forward strand.
GCTCGGTTTGGTGAATAGACAGCGTGGCCATCTCTCAAGTATGCTCCGTAACCCATGGGATGCCAAGAGTTTTATGCTGCTCTTCAGTCGGCGGCAGGCTCGGCCAGAAACCCCGCAAGTTCCCCGCGCGGAACCTTGCTCTGTACGCCGGTGGCAAAATCCTTCAATGTCAGAATACCGGATTGAAGCTCGTCCTCGCCCGGAATGACGATCTGGCGGGCGGTCTTGGGCGGCTTCAAAGGATTTCTTCAGGCGAAAGCTGCCCTCGCCCAACTCGATCCACTGCCCCTTGCGGCGCAGTTCGCGCGCCAGAACCAAGGCGGCCAAGCGCGCTTCGATCTGGGCGAGGTTGCCAAGCTGGTGGATTGAACGGCAATTCCTCGATAAGCAATTGCGAAAGACCGACCAGATAAAGCGCCTTATTAAGACCAGAGCCACCCGCCGGACCTGAACACACGCCTGAGTGAACGTATTTCAGACGGCATTCGGTGCTATAATTGGTGCATGGGGGGACTATGAGGGCAACTGTATCGCTCGATGACAGCCTGTTGAAGACAGCCTACGAATATACCGGTCTCACAGAGCGTGCGGAGTTGTTGCGTGAGGCGCTGAAATCCTTGATTGCGCGCGAGGCAGGGCGTCGCTTGCTGGCGCTGGCCGGAACGGCTCCGAATATCGAGGACGTGCGCAGATTGCGCGTTGACGAACGGTGATTCTTGCAGACACGTCCATCTGGATTGAGATCTTCCGCCGGGGCCGCTTCAAAGCAGAGTTGGAAAGCCTGATTGTCAATGACCAGCTCTGCATTCACCCGTGTATTGTGGCGGAGTTGGCGTGTGGATTTTTGCCGGATCGCAAGAATACGCTGCATTATCTAGACGGCCTTCACCAGATTTGCCTGATTCGCTTGGCGGATGTGCGTCTGATGATCGAAGCGCGAGGACTGGCATCGAAGGGGATAGGACTGACGGATGCGCAATTAATCGCGTCCTGTCTGGCTCTACCTGGGACGCACCTATGGACGATCGACCGCGCACTCGGAAGGGTAGCCGATTCGCTCGGAATCCGCGCCATATTTCCGGAGTGAGGTTTATGGTTCCCACATCTCGATTTTGAGATGTGGGATGTAGAAAGGTTTTTCCCCGTCTCGGGGTAGTAAATGTGCGGTCGGAGCGATCCGCAAGCCGGTTTTTTCCTGCGCGGAGCGTCTTTCTTCCGAATCCCGACGAGTTTTCCCAACCCGCATTGCGCGACTTTCAGGCGCTTTGCCGAGAATAGTCTCCCTCGGGCGCACAATTGAAGTAGTCGGTGGAGCG
>CAZMHC010000030.1:0-30835 GCA_964565955.1 uncultured Occallatibacter sp.
GATTTGGCTCCTCAGGTAGGACTCGAACCTACAACCCTTCGGTTAACAGCCGAAGGGTTGGCGCTCCCAGGGCTCCCGCGCCGATAAGATTCCGGAGATTGATGTGACACTAAGGTGAGACGCATCTAATCGCGTTGGAGGTCTGATGACTGCGAAAACGAAACCTACGCATACGCAACCGGGTGGATTTGTGGAGACCGAAGAGAAAGCCGACGATGGCGTAGTGAACGACTCGCTGGGAACCGTTGACGTCGCGGATTCCACTGGCTCCGATCCAGAAAAGGAAACGGGCGATGCGAAGAAGAAGAATGTAGACAAACGGGGGGATTGATCGTCGTTCTAGAGCAGTTCCACAATTCACGTGCGCTTTTCAGTTCCGCGAAAGGTGTCAGAAAATGCCACTCGACAGCGGTGGCTTCGGGCTACAGCAATTGTGGAACTGCTGTAGCGGGTTCCGCTGAGGTCCCTGTTCGCTGTGAGCCCAGCTGGCCAAGACTGCGAATTGCTTCACTCCCCACGTATTCGGTCGAGGGAGGCAATGGAAATATAAGAGGCTAGAATCGCCCGCTTGAGTTGACCCAATCTTGACGAGGCCAAGAGTTGAGAATTCATCGATAAACATCTCTTCTAATAGCCTGATCCTCGAGATTTCAACAGACGTCCGAAGGGCTTGCGGCGATTATCGCGTTATAGTGGCTGACCGGTTGAGTGTGTTCCGCGCTCTTTCTGGAGGCCTCGATGAATTATCTCCCCATGACAAAACTTGGCGCACTGGAGGTGTCTCCCAAGGTCGTCCAATTCGGAGTTTTCCTGCCTGGAGTGGACGCGGCGAAAGGATACTCCGTTTCGGTGAAGATCATTCACGAGACGGATCAGTATATTCAGGCCGTACAGCCGGTATTAGTTCCGCAGAACCATTCCGTCGATGCAATTTATGGCGATTACTGGTCCGGCCAGATCGATCTAAACACTGCGGCACCGCCACCCGGGTCTTCCGCATTCGGGCAAACTGGACGCTATGTCTATAGGTATCTGATTCACAGCCCCACACGCGACGATATCGATTTCATCATCGATCCGTTTTCGCGCGAAGTGGGTGTGGGGCGGCTATCGGCAATCACGGTTGGAAGCGTGCCGTACACATTTTCGGCCAACGAAACTCAATGGAAGACACCGCCGCTCAAGAACGCGATCATTTACGAGTTGATGATCAGCGAGTTTCGAGGCGACCTTAGCCGAACCATTTATCAGATTCCGTACCTGGCGGACCTGGGAATCAACTGCATCGAAGTGATGCCGGTTTCCAATGTTCTCGATACGATCGATTGGGGCTACGATCCGATCGGTTATTTCTGCATTGCCGAGCGATTTGGGAAGACCTCCGACTTTCAGCAGTTCGTGGATGTCTGTCACCAGAACGGAATCGCAGTGATCGTCGACTCGGTCTACGGCCACACGGGCGGCGACTTTGCGTACACGCAACTTTATGGCGCCCTGCAAGGCGATCTGGCCAATCCATTTAATGGAAGCAGCGGAAATTACGGGACCCTGAACGACTTCTCGAAGCAGCTAACGCAGGACTACTTTTATTCAGTGAACCAGTACTGGCTTGATACATTTCACGTCGATGGATTCCGCTTCGACGATGTGCCGGAGTATTGGGACGGGGCGACAGGATCGGGCTATGCCAACCTAGTTTATTCGACCTATCAATACATAAAGTCTAAGGCTGGTGCGCTCGATCATTATCAACGGTTCTTCGATGCGGCCGGCAATATCAACCTTATCCAAATCGCGGAGTATCTACCGAATCCTCCACAGATTCTGAATAGCAGCTATAGCACAGGCACCTGGCAGGATGGCACGCTCGGAGGCGCGGCGAGTTGTGCGGGGGGCAGTGCTGGCGCCATCACACAGCTGGGATTACAACTCGGGCTGAACGGCTATCCGGAGTCGGTGACGGCCAACGGCGAGACGCTGCCAAAGACCGGACTGCAATACATCGAGAACCACGACCACCAGCGCTTCATCTGCAACTTCGGAACAGAGCAGGTCGATAACTCGCCAGCCGACACCTTGCTGCAGCAAGGAGATCGCGACGGCCAGTGGCCAAAGGTGCAGCCCTATCTGATTGCACTGCTGACGGCGAAGGGAACTCCACTTCTGGCCGAGGGGCAGGAGTTCTGCGAAAACTACTGGATTCCCGACTCAGGCTATGGACGCGTGATGGTCTATCGACCGGTGCGCTGGAACTATTTCTACGACAACGATGGTCAACCAATGATTCGCTTAGTGCGCAAGTTGACCAAGATCCGGCGCAGCGGAGCGCAGTTCACGGATGGTCAGCACTATTTCTATAACGATTTCGGAGCATTCAATTCCAAAGGCCTGCTGGCGTTTTCGCGGCAACTCGGGAATACTTTCAGCCTTGTCGTGGTCAACTTCACGGACCAACTACAGACGACGAGCTTTGCTTTTCCAATCGCGGGTAATTACGTTGAGCAAATCGAAGGAGTACAGAGTCTGGACGGGGTTGCGGCAGGAACGGCGCAAACGATCACCGTACCGAGTAACTACGGGTGTATCTGGACATCTCCCTGAGGTCGGGGTGACACTTCGGCGCTGCGAAGATATGAGCTTAATTCACTCAACCTTCATCTTTTTCACTTGACAACTCTTGATCGAGTTGCCTATCTTTAGCAATTGGATGGCAGGACTGCTAGCAAATCGCTGGCCGGACTGCCGGACAACGTGGCATCTCGGATGTTCGAAGCCACATGCCGCTAGACTCGGCACCATTTTCTGAACAAAACACTAGAGATCCGCGGTCGGGGCTTGATCCTGTCCGCGCTTGAAGGAGAAGCGAAGTTATGGCAGCAACATCTGTTACGACCACCTTTACACCGCTGCACGACCGGATCCTCGTCCGTCGTCTGGAAGAGGGCGAAACCGTCCGTGGTGGCATCATTATCCCCGACAGCGCCAAAGAGAAGCCGCAGGAAGGCGAAGTCATCTCCGTAGGCAAAGGCAAATCGAACGACGAAGGCAAAGTCTTCCCTCTCGACGTCAAAGCTGGCGACAAGATTCTCTTCGGCAAGTACTCCGGCACCGAGATCAAGATCGACGGCGAGGAGTTCCTCATCATGCGCGAGGAAGAAGTGCTTGGCATCGTCAAGAAGTAAATGTCGCCAGCTTCTAGCTACTAGCTTCTAGCTACTAGCTCTTTACAAAGCTGACAAAAGAAATTGGCTTTTCAACACACAGGCTCTTGGCTGAAAGCTAGAAGCTAGCAGCTAGAAGCTGAATGAGGAGATTTACAGCAATGGCAAAGCAAATTCTGCACGGCGAGGATTCCCGTCAGGCGATTCTGCGCGGCGTCAACACGCTGGCGGACGCCGTCAAGGCGACACTCGGTCCCAAGGGCCGCAACGTAGTCATCGAGAAGAAGTTCGGATCGCCGACCATCACCAAGGACGGCGTGACGGTGGCCAAGGAGATCGAGCTCAAGGATCCGCTGGAGAACGTGGGCGCGCAACTGGTCCGCGAGGTTGCATCGAAGACATCGGACGTGGCCGGCGACGGCACCACGACCGCAACGGTTCTGGCGCAGTCGATCTTCCGCGAAGGCGTGAAGACGGTGGCGGCGGGCGCGAATCCGACCGCTCTCAAGCGCGGCATCGACAAGGCCGTAACGGCCATCATCGGCACCCGCGACAAGGACGGCAAGTGGACCGCCGACGGCGCCCTGGGCAAGCTCTCGAAGCCTGTCAACGAGGGTTCCGTGGCCCAGGTGGGCGCCATCTCGGCCAACGGCGATCAGGAGATCGGCGACATCATCGCCGAGGCGGTCAAGGTTGTGGGCAAGGACGGCGTCATTACCATCGAAGAGTCGAAGACCATGCACACCGGCCTTGAGACGGTCGATGGAATGCAGTTCGACCGCGGCTACCTGAGCCCCTACTTCGTCACTGATGCCGAGCGTCTGGAAGTGGTTCTGGAAGAGCCTTACATCCTGATCTACGAGAAGAAGATCAGCGCCATGAAGGACCTGCTTCCCCTGCTGGAGCAGGTAGCCCGCGGCGGCAAGCCGCTGCTCATCATCGCGGAAGACGTGGAAGGCGAAGCGCTGGCGACTCTGGTCGTGAACAAGCTGCGCGGCACCCTGAACGTGGCCGCCGTCAAGGCTCCCGGCTTCGGCGATCGCCGCAAGGCGATCCTGGGCGACATTGCCATCCTCACCGGCGGCAAGGCCATCACCGAGGACCTGGGCATCAAGCTGGAAGGCGTGAAGCTCGAGGACCTGGGCAAGGCCAAGCGCATCACCATCGACAAGGACAACACCACCATCGTCGATGGCGCCGGCAAGTCTTCGGAGATCGAGGGCCGGGTCAAGGAGATCCGCACCCAGATCGAGAAGACCACCTCGGACTACGACAAGGAGAAGCTGCAGGAGCGGCTGGCCAAGCTGGTGGGCGGCGTGGCCATCATCAAGGTGGGCGCGGCCACCGAGACCGAGCTGAAGGAGAAGAAGGCTCGCGTCGAGGACGCTCTGCACGCCACCCGCGCGGCGGTCGAGGAAGGCATCGTCCCCGGCGGCGGCGTGGCTCTGGTTCGCGCCATCCCGGCGGTCGACGAGCTTATCAAGACGCTCGAAGGCGACGAGAAGATCGGCGCCCAGATCGTTCGCCGCTCGCTCGAGGAGCCGCTGCGTCAGATCGTCGCCAATGCCGGCGAAGAAGGCGCGGTGGTGGTGGCCAAGGTGCTTGAGTCCAAGCACGACCACTACGGCTACAACGCCGCCACCGGCGTCTTCGAGGACCTGGTGAAGGCCGGCGTCATCGACCCCACCAAGGTAACCCGCACGGCGCTGCAAAACGCGGCCTCGATCGCCGGCCTGCTTCTGACCACCGAAGCTCTGGTCGTCGAGATTCCGGAGCCGAAGCAGGCTCCGGTCGGCGGCGGCCACGGCGGCGGCATGGACGGAATGTACTAGGACTTCGCGTCCAGCGAAACGCGCCTTCGGCGCAAAAGCGACAGCAAGATAAAAGCCTCCAGCTTCGGCTGGGGGCTTTTTTTCACTTCATCCCTTGACAGTTTCGCCGTGTGAGCTACTTATATGCCGTCACCGGAAAACGGTTGGCGTTTCTGACGGACAACTTTCCATTGCCCGCTCCGAGCATTGTCCAAATCTACGAATGAATCTACCCCATTCTCCGCAAACGGAACCTGTCTTTCCACAAAATATCTCGGATGGCACTGTGCAAACAGGGCGCAAGTTCGATAGGATGTGGATTCCATGACGAATTCCATTGATTTTCGCCCTGTTATTCTTGCCGGAGGAAGCGGAACCCGCTTCTGGCCTCGTTCCCGCCGCGCCCACGCCAAGCAGGTTCTGGCCCTGGACGGCGAACGCTCCATGATCCAGCAGACGGTCGAGCGGCTCAAGCCGCTGGCCGGGCTGGAACAAACCTGGGTCATCACCAACGAATATCTTGCCCACGAGATATCCGACCAGTTGAAAGACGTGCCTGCCGGACAGATCGTTCAGGAGCCGGTGGCGCGCAACACGGCGCCGGCCTGCGGCCTGGCCGCCTTTCTCATCGAGCGGCAAAACCCCGATGCGGTGCTTGGCGTCTTTCCCTCCGACCATGTCATCGCCGACGAGCCGCGCTTCCTCAAGGCTCTGCAAAAAGGCATCGCCGTGGCCGCCGGCGGAGACCATATCGTCGTGCTTGGCATTGAGCCTACGCGCCCCGAGACCGGCTACGGCTACATCGAAACCGGCGACTACACCGGCGACGAGTCCGCCCTGCACGTGCGCCGCTTCATCGAAAAGCCCAACCAGAACCGCGCCGACGAGTTTGTTGCCGCAGGCCACTACTACTGGAACTCGGGTATGTTCCTTTGGTCCGCGCGCACTCTGGCCAATGCCGTGCGCGAGCACCTGCCGGAGACCGCGCCGCTGCTGGAAAGCATTGCCGCCGCCTGGGGGACGTCCCAGTTCGACGAGGTCTTTCACGCCCTCTATCCCAAGTGCGAGAACATCTCCGTGGACTACGCGGTGCTGGAGCCGCGCTCCGCCAAGGGCGAGCATCTCTCTCATCTCTACTGCATTCCGGCCGAGTTCTCTTGGAACGATCTCGGCTCCTGGGCCTCGCTTTACGAGTACCAGATGGAGATACGCCTGCGCGGCGACAGCGAGGGAAACGTCGCCGAGACCGGGGGCCACCTGGCCATCGACGCCGCCAACAACTACCTCTACAGCCCGCGCAAATTCGTCGCCGTGGTGGGAGTGGAGAACCTAGTCGTAGTGGATACCGAAGACGCCCTCCTGATAGCCCACCGCGACCGATCGCAGGATGTGGGCAAGATCGTCAAAGAGTTGGGAGTTACCGGGCGAACCAAGCTGATCTGAAGTCCGAACAGGCATTGAAGCGCCAACGGGAGTCCGGCTCTGTGTCGAAACCTTTTGCCTTCGCGGATCGTCTGCCGAACGCACTCAAGAGGAAGTCGTCCATCCTGATCGTCTCGCTATCGCTGCTCTTCGCGGGGGCGTTTCTGATACGAGTCTGGGGGCTCTCGTACGTCCACTACTGGGACGAGATGGTCTACCTTCAGGATGCCAAGGCGATCTGCTGCGGAAAGACCAATTACTCCGAACTCAGTTTTCGTCCTCCGCTTCTCTCGCTCCTTTTTGCGGGCGCTTTTCTGATCCGGGATCATATCTTTGCGGCGTGCATCGTCGCTGCCGCGCTCAATGCGCTTGGCCCGGTGTTTCTGTTCCTCTCCGGGCGCAAGGTCGTGGGAGCGACGGCATCGGCGCTGGCATCGCTGCTGCTGGCTTTCGGTCCGTTCTTCGTGGGGGTCTTTCCGGCCGGTTTCGACAGCGACGATACGGGCAACAGTCTGCTGACGGATTCACCGGCTCTCACTCTTGTCCTGCTGGGGCTTTGGCTGACGCTCAAAGCTCTTGAAACGAAACGGCTCTCGCGATTCGCTCTGGCGGGCTTTGGACTGTCCCTGGCCATGCTGATGCGCTTTGGGTCAATTCCGAGCGTAGCGCTTCTCTGCCTGCTCCCGATGATGGCAAAGGAACGCTGGAGGGCCATGGCGGCCACCGCAGCGGGATTCATGGCCGGTTTCGGGCCCTATTTGCTATGGTCGCGGCTGACCTATGGGGGCTACTTTGAAACGCTTCAAGAAGGGTGGAGGAACGTGGAGGGGCCGGAGCCGCCCTTTACCTTTTACCTTGCCAACTCCCACATCGTCTTCACCTGGCTCGGCGTTATCGGTCTTCTCCTTGCCGCCGGCGCAGGTCTGGTCAGTCGATTCAAGTCTCCAGGCGGGAAGCCGATTGGCGCGGCGGATTCGACGATGGCAGCCGCCCCTCAGTCGCTTAACCGCTTTTTGTGGTTCTGGCTGCTGGCGGGCGTTGTCTTCTTCAGCCGAATGCCGCACAAGGAGCCGCGCTACATCATGCCGCTGGCTCCTCCACTGCTGTTGCTGTCCGGTTCAGGTTTGGCGCTCCTTTGCCGCCTTCCGGGCAGGCTCTTGCGGCCCGCTGGAGTTACGCTGCTCGCCGCCGGGATGGTAGCGACTCTTCTCCCCTCCGCATCTCGATTCGATGGCCCCTTTGCAGTGCCCGATCGTCCAGAGGAGATGGAAGCGTCGAGTTTCCTGGAGTCCAGGTTTCCCTCGGATACACCCCTATACATGAACTTCAACTACCCTGCCTTTGCCTACTTTACCAACTACAGAATCAACGAGCTGCCGATCGGCGGCCCGGAGGTCTATCGAGCGATAGACGAGATTCCAGAAGGCGGAATCTTGATTGCGTATCGTGAAAACGAAAGTGGAGACCCGAAGATCGAGCTGCTCGATCGGGATTCGAACTTAGAGGTAGTGAAAGAGTACGGCACACTCGCAATCTATCGCCGTCTGAAAAAGCAGGAGAGCACTCCCGCAAGAAAAAGAGACCGCTCAGGTCGATGATTTCCAGCCCGTCGCCGGCAGGCGCCGTGCGATGCGGATGCGCTTGCCACTGAAGTTCGGAAGAGGCGGAGTCCGGAGATTCGCCGCGCGATTGCAAGGTGGGCGGCAAGCCGGACAGCGGGCGAGAAGGAATCATGGATGGATTGCAGGCTGCATCCGGATGTGGCCGATGGGCGGATACCGACAAGTTGCATTTTAACTTCGGTTCAGCCGCGCCTGGTGGAGTTCACCACCCTATCGACGAGCCAATCGACCACCGCATCTCGATCTTCGATTTCAATATGCAGATGGGCGGCCATCGGCGGCATGGACTTGGGAAAGATGGAAGTGAGTTTCCCCAGGCGGATCATATCCTTGTCGGTGGTGACGATCGCCTTCACCTTGTTCTCGCGCGCCTCGGCCAGCAACTCTTCCAGAACGGCGGGCGTGTAGTTGCAATGATCGGGAAAGGCGAAGCGGACAGCGAGACGAAGCCCGACCGCCTGGAGGCCTTTGAAGAACTGTTCCGGGCGGGCGATGCCGCAAAAGGCGGCGATGGGGTTCTGCATGGCGGGGATTTCCATGACCCGGCGTAGCCGCCAGATCGGTCCCTGCCATCCCGCCAGGCGGAGCGCAACCTCCAGGTCCGGTTCGTTTGCCGGAACGGCGATTACGCTGGCGCGGTGGATGGCTTCGAGCGGCTCGCGGAGATTGCCCGCGGGCAGAAGCCAGTCCCGCCAGTCCCCGCGGTCGAGCAGCAAAATGTCCACGTCGCGAGCCAGTTGGCGATGCTGATAAGCGTCGTCGAGCAGATGAACGGAGCAAGCGGGAGCATCGGTTCGTTTCGGCGCGGCAATTCCATCGGGATGGGCTTCGCCCGGGTGGGATTGTGGAGCCTGCTTCGATTCCAGAGCGTTGGCCGCGAGCTTGGCGCCTTGCTCAGGCTGTTCCGGCATGGGGCGCGGCTGGGCGGGCGCCGCGATCGCGTCGTTTTCCGCCAACTGACCGGCATCGAAGCGCAGCGGGGCCACATAAACGGGAACGCGCGCCGCCAGTGCAATCAGGATCGGCTCGTCGCCGAACTCTTCGGCGCTCCCGCCGGGGTTCACGCGGGCCGCCGAGCGGTTGACGCGGCCGTAGCCCCTTGAGAGCACGTCCACGCGCAGGCCGCGCTCGGCAAGCGCTCTGGCCAGCGCGATGGTCAACGGGGTCTTGCCCGCGCCGCCGACGGATAGGTTGCCGACGGCGATAACCGGAAAACGCAGGCGGCGGACCGGTTCCAGCCCGACGACTCGGCGAAGATCGCGGAAGCCGAGAGCCAGCCGGTAGAACGGGATCAGCGGCAAGAGCAGGCGGCGCGGGGACAAGAGATCGTTCATGCCGGAAGCTCCGTAGATAAACACCAGTTTTAGGATGAATCAAGACCGGTCGCGGCGGTCGGCTTCAGCGCTTCGGGGATCAATTGCGTTGTCCATCCTGGAAGCCATGAGCCACTATATCAAGTCGCTCGGAGGACGTATGTGCCAACCAGGATAATGCACGCGATCCCGTCGTTCCTATCTGGCGGCCCGCGAGCTCGTCGGTGACGAACTTGGGCAAAGAGCGATGGCGGCAAGGGGAGACCTTTCGCTGCCGATTTTTGCGCGGGGAAGACTGCCCGACGCGGCCGTTCGGGCGAGGTGGGGCGGCTCGAGCGGGCGCGTGGGTGCATCGAAGCGAGACAAATGGCTGGAGCGGAATTGGACACGGGCTGGAGCGGGTTGGGACAGCGATTGAAGCGGTTCGCGACAGCAAGTGAACGGTGGGGGACAGCTTGAATCGGAGCGCGACAGAGACCCCGAAAAGCGGCTCCGAAAAATATGACTAAAGTTATTTTCGCGCGGCCCGATGAATGGGGTGGATGCGGAAACGCCCCACCGGCAGTTGCGGACCGACGGAAGAAGAGAAGAACCGGCGGGCATGGGCGTGGCGGATGGCATCCAAGAAGGAGTTGATCCCATGGCCCTCGGAGTCTTGAACAACCTTTCGGCGATCTACGCGGAAAACAACCTGAATAACACGAACAACAGCCTGCAGACGGTATTGCAGCAGTTGTCGTCGGGTTCGAAGATCAACTCCGGAGCCGACGACGCCGCCGGCCTCTCGCTGGTGAACGGTCTGCAGGCGAACCAGACGGCCTTGACGCAGTCGGAGACGAATGCCACGGAAGGGGTCGGTCTGCTTCAAGTGGCCGACGGCGCGATGTCGCAGGTGACGAGCCTGCTCGACCGCGCCGTCACGCTGGCCACCGAGGCCTCGAACGGTACGCTCAACAGCACCCAGGAGGGCGCGGCGAACCAGGAGTACCAGTCGATTCTGGCCGAGGTCAATAACATTGGCTCGACGACCACCTACAACCAGGAGCAGGTCTTCGCCGGCAACACCATCGCCATCTACACCGGCGACTCGTCGATGGCCGGCTCCTCGATCGACGACCTGCACATCCGCACGATGTCGTCGTCGAGCCTGGGCGACACGGACGGCGTGATGTCCTACAGCAGCGGTCAGGACAATGTCTTCATCGATCTCTCCAACAGCGGTCACAACGCGGCGGTCAGCGACAGCTTGAACGCCAGCGGGGCCACCACGGTCGATGTGAGTTACATGACCAAGGGGGCGGGCGGGGCGGCGACCACGGCCACGGCGGCGATCAGCGTGGGGGCCGGCACCAGCTACGCGAATACGGCGCAGGGGCTGATCAGCGCCATCAACAACGCGGGCCTGGGCCTGACGGCGACCTTCGGCACCGCGACGGCGGCCGGAGCGGCGGCGGTGACCACAGCGGCGGCATCCAACAACGGCGGGGGCAGCGGGACCGACACCGGCATCATCGTCTCCGGCTCCGGCATCGGCGCCGGGACGGCCAATACCGGCATCGTCGGGGCTCTGTCGCTTGTCAAGGGCGATACCCTGGGCGGCACTCTGAGCATCGTAGGCTCGGACGGCATCAATCACAACATAACGCTGGGGACGGCCAACTCCACCGACACGCTTGCCAATCTGGAATCGACGATCAATTCCGGGGACTACGGAGTGACGGCCGCGCTCAACGCGGAAGGGACGCAACTGACCTTTACGACCGACGACCCCAGCGTGACTGTGTCGGCCTCGAATCTGACGGAAAACAGCGCCGGTTCCTCGCAGACGACCACGGTGACGGATGCCGGATTGGGATCGCTGACGGTCGGCTCGACCGCCGATACCCTCACCGGCACCCTCAACATTCAGGAAGGCTCCGACGGCCTCAATACCGCGACTTCTCTGAACCTGGCGGGAAAGACGATCTCCCAGTTGATGACCGCGATCGACGGAGACTCCGCCTATGGGATCACGGCGACGCTGAATACGCAAGCGGTCGATGGCCAAGCGGCGGGCACGGTGCTTACCTTCACCAAGTCGGCCAACGACCGGGGGACGGCGGCCATCTCCGGCGCCAATGTTACGGACGTGGCTTCTCCGGCGATCGCCACCGGCGGCACATTGGGATCTCTGACGGTTGCCTCGGCCGGCGATACTCTGGGAGTGGGCAGCTTGACGATCAAGTCGGGCACCACCGGCTTGACTTCGGTGCTGACGCTGGGCAGCGCCGCCGACGGCACCGACACCCTGGCGAATCTGGCTCAAACCATCGACAACGGCAACTACGGAATCACCGCGACGCTGGACGCGACGGGTACGATTCTGACCTTTACGCAGACCGGCGGAACGGCCACGGCGGCCATCACCGGCTCCGGCAAAGACAATACCTACACGCAAACGCCGATCGCCATCGTGGCCGGGCAAACACTGGGCGCCATCACGCTCGCAGGTCCGAACGACACGATTGCCGGCGGAACGCTGGCCATCACCTCCGACGCGGGCGTTGTGGAAGCGCCCCTGGCGATGGCCGGCGAAACCCTGGCCAACCTCGTTACCTACTTCAACGTGACCCATCCCGCCTACGGAATCACGGCCGCGCTTTCCAATGGCGGCGATACGCTGACCTTCACCGATACCGGCGGCATCGGGGATGCGCTCATCGCCGAGTCCGACACCGTCGGGGGCACCCCTCCCACCGACACCACTCCGGCGCACAATGCGACTACGGCGGTCGTCATCACCGCCGGAGAGACGCTGGGGTCGCTGTCGGTGGCCAATGCCGAGGAGTCGCTGGCGGCCGGTTCTTTGACCATCACCTCGGGCATCACCGGCGGCGTCTCCGCCCTTGCCCTGGGAACGCCGGGAACCACCGATACCCTCGCCAACCTGGCGCACAGCATCAATACCGGCGGCTACGGGATCACTGCCACCCTCGACTCGACCGACACCGATTTGACGTTTACGCAGAACAACGGAGACACCTTCACGGCAGGCGTCACCTCGAACGCCATCACCGAGGATCCGGTGGTGACCCCGGGCAGCACCCTCGGCTCTCTCTCCGCCAACAAAGCGGACGATACGCTTACTGGGACCTTCTCCATCCAGGAGGGCGTGGACGGCAAGAATACCGCATCGACGCTGAACTTTACCGGCCAGACGCTTGCGCAGATCGCGCAAACGATCGACTCCGGCGATTACGGCATCACGGCAACGCTCAATTCAGCCGTGGGCGCGGTGGCCGCGGGCACGGTGCTGACGTTCACCCAGAACACGAGCGACAAGGGTACGGCCGGCATCACCAATGTGGGAGTCATCACCGACAACGAAGCCGCGGTCACGAACACTCCAGTCAACGTCACCAACCCCGGCGGCGGCAATCTGGGAACCCTGACGGTGGCCGCCAACGGCGATATGCTCACGGGATCGCTGAGCATCGTGGAAGGCATCGACACCAACGGCACTCAATCCACGTACAACTTCACCGGGCAGACGCTTCAAGAGATCGCCGCCTCCTTCGACCAGCCGCCCGACGAGCAAAACGACAACACCGGCATTACGGCGACCCTGGCAAACAACAACACCGAACTGATCTTCACCAAGACCGGGACGGACCCGGGGCCAGCGAACCCCAGCGTCAGCGGCCTGGGCATCACCGACATCACGCCCGCCTCGACGACCAATCAAGAGGTCACCACGGGCACCATTTTGAATACAATCACGGTCGCCAACAGCTCCGATCTGGTCTCCGGAGACATCGACTTCGTGGAAGGCGCGGACGGGTTGAACACTCCCACAAACAACTTCGCTCTGGGCGGCAAGACTATCGCCGCGATCGCCGCCGAGTTCGATACCGGCGCCGAGAGCGCGGATGGGATAACGGCCACCGTCAACGGCGATACGCTCACGTTTTCGCAGACGCTCGGAGATCTGGGCATTGCCAACGTCACCCCGGACGGCGCGCTTACCGATCAGATCCAGTCCTCCTCGGTGGATCAGACGCTTGGGCAGCCCACCATTCTGAACTCTCTGACGGTGGCCGCGGCAGGGGATTTCCTGAATGGAACCCTTACCATCCAGGAGGGCGCGGATGCCGCGAAAACGACCTCCACCTACAACCTCGCCGGCCAGACGATCGCAGAAATCGTCACGGCCTTCACCACCGGGGCCGAGGCCAACCTGGGGATCACGGCCACGGCATCGAATGGCGGCAAGACGCTGACCTTTTCGCAGACCCCCGGAGACCTTGGGACGGCCAACGTAACCGCCTCGACAACGGTGGACGACAGCACTCTGGCGGCGCAGACACAGGTCACGGTCGCTTCCGGCACCATGCTGGACACTCTGTCGGTGAACGGCGCGGGCGACAAGCTGGGCGGCGCGCTGAACCTCACCTCGGGCATCTCCGGCAACGTAAGCAACCTAGTCCTGGGCACTCTGGGCAGCACGGATACCCTGGCGCATCTGGCTCAGACCATCAATGCCGGCGGCTATGGGATCACCGCCACTTTGAACGCGGCGGGCACGGAATTGTCGTTCACGCAGAACAACGGAGACGGTTTCAACGCGGCGGTCAGCGGCGCCTCCATCACCGATTCCGAGTCCACCAGCGTGGCTTCCAGCGCCAATCTAGGCACCCTGACGGTAAACACCGCCTCCGACACGCTGAGCGGAGCGCTCACCGGCGTGGAGAGCGACGGCAAGACCCCATACACCATCAACCTGGGCATCTCCGGCAGCACCGACACGCTGCAGGACCTGGCGCATACCATCAATGTGACCGACGCCACCTACGGCATCACGGCTACTCTGAACCCGGCGGGAACCTCCCTGACGTTCACGGCCACCAACGGAGACAGCGGCACCCCGACGCTCGGCAACGAGGGCAACCTGACCGACACCACGCCCGCCGTCGAGACACCGATCAGCCTCACGGAAACGCCCACCACCGGCTTGCCGGATTCGACCACGCTGGGAACGCTCTCGATCTTGAGCACCGACACACTGACCGGGAGCCTGGACATCGGCGACAACATTCTCGGCATCGGCGCGACCGACAATACGGCGGCCACGCTGGCGGCGGCGATCAACAAGGGCGCTTACGGGGTTGCGGCGACCTACGACTCCAGCGACAACAGGCTGACGTTCACCTCGCCGAACTCTTCGATGGCGGTCAACACCGGCAATCTCGACGCGACCGTGCTCAACGGGTCCACCGCGGTCGGCGTCGGCCCCTTGATTGGGCCGCCCTACACCGCGTCCAGCTATTACAGCATCGGGGTCTCCGGGGACATTACGGATACCAGCACGGCCGTCGCCGTCGGCAACGCCACGACCTACGGCGGAACGGCGAACGTGGGCATCGCCGCGGACTTCAACGGGGCGGGCGGAACCGCCACGATGAGCTACTCGGATTCCGCCGGCCAGTCGCTCAGCGGCACCGATCTGCTGAACCAGACCGACGCCGAGAGCGCGCTGAACGAGTTGAACGTGGCCATTACCGACGTTTCGGCGCAGGACGGCTACATCGGGGCGCAGATCAACACGCTGAATTCGGTCAGCCAGGTGATGACCACGCAGCAGGAGAACGTGGTATCGGCGCAGAACGCGATTCAGGCCACCGACTACGCCTCGGCGACATCGGATATGTCGAAATACGAGATTCTCAGCCAGACCGGCATCGCCGCCCTGGCCCAGGCCAACAGCGTACAGCAGGAAGTGACCAAGCTCTTGCAGTAAACGGGTTTTAGCAAGCGAACGATTGCGCCAACTTCAAGACAACCCAGGGACGGGCGGCGGCAAGAGGCAACTCTTGCCGCCCATTTTTTTCGGATGCGGGGATCGGGGGCAGCTTGCCTCGCTATAACACTTTGAACGACGGAGGTCGGCATGAGGCGAGAATTGCGGTTTTGTCATCGCACCGCGAGGTCCGGGATATGCAGCGTGACGCGAGTTCCACGGCCGAGTTGACTGGCGATCTCCGCGCTGCCGCCGTGAAGGGTCAGGATGCTCTGCACGATGGCCAGGCCCAACCCTGTGCCGCCCGATGCCTTGGACCGCGATGGATCGACGCGGAAGAAACGATCGAAGACTCTGGGCAGCGCTTCGGCGGGGATGCCGACGCCGGTGTCGGAGACCTCGATGCGGATCGCATCGCCTTCGGCAGTGGCCGCCAGCGCGACAGTACCTCCGCGCGGGGTGTGCGCGATGGCGTTCGAAACCAGGTTGCTCACCGCCCGCAGCATCAGGGCGCGATCCAGTTCCGCGCTGAGTTCCGGGTTGACCGGCTCGGCCCCATCGTTCACGACCAGCGATATTTCCGCGTCGGTCGCGGAAGCTTCGTAGTAGTCGCGAACCGCGGTCAGCAACTCGCGGATGTTCACATTCTCTCTATGCAGCTCGGTCAAGGGGCTCTCCGCACGGGCCAGAAACAGGAGATTGCCGATCAGTTCGGAAAGCCGGACCGCTTCTTCCAAGGAAGACTCCAACACGTCGCGATACTCCTCGACGGTCCGCGCGCGAGCCAGAGCCACTTCGGCTTCTCCGCGGATGATGTTGACCGGGGTGCGCAAATCGTGCGCGATGTCGGCCGTGAACCTGGAGATGCGCTCGAAGGATTCTTCAAGCCGATCGAGCATTTCGTTGAATGTCCCGGCCAGCGACGCGAGTTCCAAAGGGTAGCCTTCCGCCCGTATCCGTTCGCGCAGATTGGTCGATGTGATTCTTCGCGCGGTAGCGGCGATCTGCTCGACGGGCCGAATGCCGTGCCGCGCAATGCGGTATCCGAGCAGCGGGAAGAGAACCGAGGTCGCCAGCAGAATGCCCCAGAAACACATCCGATAGCGCGCCAGCAGTTCTTCTTCCTGCGCGACGTCGATGGCGATTTGCACCGTGTCGCTGTGGGTCGGCGGCGTGCCGACGGCAACCGTGGCGCTGGTGACCCGGAACGGTTGTCCATCTCTGCCCGCCATGTCTATCGAGCGCTCGGAGCGTCCGCCGGTTCGGCCGGCGAGCTGCGCAAGGTCCAACTGTTCGGCCATGCCGGGCGTGGTCATGATGGGCGCGCCGCGTTCATCGAGAAGCCGAATGTAGAACTGCTGATACCGGCGGGCCGCCGACTCGAGCTCAATCTCTTCGTGCAGCGCATCCTCGTCGTCGGGCCGCTCACGCAGCATGGTCCGCAGTACGTGGAGCTTGTCGGCAAGGAACAGCTCCGTGCTTCGGTCCAGTTCCTTCCGCAGGACGACGTAGAGGCTCGCCGTGGCCAGAATGACCAACGTCAGGCCCGCCAACGAGTATGCCGCCGTCAGCCGGAAGGCCAGGGTTCGGCGCATCCGCGGCGCGGACGCCGAACTACGTTTGTGCGTCGAAGACATAGCCGGCTCCGCGCACTGTGTGAATCAGCTTTACGGGGAAAGGCTCGTCCACCTTGCCGCGCAACCTGCGCACATTCACATCCACGACGTTGGTATCGCTGTCGAAGTTCATATCCCAGACCGACTCGGCGATCAGTGTGCGCGAGAGCACTTCGCCGGCGCGCCGCGCCAGCAGGGTCAGCAACAGGAACTCCTTGGAAGTGAGGTCGAGCCTCTGTCCGGCGCGCGTCGCGCGCTGGCGCAGCAGGTCGATCTCAAGATCCGCCATGCGAATGGTCTCTTGCGGGCGCGGCGTTGAACGGCGCAGCAGGGAGCGCACCCGTGCCAGGAGTTCTGAAAACGCGAACGGCTTCACCAGGTAGTCGTCGGCGCCCAACTCGAAACCGCGGACGCGCTCCTGCACGGCATCCCGCGCGGTGAGCATCAGAACCAACGCTTTCCCGCTCGCCTCGCGCATCCGCGCAAGCACCTGCCACCCATCCAGCGCGGGAAGCATCACGTCGAGAACGATCAGGTCGAAATCCACTTCCTGAGCCAGATGCAGACCTTGCAGACCGTCGGCGGCTACGTCGACGACATAGCCGGCTTCGCCAAGTCCTTTCTTGAGGAACTTGGCTGTCTTGACTTCGTCTTCGATAACCAGGATCTTCATTTGTCGCGCCCCTTTGCAAATTTGGATTCGCTTTCGGAACCGCTCACGGGGATACGGCGAAAGAAAAGAGTCTGATTTTCGCCGTTCGGCCGCTCGCGGATTCTCTCCAGCGTCGCGCCATTTTCAATGAGCGCCCAACTCTCTTTCGACAGCAGAATGCGGGCGTCTTCACGCTCCTCGATCGAGAAAACGAGGCTGGAATCCTTCCATACGACGGATGTGCGGAACTCGTCTCCGTCGGCGCCTGTCGTTATGGAAAGTTTTCCATCGGTTGTGTACTTCTGTATCGCGTGGCGTGGGTTTTGCGAACTGTGCGACATGGTTGTTTCAACTGTAAGTTCCGGGTCGCGATGCTCGATCCGCAGCGTGACATCGCCGTTGCGCTTGGGCTGACAGCGATCGTTGTCCTGTTTCCACAGGCCGGAGAAATCCGGCGCGGTTTGAGCCCATGCGTCAGACGGCGCCGCTGAGAGCGCAAGGATGCAGAGGCAGATATGCATCCAGAGATGGATCGAATTCCGTCGCCTTCTCATTTGCAGTTCATTCTCGATCTGGACTCGATTCACGAGGCGGCGGACAAGACAGGCCGCCCCGATGATTGGTGGGTGGGTTTCAGAATTCAAACCGCAACGCGAACTGCATCTCGCGCGGCGTTCCCGAACCTACCGGGGTTATGGGCGAGACGATGGCGGCGTTCAAGTTGATCGTGCCGGTGATCTGGCCGAAAGTCCCCCCACACGCCATCGGGGCTGAGGTGTAGTTGTTGGATGCGGATGGGACGATGCCGTTCCCCGCACAGGTCGCCCCCGGCTGACCCAACTGGGGGTGATTGAAGACGTTGTAGAACTCCGCGCGGAATTCGATCTTCGCGCGTTCCCGCAACGAAATCGTCTTGCCGGCGCCCGTATCGACCTGCCAGGTGCCCGGCCCGCTGAGCAGGTCGCGCGGCGCGGCGCCGAATACGCTGGCATTGCCGTTTGAATTTTGACCCGGATTGAGGGCCGGAATTTGAAATGCGGCGGGATTGAACCACTGCGCGACCGTTCTGCCTCCGGGCGGAGTGAGAGAGACACCGGGAACCAGCAGGGGACGCTGGGTGCCAGCCTGATTGCCGTCCGGCCCGTCCAGCTGCGTTACCACATCCACCGGAAAACCGGTGCGCGCCAGTGCCGAGGTGGACAGCTCCCAGCCGCCCGCGATGGCGTCGGCGACCCCGCTCTGGTTCAGCAGCGCCTTGCCGTGGCCGAAGGGGAGTTGATAGACTGCGTTGCCATTGACCACATGGCGGGCATCCCAGGCGCCGCTGGCGCGATCGCAGGACTGACAGGCCTGATTCTGCGGCTGAATCTCGTCGCCATCGCCGCTGCCGTTGGAACCGTTGTCGATCTCGTGCGACCACATATAGTTGGCCGCCACCAGGAGGCCGTGCGAGAACGGACGCCGTACCGACACGGAGAGACCGTTGTACGAGCTCATGCCGACCGAGCCGCGCCACTGAAAGCCGGTAGCGCAACTGCCGGCAGGCGCGCTCGCGTTCCATGCGCACTGAGGATATTCCGTCTCTGGACCGTACGTGCCCGTGGACGGATCGTACGCCAGTAGGTTTGTCTC
Source organism: uncultured Occallatibacter sp. (assembly GCA_964565955.1). Lineage (GTDB taxonomy): Bacteria > Acidobacteriota > Terriglobia > Terriglobales > Acidobacteriaceae > Telmatobacter. Next base: position 19,006 of record CAZMHC010000030.1, read on the forward strand.
ACCTTGCTCGAGCAGATGCACGCCGTGGCTTCCCAGATAGGAAACCGTGCCCACAAAGCTCGCCGGCAGCTCCCGCTGCACCGCGAAGCTCCACTGCTCGACATACGAATCTTTGCGATCCCGTTGTTCGGCACTCGGCTTGTAAGTTCCGGCACTGAATGCGTTGGCTCCGGCGGCGGTCAGGACCGCTTGGGACTGGATCGGACACGTCGCGGGCGGGCAGAAGGCAAGCGCTGACTTGGAGCTGCTTGCCGAGTAGGAGGGCACTTCGTTTCCGGCGGGCAGATTCTGATCGTCCAACTGTCCGTCTTCGTGGTAGATGCCGAATCCGCCGCGGATCACTGTCTTTTCGCTCTTTCTAGGCGACCATGCGAAGCCCAGGCGCGGATCGACATCCCCGTAATTCCGTTGGCCGAAGCTGGAGCCCACGGGGCAATATCCCTGCGGTCCGCAGGTGTCGAAATCGAAAGGCTCGGCCAGCCCGTTGTTCTCATTGAAGAGACCGAAGACAGTGTAGTGAACGCCCAGGTTCAGGGTCAGATTCGGCCGCACCTTGTATCCGTCCTGCGCGTAGAAGATGGTATCGTTCTTGCGCAGTTCATTGACGGGCAGGGCGCCGGTCAGACTCGCTTTTCTGACCGCGTCCGCCGCCAGATTCGCCACCGTGGAAAATGTGATTGTTCCGTCTTCCGGGTGATCCTGATTCATTTGAATGCGACGGTACTCCACTCCGGCTTTGACCGTATGCCGGTCGTGCGTCCAGGTCAGGCTGTCGTTCACCGAATACGCGTTGCCCACGTAGAGGCTGGTGTAATCGTAGTTCTCGGTAACAAATGCCGGCGTGGGTATCGTCGGATACGCCTCCGAAATAGCGATCTTGTAAATGATCCCCGTGTCGCTGTCGTTGTACTGGTTGTTGGTGGAGCGATTGAAGCCCGCATGGGCCTCGTTTACGAGATGGGGACTGAAGACGTGCAGCAATTCCAGCGCGCCATTGACCGGCGTGGAGACTTTCTGCTGCAAGTCGGTCGCGGCGGCCGAAAGCGGCTGGGTATTGACCGACCGGTCGTAGTTGAAACGCATGAAGCCGGTGGTTCTGGCCGAAAAATGCCGGTCGAGCCGCAGCATGAACGAATTTTCGTTCACCGCCTGCGTGCATTGGCAGGTCACAATCTCGGCGTCCGAGATGCCGTTGATGGCGGTTTCGGTCGTCTTCGGGCCCGCTCCCGGGAACGCGTTGAGGATTGCAGCCACGTTCGGGCTGATGGCCGCAAGCGTTGCCAAATTCGCCGGACTGGGCACGAGGCCGCTCGCCGGATAACCCCAGTTCTGCCGATAGGCTTCCGATGCGAGGAAGAAAAACGTCTTGTCGCGCACGATGGGACCGCCCAGCGATCCGCCAAACTGATTCAAGCGAAGCGGCTGCTCAGGTTCCGGCTGAGTAGCAAGGCTGGGGGTGTAAATGACTGGGGTGCCCCATTTAGGCAGGGGCGCGTCAAAGAAATCGTTGCGCAGGTACTCGAAGAGGCGTCCGTGGAAGCGGTTGGTGCCGGTGGGCGAGGTCACGGCCAGTTGAGCGCCGCCCGTCCCGCCTTCCTCGGCGGTGGCCGTGAGCGAATCGACGCGGAACTCCTGAATCGCGTCCAGCGGAATGGAGAGCCGCACCCAGGGGCGCTGCGTCTGATTGACGATGTTGGTCGCGTCGATGCCGTCATAGGTGAAGTTGCTGTCGTCAAGGCCACGTCCGGCGAAGCGGACCGAGCGCTGGTTGCCGCCGCCGGTGTCGATGGCGCCGGGGACGAATGCCGTCAACTCCGACCAGTCGCGGCCGTTCAGCGGCAGTTCGTGGGCCTGGGTTCTCTCGATCAGGCCCGTCACCGCGCTGGTATTGCGGTCCATGAGCGCCGAACTGGCCGAAACCTCGACCATCTCCACGCCGCCCGAAACCGGCAGCATGGCATCGAGAGTGCGCGTCCTGCCGATGACCTGCTCCACATCGACGAACTTCACGGTCTGGAATCCGGCGTGGTCGAATGTGACTGTGTAAATGCCCACGGGCAACTCGGGTATGTCGTAGTTGCCGGTGGCGTCGGAGACGGTTTCGCGTCGCAGTTGGGTAGAGTTCTGCACCGCCGCAATGTGCGTCCGCGCCAGCAACTGGCCGGACGGATCGGTAACCGTGCCGGTCAGCCCGCCGCGGTCCACTTGCGCACAACTCACCCCCGCAAGGAAGAACGCCGCGCCGCATACGATCGAAACGCGAACGCATCGAAGCGCGAACGAACTCCTGCCGAACGGTCCTTGCTTCATCTCGAAATACATGGCCCCCTCCAGGGAAAAACGAACCCTCCTTGCGAATGCGAAGACTCCGCGTCGTGCGGCATTCGTTGCGCGCATCGGAATCGCGATCGCGGTGAAGGTTCAAGTTGCGACAGTTGGAAACATTCATCCCTCTTCCCGGCCGCAAGGCGGAGAACCTCATCGGCTTCTCCCGCGGCGGGTTTTCAAAAGTTGCGGCTGGTGCGAGATTGGATCGCGCTGAATGCGGTCCACAGGTCGGCGCGACCTCCCCACGGACGCATCGAATGCGACCGATGACAATTTTGTAATCCGAAGTTGTTAAGTGCGGATGAAGCCATGATTAAGGTTCCATCAAATATCGATCTCCGCGGGACCTACGATTTGTCTAACGCGAGAATCGTTCATAAGGGGCGATGTTGCTGTACGCCCGATAGATACGAACCTCGGCCCGGCATCGGGCACCGCACCGGGCATTCACGCCGCTGTAACTCGATGACAAAACTGTAATTTCAGCGTCATGCTGGCGTCCTTTTCGCGGTCCTAGACTCGGATCGTTGGCGCTGATACCCTGGTGCGCCATCCACTGCAATCGATGAACGAGCGTCAACCTGTCTCATCTCTAGTTCCCGGGCTCAAGTTGCAAGGCCGAATCCGGGTTGCGTGAAAAACACCCACAAGCAGAATAGGAGAATATATGTTTCGAACGATGTCTCAACAACACCCTCGGATCGACCGCTTGCGTCTGTTCGCCGGCCTGTTGGCGACGGCGCTGAGCGTTCCCGCGTTGGCTCAGTCCGTGCCCTTCCCGACCTACGCGCCCGGCCCGCAGACGAACGGCGGCTTTGTCGTCAGCGACGGCACGATCATCACCCCCACCGGCATCCAGGTAGACCTCGGCATCCGTGTTCGCGCCAAGGCTGTCGCGCTCAACCCCACCGGCAATCACACCGCGGCCGTCCTCACCATGGGCGCCTCGGCGGCCGTTCAGGTCTTCAACACCCAGACCGGCGCCGTCCTGCAGAGCTACAAGACGCTCGGCAAGGATGCGAGCGGCAGCAACCTCGGTATCGCCTATACGCCGAACGGCAAGTACTTGCTGTTCAGCCAGGACAGCAGCTACGTTGCCATCGCCAGCGTCAGTCCGGCGGGCTTGCTCTCGGACTACGCCCATGTGAGCGTTCCGATGGACGTCAATGCCGCCGGCGTTCTAACCACCGTCGACTGCTTCCCGAACAGCCCTCCGGGGACCACGGGCAGCAGTGAAATCCCCTGCGGACAGACTGTCTCGATCGTGTCCAATGGATCGCCCACTTCCTATCCGACCGGCATCGCCGTCTCCTCCGATGCCAAGACGGCTTACGTCGTGCTGGACAACAACGATACGCTGACCAAGATCGACCTGACCGCCGCGACCCCGGTCGAAGGCGCGGAGATTCGTGTCGGCAACGTCCCGCACAGCGTCGTGATCTCGCCGGATGGCAAAACCGCCTACGTTTCCAACGAGGCCGGACGGATCGCTACCGAGAGAGACTTCCAGCAATACTCCAACGGCACCCCGGTCGTCGCCGCGTATCCGACCGGCTCCACGTCCACCGGCACCGTATCCGTGGTGGACCTGGCCACGTTCAAGGTCACCGGCAGCATCGAGACCGGGCTGCACCCGACCGGCATGGCCTTCTGGGGCAAGAAGCTGCTGGTCGCCAATGCCTATAGCGACAGCATCTCCGTGATCGACACGGCCACCGAGAAAGAGGAGCGGAAGATCGACCTTGGTCTGCCGATCGGAGTGCCTGGGGAACGCCGTGCGGCTTACGGAGCGGGGCCGAACTCGATCGCCGTCGATGCCGCAAAGAACATCGCCTACGTCGCGCTCTACAACGCCAACGCGATCGCCGTAGTCGACCTCAATAGCTGGGGATGGAACGCCGTTCTGGGCATGATCCCGGTCGCCTATGCGCCGAGCTCGGTTGTGCTGGACGAGGCGGACAGCGCCCTGCTCGTTGCCAACGACAAGGGCTGGGGGACCACGGGCAACCCGAATCCGTTCGCCGGTACAGTGAGCGGCGCGCCTCTGACTGCCAATTCGACCGCAACCGAATTTGCCGCGGTCGGCCTCAACACCCACCAGGACCTTGGCTCTGTCAGCATCGTTCCCCTGCCGAAATTCGATGGGTTGTGGGGGATGACCATGCAGGTCTTCCAGAACAACCACTGGGATCTGGCGGAAAATATCTTCTCCGCCGCCAGGGGCGACCGCCGCGCCAAGCCGCTCGCGATCCCGAACAGGATCGGCGAACCGTCGAAGATCAAGCACGTCTTCCTGATCATTCGTGAAAACCGCACCTACGACCAGATACTGGGCGACGTAGCCGCCGGCAATGGCGACGCTTCCCTGGCAACCTTCGGCGACAGCGCAACCTTCGGCGTCGTCACCCCCAACGCGCACGCGCTGGTCGAGCGCTTCCCGCTCTTCGACAACTACTACAACCCGAGCCGGCAGTCGGCCGACGGTCACAACTGGATCGTCCAGGCCATGGCTCCTTACTCCGACGACATCCAGTCGCCCGACTGGAACCGCGACTATCCCTCCAACGGCGGCGACGCGATCGCTTACCAGAGCAAGGGCCACCTGTGGGACGTGGCCGCGAACGCCGGCGTCTCGTTCAAGAACTACGGGGAGTACATCGAGTACAACACATTCCTGACGCCGACCGGTTCGACCGTCGAGCCAAAGTGGATCGACTTCTACAACGACACTCAGGCTTACGAGTCCGGCGCTGAGAAACAGCTCTACAACTACAACACGGTCGCCTCGCACTCCCCGCTCCCGAACCTGATCGAAAACACGGTCCAGAACTACCCACAGTTCGATCTGGGCATTCCCGACCAGTTCCGCGTGGATATCTGGTCGCAGGACTTCGCCAAGGACGTGGCCGAGGGAAATGTACCGCAGCTGGAGATGATTTGGATCAGCTCCGACCACACCGGCGGACCGCCGACCGCGCAGGCCATGCAAGCCGACAACGACCTGGCCCTGGGCCGCTTTGTAGACGTCATCAGCCACAGCGCGGTGTGGAAGGACTCGGCTATCTTCGTCACCGAAGACGACGCGCAGACCGGCGTGGACCACGTCGACGGTCACCGCAGCCCGGGCTATATCATCAGCCCTTACGTCAATCAGGGCGGACTTACCGACAGCACCTTCTACACCCAGGTCAACATGACCCGCACCATCGAGCAGATTCTCGGTCTGACCCCCATGAACCAGAACGACCTGGTGGCCTCGCCGATGAAGACGGCCTTCATCGACAATCCGCCCGCGGAAAACTTCAAGCCGTGGACGCACGTGGCGAACGGAATCGCGCTGACGACGGGCGTTAACCAGACTCCGACTCAGACCGCCATCCCCACCGTGACTCCCGCGGTAGTGGCGCAGGCCACCGCGACCGACAGCCCCGCCGTCAAGGCTCTGCGGGCCGCATGGCTGCAGAAGAAGGCGCAGCTCTTCGCCGGCAAATACCAAAAGCCGGACTCCGAAGATCCGAACACCGTCAACCACCTGAACTGGTACGAATCCACCAACTTCACCCGCCCCTACCCCGGCGAGAAAAAGGTTCGCCCCGCGAGCGACTTCAAGAACGCCGCACCCACCAAAGCCGACCTGGACGACTAAAACACGTTCCGGCTGCAAAGGCCCTCTCTCCGATGACCGGGGAGAGGGCTTTTGTTTTGCCTCCCGGCAGGGCGCATTCACTTGCGGGTAGAAGTCCCCAGACCCGTCAATTGAAGCACGGGAGCGGACCGTCGCTTCCCGAACCGATGGCGGCACCGCCGCATCGTATGGGGCCGCCGTGGCCGCGACAGCAGTCCGCGGCGGAACCGGTTGGTTGCACACTCGCGGCGATTGGACGATGCGCAATCTTGGAACTTGGATTCGGCACCCCAAGCGATGGACTATACTGCGAAGAACCAGCTCACCCAGCAGGGTTTGGTAGACAAGCAATTTGTCCGAGAGCGCATCGTACCCGATCCGACGCTCTCATCGAACGGTATCTGTAACCCGGGCGAAGACCGCGCGTGGGTTGAGCGGCGGCATGATCGACACCGAGCCGCTTGCGGGGTCTCCTCGACATTTGCGGAGAAGGCGGGCTTCAATGGGCATGAGCGAGACCGGTTGTGGCCGCGCGATCCTCACCGTGGCGCTTACCGGCGCATCCGGCGCGGTGTTTGGACGCGAGTTGCTGCGTTCGCTGGAGTCCGATGACCGCGTGGCCCGCGTCCACTTCGTGGCTTCGGAAAACTCGCTGCGTGTGCTGGCCGAGGAACTGGGCGTGAGCGGGCGCAACGATCTTCTCGAAAAGCTGCTAGGCGCGGCTCCCACCAAGACCGTCCAACACTCCGACGCCGACATTGGCGCGGCCATCGCCAGCGGCAGCCACCCTTCCAACGGGATGATCGTGCTGCCCTGCTCGATGGGCACACTGGCTGCGATCGCCCACGGTCTTGCCAACTCGCTCATCGCCCGCGCCGCCGACGTCACGCTCAAGGAGCGCCGGCGGTTGGTTCTGTGCGTGCGCGAGACGCCCTTCAATCGGATTCATTTGCGCAACATGACGCTGGCCGCGGAAGCCGGGGCGGTGATCTTCCCAGTAATTCCGGCGTTCTATATTCCCTCCGCCGACGCGACGGAGATGGCGCGACAGTTCGCCTACCGGGTACTGGGGCATATCGGGTTGGCGCAGACGGGTGCGTACGTGTGGAAGGCGGAGGAGTAAGAGTGGCGCGAGTGTGAGCTTCAGTTCCGCAACCGGAGAGATCGCCATAGACCGGGAGAGATGAGTCAGTTCCCGTCGGCAACCGTGGAAAAGGCCCTACCTGCGGCTGCCACTGTCGCTCTGACCTCCTCTTCGCCGTGAGCGGTCGAGAGAAACGCGGCTTCAAACTGCGAAGGCGGCAGCCAGATGCCTTGATCGAGCATGGCGCGGTGGAAGCGGGCAAAGGCGGCGGTATCGCTCTGGGCGGCTTGTGCGAAGTTGGTGACGGGGCCGGAGGTGAAGAACCAGGTTCCCATGGAGCCGACGCGATTGAGGGCGAGCGGGATGCCGGCTTGGGCGGCCTCGGCGGCTACGCCTTCGAAGACAGCCTTGGAAGCGGCTTCGAGTTGGGGATAGAGCTGGGCAGCGTGTTCCTGCAAGTAGCCGACGGTGGCGATGCCGGCGGCCATGGCCAGTGGATTGCCGCTGAGGGTTCCGGCCTGGTAGACGGGACCGAGAGGCGCCAGAAGCTCCATGAATGCGCGCTTGCCGCCGAAGGCTCCGACGGGCAATCCGCCGCCTACGATCTTTCCCAATGCGACCAGATCGGCGTCGAGGCGGTAGAGTTCCAGCGCGCCGCCCAGGGCCACGCGGAATCCGGTCATGACCTCATCCACGATCAACAAGGCTCCTTCGCGGGCGGTTAGAGCGCGCAGACCGGCGAGGTAGCCGGGGGCGGGCGGAATGCAGCCGGCGTTGCCGACCACCGGCTCGACAATGACGGCGGCGATGGCGCCAGGGTGGGCGGCAAAGGCGGCTTCGACGGCGGCGAGATCGTTGTAGGGCAGGGCGAGGGTGAGTTGGGCGATCTCCTCGGGGACGCCGGCGGAGCCGGGAATTCCCAATGTCGCCACGCCGGAGCCGGCCTTGACCAGCAATCCGTCGGAGTGGCCGTGGTAGCAGCCCTCGAATTTGACGACCAGCTTGCGCCGAGTAGCGGCGCGGGCCAGGCGAATGGCGCTCATCGTGGCCTCGGTGCCGGAGCTGACGAAGCGCAGCTTCTCGATGGCCGGAAAACAGGCGACGACGCGCTCGGCGAGATCGGCCTCAGCCGCAGTGGAGGCGCCGAAGCTGGCGGAGCGGCGAGCGGCTCTCTGGACGGCCTCGACCACCGCGGGAAATGCGTGGCCCAGAATCATCGGCCCCCAAGAGCCGAAGCAATCTATATAGCGATTGCCATCGGCATCGGTGAGCCAGGCTCCCTGGGCGCTCTCAATGAAGGGCGGCGCGCCGCCGACGGCGCGAAAAGCCCTCACCGGCGAGTTGACGCCGCCGGGAAGGAAACGCTCGGCGCGCTGTTGCAGGGATTGGGAACGGGCGCGGCTGGGGGGATGGAGACTCATGGTTGGTCAAGTATAGAGGCGGCGGGCTGGCCGAGTCAGGCCGAGGCGATCCGCGAGGCCCGAATGAAACTCGATTCGATCGCCATTATGAGAGAATGGATGCGCGGATGAGTCTAAAGAGCATCATATGCACTGCGAGGAAACCAGGGAAGCGGAGGGAGTGGCCGAACAGGCGGCGCTAGAAAATGAGCGTCTGGCGCGGGCCATTGGCGCGGGCGACCGGGAGGCGGAGCGGGAGTTTGCGCTGCGCTATCTTCCCAGGGTCAGGGCCATGCTGCTGGCCCGGACGCGCAATCCCGAGATTGCCGCCGATCTCCAGCAGGACGTGATGCTTGAAGCAATCTGCGCGCTGCGGCGCGGACAACTGCGCGAGGCCGCCAAGCTGTCGGCGTTCGTTCTGGCCATCGCCCGCAACCTGCTGAGTAAACACTACCGCGGCGCCGCCCGCCAACCCGCCTCTCTGGAGTTTCCCGACCATCTGCCCGATCTCAAGTGCATCCCCGACCGATTGGAAGAGCGGCGACGGCAAGACTTGGTCAGCAGCGCCCTTTCCAGTCTGGCCCCGGCGGACAAAGCCATCCTGCAACTCACGCTTGTAGACGGTCTGAAGCCGGGAGAGATTGCGCAACGGCTGCGTCTGAACCCGGAGGTGGTGCGGCAGAGAAAGCTGCGCGCCACCCGCAAAGTCGTAGACTTTGTTTCCAAACTGTCACAAAAGGGACCGAGAGTTCACTTCATGGCAGGAGGCGAGCGATGATGACTTGCAGCGGAGAGCCAGCCAACCATTGCGCGTTGCCATATGTCGAGGGCACACTGCCGGAGCCTGAATTGGAGCGATTTGAGGAGCACTACTTCGACTGCCCGGTTTGTCTCGCCCGTCTGGAGGCGCTTCAGGCGGTAGGGCGGGAGCTTGCCCGCCCGCCCAAGGCTATACCCGATCCACCACGCGAGCGGGAAGCCTGGGCGAAGGCTGTGTTCGCCTGGACAGCGTGGGGTTGGGCGGCGGGAGCGGTTGCCGCGCTGCTGCTGGTGGGCATTTTCACCTATCGAGTTCTCGAAACCAGGCCGATGACTCCGACGGTTGCCCAGGAAAAGCCGAGATCGGCCCCGCAAACGCAGCCGGTACATTCGTCCCCGGCGCCCATCCAAGCGTCGCAGTTGGCCGACCTGAGTCTTCCCATATTTGTCGCGCCCAACCTGCGCGGAGCGGAACTGGATGCCGGCTTTGAAGCGGGGATGAAGGAGTATGCGAAGGGCAACTGCCGCGGTGCGATCGAGGCACTGGCGCGAGTTTCGGCGGAGAGCGCGGAGGCGCGCGCCGCCGAGCTTTACTCCGGAGCCTGCCGGATGCGGCTGGGCAATCTGGCCGATGCCGCGGGACTTTTGCAAAAAGTTGCCGATGCCGGAGACTCTCCGCAACAGGAAGCGGCGATCTATGAGTTGGCGCAGATCGCGCTGGCGAATAACGATGCAGCGAAGGCTCACGGCTTTCTGCAACGCGCCATCTCGCTTCGCGGGGATGTGGAACGGCAAGCGCGCGCGCAAGACCGTAAGGTTGAAGGGTTGATAAATCGGGAAGGCCAAAGCGCCGGGAAGTAGCCAGAGACCGAGCGAGGGCGCGCCGCGCTTGAGCCTCCGTTGTCGTGGCTACGCTGGCTGCCGCGTCCATCTCCGGCGCATGAAATTACGCTTGGTCCGCGCCCGCCGCCAGCCGGCGATTTCGGATGCAACCCCCCGGGCTGAGCGAACGGCTTCATTCGCGATCGAGAACGGCAAGGAAATTCTGTGTAAGCGGAGTATCGCGGAGGCCTCCGCCGGTTTCAGCGGCAAGAAGCAAACGCGCAAAGGAACTGCCCACGCACCAGATGAGGCGACGAAGAAGGCTGGTTGCGCCATGCACCACTGGCGCATCCTCTTTTACGGCTACTACTCGGAATGAGGTCGCCGCTGCCAATTGGTTCATGCTGGCGCGCGTGAACGCCCGCTCATGGGTAAGGTCGCCGTAGAGAATCGCTCCGAAAAACAGGCCTTGACCGTTGGGGACGTGAACGATGAACCTGCTTCCCGGAGCCAATACGCGATGCAACTTCCCCATAAGCGAGAAAAGCTCAGGGCCGTTGAAGTGTTCGAGAATGTCGAAAGCAATGACCGCGTCGTAAGCGCCGTTGGGAATGTCGTCGAGAAAAGAGTGAATATCCTTGCAGTGAAGATCCTCGAAGCCCAGATGCCGCGCCAGGTCGAGTTGCTCGGCTGAGACGTCCACTCCCGTTACGCGCGTGTATCCGGCCTGTCGCAGCGCGTACAAGATGCCTCCATAACCGCATCCCAGATCGAGAATCCGAATCGACTTGTCCGCCGGCAAGCATGAAGCGATCATCCGTTTCAGATACGGAGCTCGACAGTCCAGGACAATCTGGACTGTACCCGCACTTACCAGCACGTGCTGCGAGGAGTAGCCCTCATAGAGACGCGCCTTGAAATCCGCGGGTGTCTCGCAGTCGGGGATTGCCATGGGTATTCTCCTTGCTTGCGAACATACGGCGCAATCAATTCGGAATGCCGGCCAGCTACTCATGGCGAGGAGCGGGCCGGTTAGGTTTCGCTACCGGATGAGTTATGCCTTGGCGGTGGTAAGCGCCCCCAGGTCGGCGGCCAGTTTCTCCGTCGAGAAGGCTTCGATCAAGTCGCCTTCCTTGAGGTCGCTGAAGCCCGCCAGACCGATGCCGCACTCCATGCCATTGGTGACTTCGCGGGCATCGTCCTTGAACCGCTTGAGAGAAGCGACCTTGCCCTTGAAGACCTGTTCCGCGCCGCGCATGACCTTGATCTCCGAGTCGCGGCGAATGGTGCCGTCCTGCACCCGGCAGCCGGCAATGGTGCCGACCTTGGGAATGCGGAAGACGTTGACCACTTCGGCGCGACCCAGGTAGTTCTCCTTGAAGGTCGGATCGAGCAGTCCCAGCATGGCAAGGCGCATCTCGTCCTGCAACTCGTAGATGATCGAATGCAGGCGGATTTCCACGTTCTCCTGCTGCGCCAACTCGGCCGCCTTGCGCTCCGGGCGCACATTGAAGCCGATGACGATGGCGTTCGAGGCCGAGGCCAGGAGCACATCGCTCTCGGTGATGGAGCCGACGCTGGAGTGAATGACCTTGATGCGCACCTTCTCGGTGGACATACGCACCAGCGAGTCGGCCATCACTTCGACCGAGCCGGTGACGTCGCCCTTCACGATGAGGGGCAAGTCCTTGACTCCGGCGGTGCGAATCTGTTCGGCCAGGCCTTCCAGAGAGACGCGGGAACTCTTCGCCAGTTGCGCGTCGCGCTCCTTCATCTTGCGGTACTGGGCGATTCCCTTGGCCTTGTCGCGGT
>CAZMHC010000031.1:0-29950 GCA_964565955.1 uncultured Occallatibacter sp.
CCAGCCCCGGCGGAATCATCACCGCCTTCTGCGAGCCGCCGATCAGCACGTCGATCCCCCAGCCGTCCACATCGAAGCTCTGCGTCCCCAGCCCGGTGATCCCGTCCACAATCAGCAACGTCGCCGTATCCTTGACCAGCTTGGCGATCGCCTCCACGTCGTGGCTCACCGCGGTCGAGGTCTCCGAGGCCTGCATGAAGACCGCCTTATGCTCCGGCTTGAGCGCCTTCTTCACCTCTTCCAGGTCGAAGGTCTGCCCGTAGGGGGCCTTCACCACATCCGCCGCCAGCCCGAAGGCCTTGGCCAGGTCCACCCAGCGCTCGCCGAATTTTCCTGCCGTCAGCACCAGCACCCGGTCGCCCGGCGAGGTCAGATTCGAGACCGAAGCCTCCATGGCGCCGGTGCCGGAACTGGAGAGCAGCAGCACGTCGTTCTGTGTGCCCACAAAAACCTTCAACTGCCCCAGCACCTTCAGGAAGAGGGCGCGAAACTCCGGGGTGCGGTGGTGAATGTCGGCCGCCGCCATTGCGAACTGGGCCGCCGGAAGCAGCGGGGTCGGGCCGGGTGTAAACAAGCGCGTCTTGCGAATCATAAGCTCTCCTCGTTTCTCGACGGGGCCGGACGGGGATACCGGGAGCGGAGTTGGACAGGTTCGTCGCAACAGGCGCCGTCGCCGTATCCCCACGACCAACCGACAATCACATAATACACAAATATGTGGTTTTTGTGAAATAAATTTCTGTGGAAAACTTTTGCGGACCGATTCGGGAATGCCTTCACGACCGTTTACGAAGTCCACCTTTTCGGTTTGAATCAACTATCTCGTCTGTCTGGTCACCGTGCCAACGCCGGATAGAACTGCATCTCAAATCTCCAGCCGCTATTGCCTGCGCGCATGAACGACAAATCGCTCCGGGGCCGCGCCAATATAGTGGAACGGATAGCAGGTTACGAGGGTCAGGCCGGATCCGGTTGTGTGCGCTACTATGGCGGCATCGCTCGGGACAGTTATCTGTATCCAATCTACCTCGTATCGCGCGATACCGGCAGCGGTTCGAATCTCGATCTCATCGTTCGCGCGAGTGTCTTTCAGTCCGCGAAAGTAAGTATCGCGGTGTCCCGCAATTCCGATATTTCCAGGCTCACCCGGGAGCGCAGTTCCTTCGATATGCCCCACGCCATGCTGAAGAGTCCGCGATGTCGTCCCTTCCAGAACCACCACCGATACTCCAATCCTGGGAATATCGATGCGGCCCAGGATATCTCCCTCCCTCACCGCTAGCTTGGGAAGCGCTGCATCGCGCGCTTCTTGCGCATGAATCTCCTTGTCCAGGAAGTGTTCGGCGCGTTCCTGATAGAGTCTTGCATCAACCAACATAAGTCCCACATATGAGAGCGCGATCATGCCGCTCAATAACAGGGCGTTCCGCGTCCAACGAATAAATCGTTGACCTCGCTTTGCGAATACCTCGTTGTCACTTATGCAAATCATGGCCGAAGACCGCTGGTTATGGCGACGACGCCGATGTCGGGAAGTAGCCCGTTCGCGTACGAACGGTTAAGCGCCCGCGCACGGGCGCGGTTGCCCGCACGTCGACGACCCGAAACTCGGCATCCGATTTTGAAATCAAGGGGACATAGGCCAGCGTATACTGATTTCGGATATCGCGCGCAATCCCGCTGCAAATCGAGGGAATTTCGTTCGACGACTCGGGAAAGAACGCTTCACCGCCGGTCTCCTTCGCAAATCGTTTGAGCACGCCTGGGTTACGATCGCCGTCTTGCTCGTCGAAGATGCCGATCGCGTAGATGATTGCGGCGGAGTGCTTGGCCATTTCTATCGCTTGAGCCAGAGAATGCTTACTCGCGTTGTCTCCGCCGTCGCTGATCAGGATGAGAACCTTCTTATCGCATTTGCTTTGTTGGAGATGATCGAGGGCGGCGGCGATGGCATCGTAGAGCGCTGTCTCGCCAATCGTCCGGATAGATGAAAGAGCGATCCGCATTTGATCCAGTCGATCTGTAAATGGCATGGCGGGCGGCAGACCATAGGTCACGCGCTCGTTGAAATTGACCACAAACATCTGGTCTCGAGGATTGCTTGTTTGAGCGAATAACAAAGCGGCGGCGATCACGTCGGCGCGCTTTTGTCCCATGCTTCCACTGTTGTCGATGACCAGGCCGACGGCTACAGGGACATCTTCATGGCTGAAGTATTTGATTTGTCGAAGAACGCGATTCTCGTAAATCTGAAAATCTTCTTTTGCCAGCCCGGACACCAGCGCATTGTGACGGTCCACAACGGTCGCGTTCAAGATCACCAGATTCGCATTCATCCTGATTGTGTAGTTATCGCTCGATCCGTTTTGCAATGACGAGGAGTCCTGGGATAGGGCATCGCGCGACAATACACTCGAAGCGACAAGAGCCAACGCAAACAGGCGCGGATATCTGAACTTCGATCCGATGCGGCCGCCGGGCTGGCAATGCCCTGGAACGGAGTGTCCGGTTCCTCTCTTGAAATCAATGTCGGACGCTGTCCTCTTTTTCATCTGAACTTTCCTTTGCCGAGGCTTGAACGTCCAGCGAAATTCGCAATTACGGTCTATCGAGCTAGAACAAGACGGCGCTTGCGCACCGCCTCATTCACCGATTGGTCCTCCCGGCCAACCCGAATGGCCTGGAGTGTTTCGTGCGGCTATCGCGTTTCTTGGTTAGACGGGCCTCTTGAATTGCACGAAGAGCAAGATGCCGACCCCCAACAGTATCACTCCGCACAAACCAATCATCCCCAAATTGCCGGCGGTCTTCGGCAAAGCCGCAACGAGCACAGGTGCCTGCGCGGCCGGCTCCGCCGGAACGGCGACGGCGGGAGGCGCTTCGATCACTTGCGCGACATCCACGGTATCTCCATTTGGATTGACTGCCTCGACGGGGGCAGCGGCAAGAGTTTCGATGGGAGCCGCTGCCTGGGTGATGGGGGTCGATAGCACAATTTCATTGCTTTCCTTGGCCAGTTGAATGGCCTTGGGCCTGTCATAGACGAATTGTTCGCCCCATTCGCGGCCTGGATAGAACCACGCCTTCAGAGCCTCAGGCTGTCCGTCAGGCCGCTCACGAAAGGTGATCGCTGTCTTGTCGGTAGCCTTCAAGCGAAAGTTGGCGATTGCGAGAACGATGGTGTATACGTGGGTTTCGTCCCGGTTCGATATCTGGACGATATGGAGGTTCCCCGGCGAATCCATGATCTTGAAGACATAGGTGCCAGCTGGCAAAACCTGTGCGCCGGAGCCACCAACTTCGACGGGCGCACTGAATGTGACGACAGTCTTCCTGTTTAAATCGTCGGCCTTTGCCATGGGCGCGGCAAGCAGACAGAGCGCGGCGAGGCATAGTCCTGATCCAATTCCTTTGAGCAGTGTCATTGGTTTCTCCAGTGCTTCTCCGACTCACTCGCACGGCGGTTGTTATGCAACCTCTTTATGTTGTCGGGTTCACAAGAGTTTGCACGCCGGACACTCCGGCAGCCATCGATCCGTGTCGTGTACTTTGACCAAGTATTTACCTTGGTTTATTTCGTTGCTGACCAATATTGACCTCAGCGGAGATAGCCGGCGCGGCGCGCCGACACGCACAGGAGTTTCGTCTTGACCGTGAGACAAGTTGAGCCGCGGAACGACGTCGGAGTTTGCCTATTTGTTCCCGCGTACATTGCTCGCCGGGTGCATGCTGGCCGCATCGTCGCATTCAAGAGCGACAAGGAGGCTTTCGACTCCGCTTCGTTTCGTTTCGTTCCGAAGAACCGCTAGGATTGGCCAAGTAGCTTTCCCATGGGTCGCGCGACTGTCCTAAAATAGCGCAAAGTGCCCAAAATTCGGACACTTCGAGATTATGCAAGACAATTCCGGCAAAATCCGTTAAAACTTCTTTAAGTGACGAATCGCAATCTCAGTTCAAAGATCGAGTCCGCTGCGCCGCTCGGCGATTCCGCTGTCGCGTTGGCCGTCGACTCCACCCGCGAACCGGCCTGCGCGCCCCGACTGGCGCAGAGACTTGGGCTGTTCAGCTCGACGGCGCTGGTGATCGGGTCGATGATCGGCTCCGGCATCTTCATCGTGGATGCGGATATTGCGCGCGGGACCGACTCGCCGGCGCTCTACCTGGGCGCGTGGGTAGTGACGGCGGCGCTCACCATGATCGGCGCGCTCAGCTACGGAGAGTTGGCGGCGATGATGCCGCGAGCCGGGGGGCAGTACGTTTACCTGCGTGAGTCGCTGGGGCCGCTGTGGGGCTTTCTCTATGGCTGGACGCTGTTTCTGGTGATTCAGACGGGGACCATCGCCGCTGTCTGCGTGGCCTTCGGCAAGTTTCTCGGCGTCTTTTTCCCGCGGATTTCGACAACCCATTGGCTGTGGCACATCGCCCACGTGCCGGCCCTGCCGCTGGGGCCTATGGTGCTGGGCAATATGGAGATCGGCGTCAGCACGGCCAATCTCGTCGCCATTCTTGTCGTCGTTTTGCTGGCCCTGGTGAATATCTTCGGCGTGAGTCTAGGCGCCCTGATCCAGAACGTCTTCACCACAGCAAAGGCGGTGTCACTGGCGGCGCTGATTCTGCTGGCCTACACCGTGGGCCGCAACGCGACGGCTTGGCAGGCCAACTTCGGAGCGAATTTCTGGAAGAATGCCGGTTGGAACTCGCCGCATCCGGTGCAGGTGGGCATCGGCGGACCCATGGTGCTGGTGAATGTTCTGGCGATTCTGGCGGTGGTGCAGGTGGGGTCGCTTTTCTCGGCCGATGCCTGGAACAACATCACCTTTACGGCCGGCGAGGTGAAGAATCCAAAGCGCAACATTCCGCTTTCGCTCATCCTGGGCACGGGGTTTGTGCTGACGGTCTACTTTTTGGTCTCTCTGGGCTACCTGCTGGTGCTGCCGATGCACGGCGATGCGGGCGGCGCTTCGGTGATGGCGCGCGGGATTCAGCACGCGAGCGAGGATCGCGTGGCGACAGCGGTGCTGGAGCAGATTTTCCACTCCGGCGGCGCTTGGCTGATGGCTGCGGCGATTCTGGTCTCGACCTTCGGCTGCGCCAACGGAATGACCCTGGCCGGGGCGCGCGTCTACTATGCGATGAGCCGGGATGGGCTGTTTTTCGAGTCGGTCGGCAAATTGCATCCGCGTTACAAAACTCCGGTCGCGGGCTTGCTGGCGCAGGCCGCGTGGGCCACGGTGCTGTGCATCTCCGGCTCTTACGGGCAACTGCTGGACTACATCATCTTCGCGGTGCTGGTCTTTTACATCTTGACCGTCGCGGGGCTGTTCGCGCTGCGCGTCAAGCGGCCGGATGCGCCGCGGCCCTACAAGGCGCTGGGCTATCCGCTGCTGCCTGGGCTATATATCGCCATGGCGACCTGGATTTGTGTCGTATTATTGCGATACAAGCCTCAATATACGTGGCCGGGGCTGGCGCTGGTTCTGCTCGGCATTCCGGTCTACTATTTCCGGTCCCCGCGGAATCGAAGCTCCTTAACCGGCCCGCTAGCAAAGGAGTGACCCATTCGCATGGCAGATCTCTTCAGAAGGAAACCCCTCTCGCTCATTGTCGCCGAAGCGCAGGAAGAGGGAGAACACAGGCTGGAGCGGGCGCTGGGGCCGGTTTCATTGACGGCGCTGGGGGTAGGCGCGGTGATCGGCGCGGGCATCTTTGTGATGGCCGGATTGGGGGCGCACCGGGCTGGCCCAGGGCTGATGCTTTCCTTCGTGTTATGCGGCATCGGTTGCACATTCGCCGGGCTTTGCTATGCCGAGTTTGCAGCCATGATTCCACTGGCCGGTTCGGCGTATACCTACGCATACGCCACGCTCGGCGAACTCTTTGCCTGGATCATCGGTTGGGACCTGACTCTGGAATACGCGATGGGAGCGAGTACGGTCAGCTCCGGGTGGTCCAATTACTTTATTGAATTCATGAAGATATTCGGCATCCGCTTTCCCCTCTGGCTCAGTTACGATCATTGGACCGGGCTGGAGCAGGCCAGGAAGATGGCTTCCCGGGAGTTTCTTGCTGCAACTCATCCCGAACTTGCTTCGGGTTCGCAGGGCTATCTGGAGGCACTCGCTCAGGTGCTGGCTCATCCGCAGGCGTCAATCCTCGGTCGCGCGCATCAACTGCTCAACGCGCCGCAACTCTTCGGCGTCGAGATCGGATTCAATCTGCCTGCCTTCCTGATCGCCCTGCTGATTACAGTCGTTCTCGTAATCGGCATCAAGGAAAGCGCCAAATTCAATGCTGGAATTGTGATCGTTAAAATATCCGTCGTGCTCTTCGTGCTGGTGCTTGGCTCTCATTTTGTCAACCCCGGAAACTGGGGTAACGACTGGCACAGCTTTGCGCCCTTCGGCGTTGCCGGAATCAGCGCGGCCGCCGCCTATATCTTTTTCGCCTTCATCGGTTTCGATGCCGTCTCCACCACGGCGCAAGAGGCCAAGAATCCGCAGCGAGATCTGCCCATCGGCATCATCGCTTCCTTGTTCATCTGCACGGTGCTCTACGTAGGCGTGGCGGCCGTGCTCACTGGCATGGTGCCTTGGCAACTGGTCAATATCGAGGCGCCGATCACTCACGCTTTCCTGGATCATAACATCGGCTGGGCCTCGGATATTGTCACCTGCGGGGCGCTGGCGGGGCTGACTTCAGTGATGCTGGTGATGCTTATCGGCCAGACGCGCGTGCTGTATGCGATGGCCTCCGATGGCCTGCTGCCGAAGAAGTTTTTCGCCGCCATCCATCCCCGCTTCCGTACGCCCTGGAAGAATACGATCCTGGTCGGCCTGCTGGCTGCTCTCGTGGGTTCCGTCACTCCCATCGACAAGATTGGTACCATGGTCAACATTGGCACTCTGCTGGCCTTTGTCATGGTCTGCGCGTCCATCGTCGTGCTGCGCATCAAGTCGCCGGAACAACCGCGGCCCTTCCGCACACCGGGTATCTACTTAGGCGGGTGGCTGCCGATTGTGCCTGCACTTGGCATCCTAGCCAATGTCTACCTGATGTTCTCTCTGGATTGGAAGACCTGGCTTCGTCTGATTGTCTGGCTGGGGATCGGGCTGGCTGTTTATTTCTCCTATTCCGTCAAGAACAGCAAAGTGCAAGCGTTACTCAAGACGAGCGAGGACAACTGATTTGTCGAATGCGGGCTGAAACGTGAAGAAGGGCAGTGAATACTGGCGGGCGCCAATTCCAGTGGGGTCCAGAGTACGGAGACCTTCATCGTCACCCTACAGTAGTTACGGTTCAATAAACCCCTTGCGGGCAGTATGCCCTGTCGTCGTCCGGTTTCAGGTATGCTGCTCGGCATAACTCGAATACATGGAAAGAAACTCGGTCGCCGCCCGCAAGTGGTTACTTCAGCCGCGCCCCCAACGGCACATCCTCCAGGAATCCGGCCAGTACCGGCGCGCCGCCTTCGAGCGAGGCGGCCAGCAGCATTCCGTTCGACTCCAGGCCGCGCATCTTGCGCGGAGCCAGATTGGCGACAATGACGATCTTGCGGCCAATCAGCTTTTCCGGCTCGTAGTATTGCGCGATGCCGGCCAGAATTTGCCGCTTCTCGTAGCCCAGATCGACCTCCAAGCGCAGCAGTTTATCGGCTTTGGGCACCCGTTCGGCCACCAATATCTGCGCCACGCGCAGATCGACCTTGACCACATCGTCGATGGTCACCTGCGGTGAGGCCAACTGCGGCTCCGCCGCCTCGTTCGGTGAGCCTTGCAATGGGGTGGCAATACCGGCGGGAGCCGGTGCAGCCACAGGCGCGGTTGCGGTCTGCGCTACCGTTTCATAGGCTTGGGATTCGGCTCCGGCATCCACGCCGATCGAATCGACGGGGGCATTGTCCCAGAAGGTTTTCTGTTCGGATATTTCGCTCACCATTGCCTCTTTTCCTGCACTCTCCGCTGCCGGGGTCGATGCCGGAACGGGGTAGCCTCCACTGGCCGCGCCGCGAGTGCTTGAGCCGCTGTTGGCCTCTCCGCCGGTGGCCGCTTCGATCGCACTGCTGCTGTTTTGCTCTTCGATCTTCTGCATACGTTCGACGGCGTCCTTTTCCGCGCGGGGAAAGAGCGGCGTGGGGTCGCCAAACTTCGTCCCAGCCTTCAATCCGCCCCACGCGAGTTCCGTCAAGAATGCTTGCTTGGCCGCATCCGCAATCTCGCCCTGGCCCAGTTGCCGCCAGACCTTTGCCGCCGCGTCCGGCAAAATGGGATAGACCAATGCTGTAATGATGCGAATGGCTTCGGCGGCGGTAGCCAGCACACGGGCTTGCAGCGCGGTGTGCTCGGCTTCGCTGCGCTCGGCGGGCTTCTTCCAGGGCGCGTTCGCCGTAAGATAGCCGTCGGTCTCCGCGACCAATGCCCACAGAGTTTTGAGCGCTTCCGAGAAGTTCATTGCATCGAACTCGGCAGCGAAGGCGGCGATGACGCGCATGGCGCCTTCGCGCAAAGACTCTTCCGCAGCGGTTGAAGCACCCGTCTCCGGCACCACGCCGCCAAAGTACTTATGCACCATATTGACCACGCGACTGACCAGATTGCCGTAGCCGTTGGCAAGGTCTCCGTTGTAACGCTGCACCAAAGCATCGAAAGAAAAGCTCCCGTCCTGGCCGAAGGGAATCTCACGCAGTAAAAAATACCGCAAAGCATCGGAGCCTAAAACGGTGTGAACCGTCTCGGCGCGGACGATATTTCCCTTCGACTTGGACATCTTGCCCTGATCGAAGAGCAGCCAGCCGTTGGCCTTGACCGAGCGCGGTGGTGGAATCCCGGCGGCCATCAGAAACGCTGGCCAATAAACGCAGTGGAAGCGGCTGATCTCCTTGCCGATCAGGTGCATATCGGCGGGCCAGAACTTGGCGAAGCGAGCCTGATCCGCTGCATCGTCCGACCCGTAGCCCAGCGCCGTAATGTAGTTGGCCAGCGCGTCCAGCCAGACGTAGATCACGTGCTTCTCATCGCCGGGAACGGGGATGCCCCAGGAGAAGCTGGTGCGGCTGACCGACAAGTCTTTCAACCCGCCGCGAACGAACGAAATCACCTCTCGGCGCGTGGACTCAGGCCCCATGAAGCCGGGGTTGGCCTCGTAAAACTCCAGCAGCTTGCGCTCGAAGGCCGAGAGCTTGAAGAAATAATTCTCCTCGCTCACCGTTTCGGTCACCCGCCCGCAGTCGGGGCAAACCGTGCCCGGCGGCCCGTCCACATACAGTTCGTCGCTGATGCAATACTGGCCGGTATACGAACCCTTGTAGATGAAGCCGCGGTCGCGCAGCGTGGCAAACAGATGCTGAGTCCCGCGCTTGTGGCGCTCTTCCGTGGTGCGGATGAAGTCGTCGTAGCTGAGGCCGAGCCGGTCCCACAGCCCGCGAAACTCGCCGGAGATGGCGGTGGCGAAATCGAGCGGTGTGCGCCCGGCCAGCGCCGCAGAGCGCTCGATCTTCTGCCCGTGCTCGTCGGTTCCGGTGAGGAACCAGGTCTCGATGCCCAGCGCCCGCTTGCGCCGCGCAATGGCGTCGCAGACGATCGTCGAGTAGGCATGGCCCAGGTGCGGGCGCGCGTTCACGTAGTAGATCGGCGTGGTCAGGTAATAGCGGGCTGTGGCGGAATCTGGATTCGTCATGGATGGGATGTTGTACTCGATTCTGTTCTTCATTTTACGGTATGAGAGCAGTTGCTCTGGGTACCCAAGGTCCCGGTTTGGAACTTGAGATGCGATTATTGAAGGTAGCGGAGAATGAGAACACCGATAAAACTCACTAACGCAATAATGGCCAGCTTCACCAAAGGAGGAAGCAGTGATCGACGAGCATTTTGAGCGAGCATATGAACTCGCTTGATGGTCGCTACTCGCGGGGGGGGAAACTCAATTCTGTGATGTTTTGAGGCTTCGCGGGCGATTGCAAGATTAAGCGAAATTGTATGGAGTGCACTGGCGGCTTCGTTCGGGAATCGCAGGAGTCCTCGCAAAAGATGATCTGTATCAATCCAGAACTGCCTGTCTCTATCAGCCTCTTCTACGGCATACGCTAGAGTTATCTTTGAGTTGTTATCCAACGGGATATCGACATTTTGGCTATAAGGGATTTCGGTACAGGGGCGGTGCGGCAATCCCAGCACTGCGCAAAGCTCGACGATTTTATCTTTCAGGGAGCCTATAGAAACAGCCCGGGAACTCTCCTCTAAACTTAGGGCGAGAAGAAGATGCGCAGTCGAAATCTTGTCGGCACGTCGATGGATGGCCTCAAAGCGGGCAAAGAAAATCGCTCTTCTGGCTTGTTCTGTATATCGTTCGAACACGTGAAGCCTCTCAAGTAGATTATCATCGCTCGTCCGATGCGCAGCCTGTTAAAATATCCCTTGATAACAACGATTTTCGAGGCATACCGACGTGTATCTGGAATTGCAAAAGCGGCTTGAGAGCCATCTACGCGGCATTTTGGCGGCAAAGTACGATCTTCAGTTGGCAACGATTCCGCTGGAGATTCCGCCGGATTTGCAATTCGGCGAGTTGGCGACGCCCATCGCGTTTGAACTAGCCCGCAAACTGCGCAAGGCACCCAAGATCATCGCGCAGGAGATTGTCACCACGCTGGGGCCACTCCGTGGCTTTTCCTCTTTTGAGGCTGCCGGTTCAGGATATATCAATGCGCGCCTGGATCGCGCCGCCGGTGTGAGCGCAACCGCTCTCGATCAACCGGAACGCTCGTCCAAAGGGCTACTCCATGCGCTGGTCGAGCATACGTCCATCAATCCCAACAAGGCGGCGCACGTCGGCCATTTGCGCAACGCTATCTTAGGCGATACCTTCGTTCGCCTGCTGCGCGCCGCCGGGCAAAAGGTCGATGTGCAGAATTACATCGATAACACCGGCGTGCAGGTGGCGGATGTGGTGGTGGGATTTTTGCATCTTTTGGGTAAGTCGGCCGCCGAGGTTCGTCAGTTGCTCGACGAACTCAAGAGCAAGAATGAGCGCATCGACTATTACTGCTGGGACCTCTATGCAAGAACTTCGCAATGGTACGAGCAAGGTTCGGAGGAAGAAAAGGCTGAGCGGAAGAAGTTGCGTTACGCTACGCTGCATGAGATCGAGAGCGGCGGCAATGAGACGGCGGAGATCGCCGAGTTAGTCTCGACCGCTGTGCTTCTGCGCCACTTGGAAACCATGCTGCGCCTCGGCATCGAATACGACTTTCTGCCCCGCGAGAGCGAGATACTGCACCTCAAGTTTTGGGAGGCGGCTTTCGAGAAGATGAAGCGGACCGGCGTACTTTACTTTGAGACCGAGGGCAAGAACACCGGCTGTTGGGTAATGACGCGGCCCGGCGCCGAGACTGCCGAGAGCGCGTTGGACGAAGACGCCAAAGTGATCGTTCGCTCCAATGGAACGGTAACTTATGTGGGCAAGGACATTGCCTATCATCTATGGAAGTTCGGCCTGCTGGGCAAGGACTTTTGTTACAAGCCGTTCTTCGCTTATCCGAAGCATGAGTGCTGGATTTCGACGGAAGAGGGCGAAGAGGCGCATCCGCACTTCGGCGGCGCGCAGGCGATTTATAACGTGATCGATGCGCGGCAGTCGGACCCGCAAGCCAATGTAATCCGAGCCCTGCGCGGTATGGGGTACGTTGACCAAGCGGATCGTTATACGCACTTCAGTTATGAGATGGTGGCGCTCACCCCGCGCTGCGCCGTCGAGTTGGGTTACGACGTATCGGAAGAAGATAGAAAGCGGCCGTATATTGAAGTGAGCGGACGCAAGGGTTTCGGCGTCAAGGCCGACGACCTGATCGATAAGTTGATCGCCGCCACGCGCGCCGAGGTGGACGCGCGCCAAACGGTCAGCGGCGATGCGGAGCGGCAGAAAATCGCCGAGCGGATCGCCATCGGCGCGCTGCGTTACTTCATGCTCAAGTTCACGCGCAACTCAGTCATAGCCTTCGACTTCAAGGATGCGTTGAGCTTCGAGGGCGAGACCGGCCCCTACATTCAGTACGCCGCCGTGCGCGCCAAGAATATCTTCCGCAAGGCGGGAACGAGTCCGGAAGCGGTTCTAGCGGAGTTTGCGAAGTTATCGGAGTTAGACGGCTATCTTCAAGGCGAAGACTCCGAAGATATATGGGCGCTATGGCTGCGCGCCGCCCGCCGCACGCTGGTGCTGGAGCAATGCATTGCAACCTCCGAGCCGGCTTACTTGGCCAAGTACGCCTTTCAGTTGGCGCAGGAGTTCAATAACTTCTATCACAAGCATCACATCCTCACCGAAGAGAACCCGGCGCGAAAGACCTTTCTGCTGGCCACGGCCGCGGTTGCGTTGCGCGAGTTGATCGCGGCGCTCGGCAGGCTGGGGATCGAAAGCCCGGAAGCCATGTAAGTTTCATCTTCGCCCCGTTCCCGCCTCCCGGCCTACCGCTTTGCGCGTTCCCTTCGACGCTATTCCCATAGAAGAGGGCCTTCCGGTTTGCGGGTGGACTTTCCTCGACGTTGTTCGCGCACGGATGGCGCGCTGAATATCTCCGTCGGCAGTGGGGGGCGCGCGGGTTCCACCGGCTTGCTCAGGTTATATTGCTTGATCTTGTACAGCAGCGCCTTGTAGCTGATTTGCAGATCGCTTGCCGCGGCCTTGCGGTTCCAACCGGTATTCTCCAACGTTTGCGCGATCGCCGCTGATTCGGCATCGTCTTTGAGATTGCGGACCAGGCGCTTCAGACCTTTTCGGTCGCCCGCTTCCTCGGCGCCGGGAGCGGATGAATCTTGGCATCGCTGCGACTCCAGTTCCGCAATGATGGCCTGTTCGTCTTCCAGCACCAGATAGCGCTTGACGGTATTCTCCAACTCGCGAATGTTGCCCGGCCATGAGTAGCTGGCGAGGGCCTGCATGAGCGCAGAGGAGATGGGCAAGGGATCGCGGCCGTACTTTTCCGCCACCCGGCGCATGAAGTATTGAGTGAGAAGCGGAATCTCGTCACGGCGTTCGCGCAGCGGGGGAATATGCAGACTGATGCCATTCAGGCGGTAGTATAGGTCTTCGCGAAAGCTCTTTTGGGCCATCGCCGCCTTGATGTCGATGTTGGTCGCCGCGATGACCCGCACATCCACCTGGACGCTGGAGCGGCTGCCCAGGCGGGAAAAACTTCCATCCTGAAGTACCTGGAGCATCTTGGCCTGCAGGGCGGGAGGCATTTCGCCTATCTCGTCCAAAAAAATGGTGCCGTTGTTGCATATCTCGAATTTGCCGGGCTTCGACTTGACCGCCCCGGTAAAGGCTCCCTGCTCGTAGCCGAAGAGTTCGCTTTCCAGCAGGTCCGCGGGCATGGCGGCGCAATTCACCTTGAGGAATGGGCGGGTGGAGCGGGCCGACATCTTGTGCACGAACAGGGCCGCGATCTCCTTGCCGGTGCCGCTCTCGCCCAAAATCAGCACCGGAATGTCGGTGCGGGCGACCAGGATGCAGCGCGACTCGATCTCCCGCATTCGTTTGTTGCAGCGGACGAAAGAGGTGTTTTCATCGAGCGGAATCTCCTCGGCTGCCTCCCGGCAAGGGATCAGGTTCTCCGCCGAGATGTGCTGCCGCACAACCAGTTCTATATCGCTCGGCGCGAAGGGCTTGAGGAGAATGTCGGAGGCGCCGGCGCGGGTTGCCCGAACCGCGTCGTGGAGGTCGGCCGAGAGGGAGACAATGACCACCGGAGTGGCCGGACAAGCGACGAGAACCTTCTCCAGCAGGCGGAGAGCGCGTTGCCCGGTGCGGTCGCCGGCGATGTGCCAATCCATCAGGATCAGATTGGGGTAGGGAGATCCCGCGAGGCTGGCGAGCATCTGCTCGTCGTCGGTAAACAGGCTCACCGCGAAGCGATCGGCGACAATGCTGTCGATATATTCGAGCATTGCGGGATCGGAATCGATCACGACGATGCGAGAGCAGCGGTTTTCTCCGACCACAGCCGGCGGAGCCGACAATATAGTTGCCATTCCCATGCTCTCCCAACGAGACTCGACAGCTCTCCTCATCCAACGCGCGGGGGGCGGCGGCAAAGAGATCGCAACGATGGACTGAGGAATCGAGACCCGAAGGCGGAGAATGCGTAGAGATGCAAAAAAACGATTGATTGCGCTTTCACAAGATGCCGAATGGCCCCATGACTCCCAATGAAAGTCTGGGCATCGGCGGCCATGACCGGCTTGGGCGTGTACGGCCAAGGTCCGCAAGCGACTACGGCCCGGTAAAATTCTCCACCGTCACACCGATTCTGAAAAAGCTGCGTTGCCTGTCCCAAATGTCAGATCGCGGAACGGGTCGTTTGTCAGCAGGACAAGTCTACATCACCCGGTTTGAAAACCGGCAAGAAAAATGCGAAGAGTGAAAGATTCCTCATAAAAAGTGGTAAACGATTGCGCTTGTCGAGGAAAATTTATTCCCTTTTCTCCCGCGATCGGCATCCTGCTCAAGCCCGTGAGGAGGGAATCTCCTCCGCATGGGCACTCATATTCCTTCGGTTTTGCTCCGATTGCGGCTTCCGCGGCGGCGGGAGCGAATCTGGAACGCGAGTTGCAGCGATTTGCAAAAGGTTAACAGGTTGCAGTCGGTCTAGTCGCCTGGAACCGAATGAAGGATGCTTCTGGAACGCCACACTGAAACCTCCAATCTCGACGACCTGCCCCCGATGAATGTGATCTTCGGGAAGTCTCATGCCATGGCGCTTGCGCTCGAGAAGCTGGAGCGGGTAGCCGCAACCGATGTCCCCGTGCTTTTGCAGGGCGAGAGCGGCACCGGCAAGGATATCCTCGCCCGACTCTTGCACTCGCGCTCCCTTCGCTCGAAATCCGCATTGGTAAAGGTGACCTGTCCGGCCATTCCAAACGCGCTGATCGAGTCGGAACTTTTCGGATACGAAAAGGGATCGTTTACCGGGGCCTATGCAACCAAGCTGGGGCGCGTGGAGATGGCCGATCGGGGAACGCTTTTTCTGGATGAGATCGGCAGCCTCGACCTGTCCGTGCAGGCCAAGCTGCTGCAGGTGGTGCAGGACGGCAGCTTCATGCGCGTGGGGGCGCGGAAGTCGCGTCGGATCGATACGCGGCTGATCTCCTCGGCCAACGCAAATTTGCGCCGGCAAACCGAGGTCGGCAGCTTCCGGCTGGATTTCTTCTTCCGCATCAATGCGGTGACCATCGACCTGCCGCCCTTGCGGGAGCGGATTGAGGATTTGCCGATGCTGGTCAATTGCTTCATCGAAACGCACTCGAAGGCATTTCATCGCATCCCCAGGCCGCTTTCGCGCGAGACGATGCGCCTGATGCGGCGGTATAACTGGCCCGGCAATATCCGTCAACTGGAAAACATGATTCGCGGTTATATCCTGATGGGCAACGAGGAGTCTCTGGCGGCCGAGTTGGCGCCTCCGCTCCCGTCTGAGTTGATTCCTTCGATAGATCTGGACAATCCCGTCTCGCTCAAGGAGATTACCAGAGCGGCCACCAAGGAGTTGGAGCGAGAGATCATTCTGAAGGTGCTGCGCGCCAATGAATGGAACCGCCAGAAGACGGCCCGGTGGCTCAATATCAGCTACCGATCTCTGCTCTACAAGCTGCAGGACTCGGACTTGCGCCGGCTGCCTGGCCCGCGGCTTCGGGCCAAGCCGCCCGCTCGCGCATCCGTCTCGCTGGAGGCGGCTCCGGGAGAGGCTATAAAGCCGGTTGCAAGCGTGAAGACGGGCGCTGGGTTTCCGATCAGCAAGGCGAGTTGAGATTATCGGCTTTTCTATACCGAGCAAGGAACACGGAAGGAACGGAAAAGAGGTTCTCGTTGAGCGTACCAGCAAGGTTCAATCAGCCACGATGAGGGCCGTTTTTGACGCATCTGCGATTGTTTCTGCGATGCGCAGCCGGCATGGGGCCAACAACCGGCTGCTCCAGTTGACCTGTCTGCCTGTGGAAAAAGCCTGTATAGTCCTGAGTTCCGGCCCGAAACTCAGGCGTTGACCAGCACCGTCTCCGCTGGAGCGACGTCGTTGGCATCCGCGGCGAGGCTCAACAGAGACTCGACCACATCGGCGGCGCTATAGGAGGCGCGTCCCGGAGCGAGGAACTGGACGACGGAATTCAGGTCGTCGCCGACGGTGACCAGGGCTGGTTCTTCCGGCTGGTTCTTGCGCGTCTGGGCATGGCCGATATTGGCCATCAGGGCATTGCACAGGCATTTTCTGCCCACCGTCTCCTCGACTTTGCCGCCCTTGGCCAGGAAGTTTGCCACTGGCTCGGCGGCGCAGCGATATCCGATGTTTCCATCCGGCGCGGCATACGGTTCGCGGAGATAGCCCAGATCGCAGACCCGGGTCCGCGCCACAGCGACTTCCGCATCGGAATACGAGCCTTCGAGCAGCGCTACCTTGAACGGATATCCCGTCGGCGAGGCCAGCGGGTCGGTAAACACCCGCGCGGCGCCGGCCGCGGCCTGGGCCAGCAGCCTCTTTTTCAGATCGGGCCGCAGCCCGGATTCCCGCGAGAAAGCGAAAGCGGTCCCCACTTGTACGCCTTCAGCGCCTAGATCTAGGGCTTCGCGCAGCTTCCTCGCGTCGCCGTAGCCGCCCGCCAGCCAGAACGGCGCGCCCAGCGCCCGCAGGCCGGCAATATCCACCCGATCCCGCTCGCCGTATATGGGTTCTCCCCGGTCGGTCAGTTGCAACTTTCCGCGTGGGGGCGCATTGTGCCCGCCTGCGGTCGCGCCTTCGATCACCAGCCCGTCGACGCGGCCGTTGGCTCGCCGGAGCATGGTGGCGGCCAGTGTGTTCGAGGAGACGATGGCTAGGAACCGCGGCCGCTTGAGCCTGGGCACAGGCCCTTCCCCATAGTCTGCAGGATCGAAACGCATCGAGGTGTCCTGGCCCGGCGCGGCTCCGATCACCGACAGGTTGTACTCCGCCGGATTGTTCATTGCAAAGGCGTCCAGCACACCGGGAATATGCAGTGGAATCCCCGCTCCCATCAGCACATAGCCCACCCCCGCCAGCATCGCGCCGTAGATCGACGACAGGTGCGGCATCTGCACTTTCTCCAGAAAATTGATGCCAACCGGATTCCCGTGCCCCTCGCGGGCCAGAAAGACCTCGACGAAGTTGCTCACCATGCACAGCTCAACCAGCTTGCGCGGGTCGCGGCGCTGGTGCATCGGCGCAATGGTATAGGGCGCGTCGCTGGGCTTGCCGCCAGGCACAAAGTACTCCTGCCAGATGCGCCGGGCCATATCCGGGAAGGGAAATGCGTCCAGGCCCCGGCGCATGGCGCCATCCTGGTCGCCATCGCCGAGCCGGCGCACAAAAAGCTGGTCAAGGGCCGTGCCGGAGACCACTCCGAGCTGGCCGAGTTTGGAGACCGCCTGAGCCAAGCGCCAGTTGGAGACGCCCACGCCCATGCCGCCCTGAATGATTTTGGGAAACTGCATCATCCCTGGATTCTTTCACAAATCCGGCCGCAACCGGAGATTTTTCTTTAGAATAGGCGAATTGCGGGAAGCGAAGTGAGCTATTTTGCACAGAAAGCCGGGAATTGGGAATCGCTTCCAGGAATCGACCGCCTAGCGCAGACGCGCAGCAACGCGCCGAGGCCGCGCAAAAGCTGGCCGAACGCGAAGAACAAGAGCGGCGCACGGGCAAGAAAATGCGCGGCCGCAAGCCCGAGTTAGCCGATCCGGAACAGGCCAAGCCAGCCGACGCGACGCGGCGCCGGGGTCACTGCGGACAGGTCTTCGTCCGTGGGGTGGAGCGCAACTTCGTCGATCCGGAAAGTCGCATCATGCCGGACGGCGTTAGAGCGAAACTAGAGTTACTATACCCTGTTAAACTTTGTGCCGAGTCGCCGCTTCAGCCTGCGTGGCAAAGAGAATGTCCGCCGCGAGTGGAAGCTGGCGTGCGCTGTCAGCAACCTGCTGAAGCTCTTCCGGTCTGGATGGGCCATGCAAATGGCATAAAGCGGCGGGCAAAGCAGGCCTCTTCAACCAAAACGGAGCGGTAAGCCTGCCATGGGATAGCAACAGGGTCAGTGCCTGCGCGGCCCGGTTCGAAAGCTAATCCGCAAACAGCGGCATCGGCCTTGGCAAAACGCTATGCACGACCACAGCTAGAGACTATCGCGACGTGGAAATCTTTTCGTGAGTGCAAAGTGAAGAAAGAGGCATCTCACCGCGCCAACTATGAACGCGGAACCCCTTCGCCGGAGCGCAATGTCGCCAGAGCCGAGAGCAGGGAAGCGGTCAGCGCCTCCGCCGAAATATCCGAAGCAAGCCACGCCCAGGGGCGACCGCCGAGCATATCCCTTATCCCTCCCGATGCCGGAAGAGCCACAATAGGAAGCCCCGCGGCCGCCGCCTCCAGCAGGGCATTCGGCATCCCCTCGTGGCGCGAGGAAAGCGCAAACAAGGTCGCACCTGGGAAGTAGGCATAAGGCCGGGCGACGTGGCCCGCAAAGCGCACCGCGGCCTCCAGCCCGAGACTGCGGCAAGCGGACCGCAGCGCCGCCTCTTCCGCGCCCGAGCCGAGAATCGTCAGGTCTGCGCACGGGAACCGCTCACGCACCGCGCGCAGCGCTTCCAGCAGCAGATCGAAGCCTTTTTCCCTGGAAAGCCTGCCGACCGCCAACAGATGCGGCCCCGTGCCGCCCCATTCGACCGGATCGCTCCGGGCCGCCAGGATTCCCTCCATATCCACCGGGTTGGGCAGCACCGCTATCCGCTCTTCGGCAAGCCCAAGCTCCTTGGACAGGTCCTCGGCCATGGCCTCCGTCTGGCAGATCACGCGGTCGGCGTGGCGATAAAGCCGCTTATAGAGCAGACGGGTATAGAACGGCAGGTCTCCGAAAGCCAGAGCGGCCGAAACCGTCGCGTTCTGCCGCACTATCGCACGGGTTCCGCGCGGGAAAAAAGGGCGCAGCAGCAGAACCGCGAAGTTCAAGTGCGCCATTCCGGAGAGAATTGCATCCGGCTTGAGCCGCCACACCAACCGTAGCAGCCGCAAGGCTCCGGCGCGCACCCGCGGAGCGCCCAGCGTGTGAACGGTCACCCAGGGCGGCAGGGATTCCGGCCTGCAATCCGCCTGCGTCACCAGGCCCAGATGCAGCTCGTACTTCTCCGGCGAGAGGCCCCGCGCCAGCAGGGCCATCACCTGTTCGGCCCCGCCGCCGCCAAGATGCGGAATCAGCAAAAGCAGCCTCGGACGCGCTTCCGCAGGCATAGAAAACCCTCTCAATATGAAGGAAGTGTAAATCATTGAGTTTTCCACAGGTAATTACGAGATATTTTTCCACATTCGGTTTTATCGCTTGACAGGATTTATCCAAAAAGTGTTTCCTGAGAGTACTGATTCTAATTACCTCCGGGCAGAGACCATTTTTAATGCGTCTCAAGCTGCGTTTTGATGAAGGGAAGCGGCAGAGGCGGAGATCGGGAGAGGACGCGCCGTAGTCGAAGTTCGACTCGGGGGAGCGTCGTGAAAGCATAGGCTCCCACGCCACCGAGCGCGTTTTCCTGGAGCGTCTCCGATGCCGGCTTCGGCTCGGGACGCAAAAGTCCTCGTTCCTGGAGGGACTCGTGTTCATTCGCAGCGCACAAATTGCCTTGGCGGTGTTGTCGCGTCTCATCGTGGCGGCGCGCAGTTTCTTGGTGGCTTCAACTGATCGCCCCGCCCGTCCGCCGCATATCGTGGTCGGCATCACCCATCCGCAAACCTGCATGGTTCTCATCGGACGTCTGCGCTCCCTGCGCGAGGCTGGCTTCCGGGTGACGCTGGTTGCCAGCCCCGGCAAGCTGCTCGACAGCACCGCGCGAAGCGAAGGCGTCGAAGCCATCGCCATCCCCATCGAGCGCAAGATTGCGCCGTTCAACGATATTGTCTCGCTAGTCAGGCTTTGGTGGCTGCTGCTCCGGCTCAAGCCGGATATGACTGAATTCAGCACCCCCAAGGCCGGACTGCTGGGCACCATCGCGGCCCGACTGGCGGGCGTTCCGGTGCGCGTCTATATGCTGCGCGGACTCAAGTTGCAAACCTCGAATGGATTCAAGCACCGCATCCTGCGGGCTGCGGAACGCTTCGCTGCCGAGACCGCCGATGCCGTGCTTTGCAACAGCGCCAGTCTGCGCGCCGAGGCGATTTTGCTGGGCGTGGCGCCCGCCGCCAAACTGCGCCTGCTTGGCGGAGGTAGCAGCAACGGGGTCGATGTGGAACGATTCGCGCCGCTCTCGCCGCGGCCCAGCGACCTTCGCGACCGCCTGGGGATTCCGCGCGATTGCCCGGTAGTCGGTTTTGTGGGCCGATTGACCCGCGACAAAGGCTTGCCGGAGCTGATCGAGGCCTTCGGAACGATCCTCAAAGCCGAACCGCAAACGCGCCTGTTGTTGGTGGGCTGGTTCGATGCGGCCGAGGATGCCCTGGGAGGCGACCTGCGCGCCCGCATCCTCGCCCATCCCAGCATCCATGTTACTGGAATGGTGGCCGATGCCGCGCCCTACTACCATGCCATGGATATGATGGTCCTGCCCACCTGGCGCGAGGGATTTCCCAATGCCGTGCTCGAAGCCGCGGCCAGCGGCCTGCCCGTCGTCACCACCGAATCCACCGGTTCGCGCGACTCCGTGGTGCCGGAGGTGACCGGCCTGCTGATCCCGCCCGGTTATCCGGTGGCCATCAGCGAGGCGGTGATCAAGCTGCTTCGCAACCCCGAGCGCCGCCTCCGCATGGGCGCCGCCGCGCGCGCATGGGTCGTGGAGCACTATGTCAACAAGCATGTGATGGGCCTCACCGTGGCCTATTACAAGAGTTTGCTGGAGATCAACAGACCTGGAGTTTCAAGCCAAGAGGCGGCCTCAGGGCAGTCCGCGTTGCATCCCGTCTAGAAGGATTTTCCCGGACTGGAATGGAGGGTAGTCGAAATCCCGAAGAGTTGGGCCGACTTCGCTTCTGTGCCGAAGGAGCCATCCGACGTTCAAATTGTGCTATAGGCTTTTTCATAGGAGGAACGTTTATGCCGAAACGCAACGTCAACCTTACTCCCGATCTCGAGGATTTTGTCCTGACCAGGGTCGAAAGCGGACGTTACGCGAATGTCAGTGAATTGGTCCAGGCTGCCTTGCACGCTCTGCATCGAGAGGAGCGGATGCGCGATTCAACTCGCAAACCGCGCCACGCCGCTGATCGCGACCATGCCGGCACCATCGCGGAAGCCGACGAATTTCGTATGCTGTGGCAAGCCCACCAGACCCACCACAAGCGCCCGCTGACCGATATGCGGCAGTCCTGACGGCGGCACGGTAGCCGAGCGGATTTTGCGCTAGCGCCGCGCTTGCGGCGCTCCGGAATCCACTGGCGCGCTGACACCTGCCGGGGCTTCAAGGGTATGCGCTCCGGCTTCGGCAGCGCGCAGCGCCTCGCCGGGCGCGATGCCCAGAACCAGCGTTGCGGCAACAGCCAGCAGCAAGGCCGCGCCGACTGCCACTCCTACCTGCGGTGGGGCTGACCTTGCATCGTCGTTCAGGATGGGGGGTTGCGCAGCCGTCAGCGCCAGGCGCAGATAGTAGGCCGCAGCCAGCCCCGAATTCAACAATCCGACGAGGACCAACCATACCGCTTCCCCGCCCATTGCGGCCGAGAACGAGGAAAACTTGCCGAAGAATCCGCCCGTGAAGGGAATTCCCACCAAAGAGGCAAGAAAGAAGATCAGCAGCCCGCCCAGCAGCGGCGAACGATAGATCAGCCCGCGAAAATCCTCTATCAGCGGCAGCTTTTCCTCGTACCCGCTCACCAGCGCAATTACAGCGAATATCCCCACGTTCATGGCCGTATACGCCGCGATATAGAAGCTGGCGGCGGCGATGCCGCTGGTTCCCACTCCCGCGAAGGCTGCCAGCAGGTAGCCCGCATGAGCGATCGAGGAGTAGGCCAGCATCCGCTTCACGTTCTGCTGGCGCAGCGCGGCCAGGTTGCCCACGGTCATTGAGAGCGCGGCCACCGCCCACAGCAGCGGCGACCAAAGCGGGTGCAGCGAAGGAAAGATTTGATAAACCGTCCGCAGCAGGAGCGCGAAAGCCGCGGCCTTGGGCGCGGTCGAGAGCAGCGCCACCACCGGCGTCGGCGCGCCTTCGTACACGTCCGGCGTCCAGACGTGAAAGGGCGCGGCCGAGACCTTGAAGAGAATGCCCACCAGCATCAGCGCCATTCCCGCCAATAGGAACGTACGATTCTCCGTCGCAGCCGCTAGGCGGGCAATCTCGTATATCTGCGTGGTCCCGGTGGCGCCGAAGATCATGGCCATGCCGTAAAGCAGGAAAGCCGTGGCGAAGGAACCGAGCAGAAAATACTTGATGGCCGCCTCGGTTCCGCTGCCTGTGTTCTTGCGATAGCCGGCCAGAACGTACGTTGAGATCGAGGAGATTTCCAGGGCGATGAAGGCCAGCAGCAGCTCGACCGCGCCCGTCAGCAGGCACATTCCCACCGCGCCGAAGACGATAAGCGCATAATACTCGCCCTGATGATGGCTCTCCTCCGGCAAGGTGTCGAGCGAGAGCAGCAGCGCGACCAGCACAATGCCGCAGATCAGCACATGAAAGAAGATGGTGAAGGCGCTGGTCTCCACCGTGCCGTAAAAGCCTGTGCCTTGCGGCAGCGCAAACTGCCAGAGGCTGGCCCACAGAGCCAAAGTGGTCCCGATCGCGGCGACCCAACCCAGCCAGCGGCGCGGCCATCCGGCGGGCAGCGCGGCATCCAGCGCCATCACCTTCACCCCGGTCAGTGTGAGCACAATTTCGGGAAGGATGCGAAAGAAATCCTGGGGAAGGGAACTGAGAATGCTAGCGAGATTCACCGCTGGCCCTCCCCTGGTGACGAAATAGACAACGACGGCAAATACAGCATATGCGATGGTGAGTAGGTCGATTGCTTCACTTGAACGGGATGCGTCCCCATCTCGATGGCCGCCAGCCAGATCGATGGAGCCAGTCCCATGGCCAGCATCAGCACGGCCAGCGGAGTCAGCGCCGCCAGTTCGGCGAAGCCCAAGTCCACAGCGGCCTTCGAGGCAATCAGCTTGCTCTCCGGCCCGAAGAAGATGTGTTGCGCCAGCGAGAGCATATACGCCGCGCCAAGAATCGCGCCCACAGACGCGGCAATCGCCCAGCCTTTGCTGGCCCCGGTAAAAGTGCCGACCAGAATCATGAACTCGCCCACAAAATCGCCGAACATGGGCAGCCCGATCATGGCCAAAGCGGCGATTGCGAAGAACGTCGCCGCGCGCGGCAGCTTGCCCGCCACGCCGCCGTAATCGCCGATGCGGCTGGTCGCATAGCGGTCGTAGAGCGCGCCCAGCAGCAGGAAGAGCGCGCCATCCACCACGCCGTGGTTGAGCGTCTGATAGACCGCCCCCGCCGAGCCGGTAAACGAGAAGCCGTAGATGCCCAGCGTAATCAGGCTCAAATGGCTCAGCGCGGCGAAGGCCAGCAGCCTCCAGAAGTTGCGCTGCACCAAAGCAAGGCAAGCGCCGAAGAGAATGCCTACCGTGGCCAGCGCCATCAGCAGCGGCGCCAGTGCCCGAGCTTGATCGGGAAACAGCCCGATGTGAAAGCGCAGCATCGAGTAGAGCCCCAGCTTGCCGGCCACCACCATGGCCAGCGCCACCGGCGCCTCGCAGAAGGTCTCGGCGAGCCAGCCGTGCAGCGGGAAGACTGGCACCTTGACCGCGAAGGCGAAGAGAAACGCCAGCGCCACCCAGAAAAGCGGTCCAGCGGGGAACGAGCCGTGCGCCAAGAGAATCTGGAGCGTCGCAAAGTCGAAGCTGCCCGTCTGCGCGTAGAGCCACAGAATCGCCGCCAGCAAGGGCGCGGAGGGAATGAAGGTGAATAAGAAGAACTTCAGCGCCGCTCTCGGTCCGTCCTTGCGTCCGTACATGGCGATCAAGATCGCCATGGGAACCAGCGAAAGCTCCCAGAAGCCGTAATAAAGCATCAGGTCGAGCGAGATAAACACGCCCACCATCGCCGTCTGCTGCACCAGAAAGAGCGCATAAAAAATCTTCCGCCGCTCGGCGACGGCCTTCCAACTGGCGATAACTCCGATGGGGCCAAGCAGCCCGGTCAGAACCACGAGCCAGAGACTCAGCCCATCCACGCCCACGTGGTAACTGATTGCCGGATTCTCGATCCACAGGCGACTAGTCTCGAACTGAAAGCCGCCGCGTCCCAAGATGAAGTGCGCGGGCAGATGCAGCGTCAGGCCGAAGCTGGCCAGCGTCGTCAAGAGCGCGATCCAGTTAGGCAGCTTGAGGCGGTCCGGCGCAAGAGCGACCAGCGCCGCCCCCGCCAGCGGAGTCAGCAGGATCAACGTGAGAATCGAGTTGTTGAGTTCGTTCATACTCTCAATGCCCCGCCATCTTCCAAACAAACTCCAAAGACTGCGGCCAGACTGTCTGCCACGGCACCAGCACAAACAACAGCAGCGCCGCCGCTCCCGCCGCCACCCATGCCGCGTATGCCCGAATATTGCCCGACTGCCAGCGTTGCAGCACCGCCCCGGTCAGCGTGGCAATGCCCGTCAGCAGCCAAGCCAGCCCGCCCAGTATTCCATAGTCCACAATAACTTCCAGAACCAATCCGGAGATGCCCATGAGCGGCTTGACCACCGTCGCGCCGTATATCTCGTCCACATAATACTTGTTGGTCAGTATCTTGTAGCCGCCGCTCAGCGCCGCCCGCGTGTCTTCCGGCAGAGTGGAGTCCTGCCGGTAGAAAACATGGGCCAGAAGCCATCCAAAAAGCGCTGCGCCCACGGCGATGACGCTCAGGATCAGCTCCAATTGCACGTTCCCGGCATCCGCGCCGCGCGCCCCGAGGACAGGCGCCAGAAAACCGCTGACTCGCTCCATATTGATCCAACCGCTCACTCGATCGATGCCGATCCAGCCGCCGCCGATCGACAGCAGCGCCAAAATCGTAAGCGGCGCGAGCATCGAGAAGGGGGTTGGATGAGTATGCGCCGACTCGCCGCGCGGCTCGCCCAGAAAGGCCATATACCAGAGCCGGAACATATAGAACGAAGTAAGCAGAGCCGTCAGCAGCCCCACGCCCCAAAGTATCTTGCCGTTCACTCCCTGCTGAAAAACCGCGTAAAGAATAGCGTCCTTCGAAAAGAATCCAGCGAAGGGAAAGAAGCCTGCGATGGCCAGAACGCCCGCCGTAGTTACCGCAAAGGTCACAGGCATCTTCTTCCAAAGCCCGCCCATCTTGCGCAGGTCTTGTTCCCCTCCCAGCGCGTGAATCACCGCCCCGGCGGCCAGAAACAGCAGCGCCTTGAAGAAAGCATGAGTTACCAGGTGAAAGATAGCCGCCGAGTAAGCCGCCGCGCCGCATCCCAGGAACATATAGCCAAGCTGAGAGATGGTCGAGTAAGCCAGCACTCTCTTGATATCCGTCTGAACCAGCGCGATGGTAGCCGCAAACAGCGCAGTGGCCGCGCCGATAACCGCCACCACGCTCAGCGCGAAGGGCGAGTGGTCAAACAAAACATGATTGCGGGCGATCATGTAAACGCCGGCCGTGACCATCGTTGCCGCATGGATCAGCGCGGAGACCGGCGTGGGGCCTTCCATCGCGTCCGGCAGCCATATATAGAGCGGAATCTGCGCGCTCTTGCCGGTGGCGCCCAGCAACAAGCAGAGCGCGATGACGGTGACCACGCCGCCCTGCCATCCAGGGTCCTGGCCTAACTTCGCCGCTATCTCGGTGAAGGTGAGTGTGCCGAAGTTGGCGACCAGCAGAAACATTCCAATCAGAAAGCCGACATCGCCGATGCGGTTGACGATGAAGGCCTTTTTCCCCGCATCCGCCGCCGATTGTTTCTTGAAGTAGAAGCCGATCAGCAGGTAAGAGGCCAGACCCACGCCCTCCCAGCCCACAAACATCACCAGCGCATTGCCGGCCAGCACCAGCACCGTCATAAAGAACAGGAATAGGTTCAGATAGCTGAAGTAACGCGCATAACCCTCTTCGTGCTTCATGTAGCCGACTGAGTAAATATGAATCAGAAAACCGACGCCGGTGACGACCAACAGCATGGTCAGCGAAAGCTGGTCGAGGACGAAGCTGAAATCGATGTGTAGCAAACCAGCGTTGATCCATTGACCGAAGGTTTCAACGTGCGGAAGAAGATCGCCACTCGAGTCGCACAGGACCGCGGAGAACGAAGCCAACGGAGCAAGCAATGCAACCGCGGTCACAAGCCATTTGGGCAAACGACGGCCGAAGAGTCCGTTCACCAGAAATCCCGCGAATGGCGCTAAAGGAATCAGCCAAAGATGGAGATATGCGCTCATAGGCTCATCCGGTCGATTCGGTCGACGGCCAGCGTAGCGCGGGCGCGGAAGACGGCGATGATAATAGCCAGCCCCACGGCTGCCTCCGCCGCCGCCACCATCATCACGAAGAAGACGAAGATTTGCCCCTTCACCGCGTGCCATTGATGGGCAAAGGTAACAAAACTAAGATTCACGGCATTGAGCATCAGTTCGATGGACATGAATACGGTAATCAGGTTGCGCTTGACGATAAAGCCGACGACGCCCAGGGAAAACAGCGCCGCGCTGAGCGCGAGATACCAGGAAAGCGGAACTTCCTGCTGAAACTGCGCGTAGAGAGGATTCACTGGCCCTCCTTTTTCTCAGTCGCGTTGCCCTCGTCATGACTGGCCAGCGCCACCGCGCCCAGAATCGCAATCAGCACCAGCACCGATGTTGCCTCGAAAGGCAATAGCAAATTGGTAAAGAGCACCTTGCTCAATTCCTCTGTCGATGTAATGCCGTTCGCAAGTCTTGCCGTGCCCAACCCCTGCGCATGAAGCAAAAGGGTAGCCATCAGGCTCAGAATCACCGCCACCGCGGGAAAGCCGACCAGGCCCGCAGCGCGGCTCCCCGCCGTGCGCTCCTCGCGCCCCGCGTTGAGCAGCATCACCACAAAGATGAACAGCACCATGATGGCCCCGGCGTAGACGATTGCCTGCGCGGCGGCCAGAAACTCCGCGCCCAGCAGCAGGTAGAGCACGGCCAGCGAGACCATCACCACAATCAGCGACAGGGCGCTATTGATCGGATGCGTCTGGAGCAGCAGGTTGACCGCTCCAGCCAGGCAGAATCCGGCAAAGACGATAAACAGAATCAGGTGCATCGTTCCCTGGCTTGCGCGTTGCAGCGGTTGAAAATAACGGCCGGTTCAGTGAAAACACAAAATCGCGCGGATTCACCGATTGTAAATCAGCGATAGGCCAGCCACAGGCTGGTCGCCACAATGTTCAGCATCGCCAGCGGCATCAGCCACCGCCAGCCGAAGTTCATCAGTTGATCGTAGCGGAAGCGCGGAAGCGTCCCACGCACCCACACGTACAAAAAGAGAAATGAAAAGACCTTCAACACAAACCAGAAGATGGGAAACAGCGCATGGACGAAAATGTTCTGCGGCTGCGGTATCAGCTTGCCGAAGGGACTGGTCCAGCCGCCCAGAAACAGCAGCGTGGCCACGCAGCCCACGGTAATCATGTTGGCGTACTCGGACATGAAGAACATGGCGAACTTCATCGAACTGTACTCGGTGTGATAGCCGCCGGTAAGTTCGCTCTCCGCCTCCGGTAAGTCGAAGGGCGAGCGGTTGGTCTCCGCGTAGGCGGCGGTAAGATAGATGAAGAAGGCTACAAACTGGAATCCGCCAAAGAGATTCCAGGTGGCGATGCCGTTTTCGGCCTGCTGTTCGACGATCGCTCTCAAGTTGAGCGATCCGGCGCGCAGCACCACGCCCACCAGCGAGAGGCCCAACGCCAACTCATAACTTATCAACTGGGCCGAGGAGCGCAGCGAGCCCAGGAGCGAGTATTTGCTGTTCGACGACCACCCAGCCAGCGCGATGCCGTAAACCCCGATGGAAGTAACTCCGAGAATCACCAGCAGGCCGACATTCACGTCGGCAATCTCGAAGAGGTCGAGGCCGCCGGGGCCGACGCCGGGTTCGCCGAAAGGCACCACGCCGATGGAGATCAGCGCGCAGCCCAGCGCCAGCACCGGCGCCAGCAGATAAAGGGGCCGGTAGACGCCGGCAGGAGTCATGTCCTCCTTGAGGAACAGCTTCGCCCCGTCCACCAGCGGCTGCAAAAGGCCAAAAGGCCCCACGCGGCTCGGCCCCCAGCGGTTCTGGATGCGCCCCACCAGCTTGCGCTCCAGCAGCACCGTATAGGCGACGGCCGTCAGCATCACCACCGTCACTACGGCCACCTTCAGCAGGCTCCATAAAAAGAACTGCAAAATCGTCACTTGCCGTTAGCCTCGTCTTCTTACACCAGTTAAGCAACAGCTATCATTCAAGGGGACGAGCCTTCGCATCCCCGCAGTCGCCAGTTATGCGCTATAGTTCGCCACCACTCGCGCCACTTTTCCAGTCGCAGATAACTCCATGAACTCTGCCGTGCGTGTTCCTTTTTGATTTGTATAGCAAAGCACGACGCTGTTTACGCCCCAGAGCACGTCCTCCAGGCGAAACTGAAGGTCCGGGTAGGCTTCCAATCCCCGCTGAAAGTACGCTCTCAAGCTTTCCTTCCCAGCTACCTTCCCGCCAGGAATTCCCAACAGATTCGCGGCAATTGGCGAAGTCAACTCAACTTCACTTGCATAATGCTCCATGATTGAGTCCAGATCGTGAGCGTTCCATGCCGCAACCCAATGATTCGCCAAGTTCCACGCATCTTCTTTCGTCACTGCGATATCTCCCATTCTGGTTTTGCATCATCCGAAATATCTTTTGTGATTAAGGAAACAATGCAAATGGCCGCTTTCGGCGCGCCTGCTCCATCTCAATCATCATAGGTAGACCAGCATCGCGGAGCACATCAAACCCCATTCGCTGAAGTTCAGACAAAATTCTGTTGGCTTCCAAACATTTGAGAGGATAAAGGCACTTGATCTGTTGGTCTCCGACAGTGAAACAAAGACGCCCTTTCGTTCCTGGAAATATGGACATTTCCTCTTCGTAATGAAGAGTTGTCACATCGGCTTTCAGATAGGATTGAGTTCGATGCAAACGACCGCGATGGGTTTCAATGATCTCAATAACGTCTGGTGTGAAGCGCAAACGCTTTCTGATTTGTAGCATCATAATTCGCAGAGCAAAGACAAAAGATATTGCGATAAAAAGCCATACAAGCAATGAAACAATCAATCGGATGGATAATTCGTCAATCGGCCATGAAGTCAAAGCCTTCGGCAATTGACGGATAGAAGAAAGCGGACGAGGAAACTCCAGAATCGAGAATGAAACA
The DNA here is from genome assembly GCA_964565955.1 of uncultured Occallatibacter sp. Taxonomy (GTDB): domain Bacteria; phylum Acidobacteriota; class Terriglobia; order Terriglobales; family Acidobacteriaceae; genus Telmatobacter. The sequence continues at coordinate 29,375 of CAZMHC010000031.1, forward strand.
TACAGGTTGAATGCAAACCATAGCAATGCAATCCAACGTCTTTTCTTCTCATTGCGCTCAAAAGCTTTGCGATCCTTATACGCAATCACTTCACTTTTCCGAATTTCTATCCGCACCCCTCCAGCAGACAACACTTCGACCGAATTATCGTCAGATTCTGTCATTGCCTAACCTCACAAGTTCAAACAGCAAAACATCCTCAGGGGTTAAAGCCCTCTTTACTTTGTTGGCGGGTGGCCCTGGTCTCGTACAGCGTTTTATCAAGTTGAGGGTGCCCCCGGTCCCTCGCCTTTGGGGACCGGGGAGGATAAGCCGATTTGCCGGTAGCGAATCCACTCGGGCAGTTACCAACCTCTCTCTCGCCTTTCAGCACAACAAAGGATACTCCAACAGTGAATCCGACGGCAGTGAAATGTGAGTCTCCATCCCCGGTCCCCAAAGGCGAGGGACCGGGGGCACCCTCATCTTGGTTTGAAAAGATCACCGAGACCGGGACCACCCGGCCTAAAGCCCTCTTTTCTTTTGCTAGACTTGCGGCCGGGTGCCCCAGGTCTGGATTTTCAGACCTGGGAAATT
>CAZMHC010000032.1:0-29528 GCA_964565955.1 uncultured Occallatibacter sp.
TGGCATACAGCGGCAGCGCGTCGCAGCAATGGAAGTTCACCAGCTATTGATGCGCGTTCTGGACAAGGGGAGGCCCGTGGATAAATGCACGGGCCTCTGGGAGGCCGCCGGGTCGTTGACGATGGAGAGTGTCCGCTCCAGACTGCCGGACGGCCAACTCTCCAACGCCATACCCGAGTCGTGGACCTAGCGTCGAAAGCGGGCAGAATCTCTTGAAGGGGAACACCGATGAACAATGTCATGAGCAGATTTGCAATGGCTCTCGCAGTCGTTGTGTGCGCCGTCTGGGCTTCCCAGGCGGCAATGGCAGCGCCGCCGGCGCTCAATTCAGTCTTCGACGGCAAAACTCTGGATGGCTGGAACCAAGTTCCTGCCGGTACGTTCGAAATCAATGCAACCGAGGGCGCGATCGAGACAACCGGCAGCGCGCGTGGATTCCTCTATACCACGCAAACCTACTCCGCCTACCGCATCCTCTACTCCGTCTACCAGAATCTATACCTGCACGAGCCGAGCGTGCTCTTCTTCGGCACCAGCGACACTGCCGACGCCATGGATGGCCTTCAGTTCGAACTGCCCACGAATATCTCCTGGGACTACCAGCAAACCGGCAAATACGCGAACACCTTCCTTCCCGTCACCTCGTACAACAACGGTCCTGAAGACAAAGGAGAGCAGATCAAGACCTGGTATCGCTGCGAGATGCTCGTCAATACCGCGAATGCCAGCGCGGACTCGGCGTGCTCGTTCGAAGACGAACCGACCACCGCCTCTCACATCATGTACTTCAAGAACTCCGCCGTCCCCGTTGAGGACATCCCCACTTCATTCGCCCTGCAAGCTCACCAGACCGGCGTCTCCGATGAATACAGGAACATTCTCATCGAGAACAACCCGCCGCTCAATGAACTGGTCCTGCTTGCACTGCCCGGGCCGTCCGCTTTGACGGCAACGACATCGTCCTCTCAGATCAATTTGAGTTGGAAGATCAATTCCACCAGCCAAACCGGGTTCGAGGTCTTCCATTCCACGGACAATCAGACTTGGACCCTGGTGGACACGACTACGGCTGACGCAACCACCTACTCGGATACCAGTCTCGCTTCGAATACAACCTACTACTACCGCGTGGCCGCGGTCATGTCCAACGCCATCTCGGATTACGCGACTGCAAGCGCCACATCTGGACCCGCCACTTGCTCGCCCACCCCGATTGTTCCGTTTATCCAGATCGGCAACGGACCGCCTGTAGAGGAATCGTCGGCGACCGTTCCTTACGGAACGTTGGTGAGCTTTTCCCCGCAGCCGCTCACCGGCGGATGGTCCTGGGTCGGCCCCAACGGCTTCACTTCCACAGCGCGCGAGATCCTCGACATTGAGTTTCCCGTGGGCACCACCGTGTATACGGCCACTTTCACCAATAGCTGCGGGGCCAAGAGCTCGCAGCCCTTCACCATCACGGTAGGCCCCACCACCGATCTGATCCCCAACGGAACCTACATCGTCACCAGCGTTCACAGCGGCCTGGCCATCGACGATCCCGATTTTTCCAAGACAGACGGCCAAGATATGCAGATTTACGCCGTGAACGATGGCGTCAACCAGCAATGGAAGGTCAACAACGTAAGCGCGAATGTCATTACCCTGACCAATGTCTCAAGCGGGCAATTGCTCGCCGTGGCCGGGGGGTCCGCGGCGCCGGAGGCCCGTGTCGATCAATATCCCGCTAACGGCGATGCATACGAAGAGTGGAATGTCATTTTTGTGGGCAGCGGCATCTTCGAACTCACCAATGCAAACAGCGGACTGGCGCTGGACGTGGCAGGGGGTGGAGCAGCCAGCGGAACGGCGATCGATCAATACGCCTACGGCGGCGCAACCTGGCAGCAATGGAAGTTCCAAGCGCCGTAGGCCAACAAGAAAACCCTGGGCAATCGCAAGGTCCGGCGTTATGCTGGACCTTGCAAAGACATTTCAAGAAGGAACGTCATGAACTTTACCCGCAGAGATTTCCTGGCCACGATGGTCATTTCGTCGGCATCGGCGGCGCTCGGCTCAAGGGGCGATGCGCAAACCGCGGACTCGAACGCAAGTCAACAGCACGATCATCATCACGACGATCACGCTGCCCACGGTCATCCCAAACCGACTCGCCCGGCAGTGCCTGGGCTGCCGGCCATTATCGGCAAGGTTACTGGAACCATCGGCGTCGATGCCGCTTATGAGATGCTCAAGCGCGGAGACAATACGCTGGACGCCGCGCTGCATATCTGCAAGACCCAGGAGGACGATCCCAATGACCATAGCGCGGGCCTGGGCGGACTCCCCAACGCGCAAGGGGAGGTTCAGTTGGACGCATGCTGTCTGGACGGTCCAACCCGTCGCGGCGCGGCAGTTGCCGGTGTGAGAGGCATCCGCAACGCTTCGCTTCTGGCGCGCGTCCTGATGGAGCAAACCGGCAACTCTCTGCTGGTCGGCTCCGATGCGGAGAGCTTCGCGCTTTCGCATGGATTTACAAAGGAAGACCTGTCGACGGAGCGCACTCGGAGCGGTTGGGAGCTTTGGAAGCGTATCCAGTCGGCTCCTGAAACGCTAGGTTCGGGAATCTACGATCCCAACTGGCCGGAGGCGGCCAGAAAAGCGCACTTTCTCCCAGGTTCACAGCGGGACTTGGATATGCTGATCCATAAACTGGAGCCGCTCGCCGTGCAGTTGGGCTTCGGTCCAGCGTTATCCTGGCGCGGCGTCTACGATGCTTTGGTTCCCGCCGCCGAGCCTCTCTACGTTTCCGTCGTGAACCAAAAGAACGAGATGTCCTGCGCAGCTACCACCAGTGGACTTCCGTGGAGGCTTCCCGGGGCGGTTGGCGATATTCCGGTGATAGGAGCCGGATGCTATCTCGATCCTGAAATAGGCTCGGCCGGCTCCTCCGGCAACGGCGAAGCGAACGTCAGGATCGACGGAGCCCACACCATTGTCGAGAACATGAGAAAGGGAATGTCTCCGCAAGAGGCGGGCATGGATGCGCTACGCCGCATTGCCAAATGGTACAAAGACGACATGACCGCCCTCCGCTTCGTCGAAATGGTTTATTTCATTCTGCGCAAGGATGGCGATTATGAGAGCGTTTCGCTATGGCGCGGCGACAAGAGCGGCCATGTTCGGGAGTTCACCATCAAGGACGCCGAAGGAATGCGGCGCACGGAGGAGTGCAAGTATCTGTTCGATGGCAATCCTCCCAACGGAGTTCGCACGACCGCCGATCTACAAATGAGCCATGGAGGCAACGTCTAGGCCGAGACCCGACTCATGCCGGTTTGTTATCGAACGTCGAGCATTGAAGCCATCGCGTTCGTTCCATGGAATTACACTGGTCAATGCGGGATTCGGCGACTCCCGCGCAACCAGGCCGACATCGCCTGGACAGCGCTCAAGCGGTCGCAAAAGTCGCCCGCGTTGGGCGAAAGAATTCTCCGTGGAACAGGCGCCCGGAAAATGTTGTCAGTGACGGTAGAGATTCAGTTATTTCAGCTTGGTCGAGACTCTGTTTTCAGCGTCACTTCACGAAAGTCGAATCGGTATTCGACTGTATCGCATTCTGAAATGCCTTCCATTCGCAGGAGAGGTCGGATTGACCGCAGCCGGGCACGAATACGGGAACGATCTCAGGAGGGTTTTCCAGGCTCAGCACGGTGGCGTTGCGCATCTGTTCGAGGCTCTGCGCCATGTAATAAGTCCGTACGGAGTACTCCTCTTTGCCGGACGTCTTCCATAACTCGAAGACCAGCGCCCCCCCCGGCGGCGTATCGTCACGACGACCGTCGATGAGCCAGTTGAGGTTCAGTGCCCCGGCGATGGAAGCAATGTTCGTATCGTGACCAACGAGAATGAGAAGACGGTCGCCCTGCTTGCCGACCGCGCCCGCCATGGGCCGCGCGGATACTGCCTGCCGCATGGACTGAAGAATGTGGATCAAGAGATTCGAGGACAGCGCGCGAGCAATATAGCCGGTTCGGTCCGCAATGTCTTCATGGGCGGTGTGGAGTTGCAGCAGTTCGCGCAGTTTGCGAATATCCACGCGGCCCCAACCTACCTTTGCGGCATCCATGCCCTCGGTGTATTCGAGCAGCAGGTCCTCGGTCATCGTGGAGGCCAGATCGAGTGAACTGCGCGATTCGGCCATGCGGCCGGAGTTTCCCGGAGAGGCTGAAGACGGAAGATCGAAGATAGACAAAGGCGCAACAGTGCCGGAGCTTGGGCACTTCGCACCGGCCTTGCACCCGCGCAATGTCTCTTCGAGCGCTTCGAGTTGCGTACGGTAGGCCTCGGTCAATCCTTGCGGATTGGCTCCAATGCGGCCTGAGATTGCGGCCGCGGCGAGAGCTTTATCCAGATGTCCAACTCCGGCGCCCAGTGAATGAAAAAGCGGATCTTGCGTTCCTTCCGCTAGCGCGGCGACTTTCATCGCACAATCGGGCGCGAGGCCCGCGGCGAGCGCCTTGCCGCTTTCGCGTGTGCGCTGATCGGAGTCGGCAACGATGCTGATCCGCGACGCATCCGCGCAGCCGTCCGGCGCAAGCAGCCCCTGCGCCGCCAGACGCTGGCGGTCGTATGCGCCGAAGAGAGTCATCAGATGAGCGCCATGTTCCGTCAGGTAGCCCGGCGGAACGCTCCATGCGGGCCAAGGCTCAGCCGAATACCGATTCAGCTCTTCAGTCTTGCCCGTGGGCGAACGCACACCATGACGACTGACGATGACAACAAACTTCAGTTCGCCGCGTTCGTCCACGGCGCTCTTCACCGGGGAGGCATTTGGAGTTTGCGCAGTCGTCGTCGAGTAGACGCGAACCTCCGCAGGCTTCCCGCCCGCTTGCGGTACGCCCACATAAAGCAGATTTTGCGCCGGAACGAACAAGCCCGTCTTCGCGCCGCCGGCGGTGTGCAGTACATCGAGCGGATGCAGACCCTTCGCGGCGTCCACCTGGTAGGAATCGACTTCCCCGGAACCGCCGATTACGTAGACGCGGCGCAATGCGGGGTCGTAGAAGAGATCGTCGGCCCCGTCCGCCGTCGGCTGGCTGGCCACTTCCTTGCCGGTTGCGGCGTCGAGAGCGATCACCGTTCCCGGAGTCCGGCAGGCGACGAAGAGCAACTGATCTTCGTCGTCGAATGCCATCGGCACATTGTGGGCGGCCGCGGTCAGCTTCCAATGCGCGGCGATTTCCTTTGCGGCCGCGTCGATCGTCGCGACTTCACCCGCCCCTGCAATATTGGCGAAGACACGGCCGCGGCGCGGATCGATGTCCAGCGCCTCCGGGTGGGTTGCCACCGAAAGATTCGCAATCAGGTTGAAATGCGCCGTGTCCACCACGGCGATCTTGGCTGGACTCGCGGCATCGCCGGCGCCGTGGCCGACAAAGAGCAAGTGGTGGGCTTCGTCATAGACCATGTCGTCGGCATCGTCGGAGAGCTTGATCGTACCGGCCAAAGCGAGTGGCGTTCCCTTGTAGACTCTGAGTTCACCCAGCGCGCCGTCCGCGACATAGAGACTTCCGGTGGCCGCAACCCACGCCAGACCGTGCGGCTTTCCGAGGCCGGCAACGCTTTGTTGCACCTTGTCCGTCTTCAGGTCGATCGCTTCAACGGAATGATTGCCCGTCGCGGCGATGAAGAGCCGATTGCCCGCCGTATCGATGGCCAGATGGTCGAAACGGCCGCTGACGCCGGGCAGTGGAATGCTCCGGTTCGCGGTAAGCGGCGGCGTGGATTGCGCGGGTGAGATAGCGCAGCCCGCAAAAAAGCACAGCGTGAGAAGAGTTCGCATTGTTATCCAGTTCCCATCCAGGATGAAGGTCGCGGGTTGAATTACCTATTCGAACCCGAAATCCAGCGGAGGCTTGCGCTGTATGTCGGCTTGTAGTATTCGCGCTGTGTCATGTACTGAGGGCTGCCATTGTAGAAACCGAAGACCTCGTTATTGAGGTTAAGGCCGCTGATCTCGAGCTTCAGCGAGCGATAGAGCCGTACGCCGGCCTGCGCATCCACCTGCATATGCGGATAGAAGTAGTTGTCGCCCCACGGACCGTTGAGCGGTCCGGGCGAGTTTTCGCCGCTGCCCGCCGGCAAATTGTCGACGTACTGGTAAGCGTAGATGTTGGCGCCATTGTAGCTGATTCCCATGTGGGCGGAATAGCGCTTGTACTCATAGGACGGTTCAACGTTGCAGGAATTCTTGGCCTGGCCCACAAGTGCGGGCGTATCGGTGCGCCCGGGAACGCCTTCCGTATTCGAAGTCGTGAAGGTATAGTTTGCGTTGATCCCCAGGCCGCTCAAGCCACCTGGAAGGTTGCCAAAATGATCCTGTACCGAGACCTCCAAGCCCGATACGTGAGCTCCGGCCCCGTTCACATTCTGGCTTTGAATATCGATCGCTTGCCCCGAGGTTCCGGCATATGGCGAGGTAGACGGAATTTGCGTATAGCTGGCGAAGATCGGGTTGCTGAGTTGCTTGAAGAAATAGCCTCCCTCGATCAATCCCAGCGACTTGAGCTGGCGTTCGAACAGCAAGTCGAAGTCGTTGGCGTGGGTCGGCAACAGATTTGGATTGCCGACCGCAATCGCCGGGTTGCTGCCGGCATTGACGCTCACGTAGGGAATGAGATCCAGCGGGTTTGGCCGGGAGATGCCCCGCGCATAGACGGCGCGAATGTTTGTAGCGTTCGAGAAAGCGTAGCGGGCCTGAACGCTTGGCAGCGGATCCCAGTAGCCTTCGTTAGCCGTAACGGTGTTATCGGAGAGCCAGTGGATGTTTCCCTGCGAATCGGTATAGGTGTTCAGCGTATAGCCCAGAGTGTTGAGTTGCGTTCCCTCGATGCGGAGGCCGGTCTGAAGCCGGAAGCGATTCCAATTGACGGTGTTCATGATGTAGCCGGCCGAGACGCGTTCGATCATATTGAAGTTGGCGGGGTCGGAACTGAAGTGGGTATCGTCAGAATCCAGTGAAAACAGATTCCGATTGGCCGTGTAATAAGCCTTGATGCTGTCGTAGCTGGTAACCGGTCCCATGTGGTAGTTGCCGCTATAGTAGCCTGGATCGGCAAAGCCGGTCTGGAACTGATCGGCGGTTGCGGATCCACTGTAGTCATAGCTCGGCGTGAAAGCGTTCTGGAACTTGTGCGCATTGCGCACCTCTCCGCCAAACTCGAGCGTGGCCGAGTGGGCGCCAACGCGATAGTTCATGCCCACATTGCCCCAACCCTGCAGATTCAACTGAACCGCCTGGCCGGTCGTGTCGATGTACTCATCGAGCGAATAATTCGGAAGATAGAAGGTGTCATCCGTCGGATCGGAGTTTGGCAACATGCAGGAGGCGGACCACTGAGGCAGATAGACGCTCTTGGAACTTGTACCCGCGTAGTTGCAGTTGTTCGAGTCGAATGTCTTCAAGGCCTTGGCAGTCGACCACTTGACCTCCGGATTTCCAGCGGCATTCAACTCACGCGAACGCGAGGCCGCCGTGCCCCAATGCACCCATGCGTTATTGAAAATGTGGCTGCCGTCCAGAGACAAACTGCCAATCGCGAAATCCGGCTTGCGGCTCGACTCGTAAAACTTGGGTTTGTCGAGAGTGTTGATGCCGTAGTACCACTTGTCGCCCCAGTCCTTGAAATCCGACAGCAGAAAATGGGCGGCCAGATTGGAGTGATCGTTGAGCTTGTAATCGGCGCCCGCCGTTCCACCCCAACGGAGCCTCTGGTAACGATAATCGCGCAGCGTCACGCCGTCGTAGTACGGAGCGGCGCTGGTGGGATTGTTGGGATCGAGATCCGGAGCCGGTTCAATGTCGTTGATCCCGCGCCCGTTGTAGTCGTAACCCGCACCCATGATGACGCCCCAGCGCTTGGTGGCGCCAAAGCGCTTGCCCAGCGTCGTGTCCACATCGCCCACAAACCGGTCGCCCTCAATCGGCGTCATTCCCAGTGTGGATCCAAAAGACAAGGTCGGCGTCTCGCCTGCCATCTTGGTCACCAGGTTGACTGACCCACCGATCCCGTCCGCATCCTGATTGGCCGAGAGCGTCTTGTTCAACTCGATCGATTGAATCATGTCGGAAGGGATCGTCGCCAGATTGACTTGCCGGATGGCCGATTCAGGAGAGGGAACTGTCACGCCGTCGATGGTGAGGTTGGTGAATCGAGGGTCCAAACCGCGTACCTGAATGTAAACTCCCTCGCCCTCATCGCGCTGCAAAGTGACGCCCGGCATACGGCCGATGGCGTCCGCGACATTGGCGTTAGGCAAAGCGAGAATCCGGCTTTCCGGCATGACCTGCACAATGTTCGGGGAATTCACCTCTTCGTTGATTGCCTGGATCTCGTTAAGCCCGGACTCCGCGCTCACCACCACCTCCTCCGAAGCGCGTGTAACTGCCAACGCCACGTCCATATGTCCCGTCAGGCCCGCGGTCACAGTTACGGATTGAGAGGAAGTCCGGAATCCAGCGCTAGCTATATTCAGGGTGTATGACCCCGGAGTTAAATTGGGGAAAATAAAGTCTCCCAAGCCGTTGGTGACAGTCGTCAGGCCGCCAGGCGCAAGTTCAACATTCGCATTCTGCACAACAGCGCCGGTCGCGTCGGTTACACGTCCGGTCAGCGCGCCCTTGCCGCTCTGGTCCATGGCGGTGAGCGGCATGACCGGCAGCAGCAGGATGGACAACAATAGCAAACGTCTCATAGGGTCTCCTTGCACAGCAAGAGGTGCTGCTTCGCAAAGCTAGGAACTGTCTCTGGCTGGCTATATTCAAGACTGTAGGACGATTTGTTAAAGATCCGTTAACAATGCGGTGAATTTTTCTTAAGGTTGGAGATTGACCTTGTGTGAATGTGAAAATGCGATGAATTCCTCCATGCCGCGATGCCTCTTCTCCGCGCTTCGCGATTATCCTAAGGGATGCGATGCGAATTCTTATCGTCGAAGACGAGCCTCGTATGCTGGAGTTGTTGCACAAGGGACTCTATGAGCGTGGCTTTGCCATTATGACCGCCTCCGATGGAGAGACCGGCCTGGAGATTGCCACGGCAGAGGAATTCGACGCGATCGTGCTGGACATTGGATTGCCGAAGATGGATGGGCTTGCCCTCATGCAGGCGTTGCGATCGAGGGCGCGCTCGACCCCGGTGTTGATTCTGACCGCCCGCGACGCGGAAGACGACATCATTCGCGGTCTCGACGTTGGCGCGGACGATTACCTGACCAAGCCGTTCTCCTTTCCTGAATTGGTTGCCCGCCTTCAGGCCATCACCCGACGCAGCCGCGAAGAGGGAGACGGTGCGATCCGAGCCGGCGAAGTTCTCTTCGATCCGGGCGCAAGATCGGTCACGCGCAAGAACAAGAGTATCGATCTTACTCGGCTTGAATTCCAATTGCTTATATGCCTTGTGCGCCGTGCCGGCTATTGTGTGCCCAGGCAATCGCTCATTGAGTGCATCTGGGGCGCGGATCATCCCGTTGGCCCAACCGCTCTCGATGTGCTGGTGAATGCCTTGCGCGGAAAGATCGACGCGCCGTTTCGCAAGAAGCTGATCGTGACGGTGCGCGGCTCCGGCTACCTTTTCAAACCCGACGCAGTCGCGGAAATGGAAACGCAATGAAATCTCTTCCCATCCGCGTCCGGCTAACTCTCTGGTATTTTGCGATGTTCGCCTCGGCCGCGGCGCTGCTGTGCCTGGCCAGTCTGTGGATGCTGAGACGAAGCGTGGACGCGACCGAATATCACGATCTGCAGGAGCGCGCCGAGGACGTGCAACTGGTTCTCAGTCACGAGGCCCCAAGCCTGAGCCTCCAGCAAATCCGCGACGAGTTCGCCTCGATCTATAACTTCAAGGACGACGGCAAATATCTTCAGGTGCGGGATGAACTAGGCAATTGGATATTCCGCTCGAGGCGCATGGCAGCGGAAAATCCCGATCTGCCCTTTCCGGGCACGTTGCCCAAGGCCGGACTGATCGGGGAGTTCCACCAGGGAACTCGCGATGTGAGGACATTGGCCTATCCGATCGCGGCGAAGGGAAGACAGTATTCGGTGCAAACGGGCATCGCCATGAATAAATCGACGGCTCTTCTAACCGGCTTCCGCACGAGTTTGCTGCTGCTGACTCCGCTGGCGATTCTGTTGGCCGCGGTGGGCGGGCACTTGATGAGCCGCAAGGCGCTGGCTCCCGTGGCTGCATTGGCGGCCGAGGCGCGCCGGATCAACGATCGCAATCTGGACATCCGGCTATCCGTGCCCAGCGCAAAGGACGAAATCTCCGATCTTTCACAGACGTTGAACCAGATGTTGGAGCGCATCGACAAGGCCTTCAGCAGCGTTCGTACCTTCACGGGCAACGCCTCGCATGAGTTGCGGACTCCCATCTCGCTGTTGCGCACCGAGATTGAGGTCGCCCTCTACCGCCCGCGAGATGCCGAAGAGTACCGCGCCATTCTTGGCCGCCTGCATGCGGAGACCGTGCGTATGACGAGCCTTGTGGAGAACCTGCTATCGCTGGCGCGAGCCGATGGAGGCGCCGAGACCGTCGTCCTCGCTCCCATTCGCGTCAACTCTCTCTTCAGTCGGATTGAAGAGTCATGGAACAAAGCGATGAATCAGGCAATGCTCGATTTCCGCATCGAGAAGCCGAAGGAGGATGCTGTGCTGCTGGGCAACGCGCAGGGCATTCAACGCCTCTTGTCGATCCTTCTTGAGAACGCAAGCAAATACACGCCGCCGGGAGGGGCGGTCAAGTTGAGCGCCGCTGTGGAAGGGGAGCGCATCGTCCTTTCCGTTCGCGATACCGGAATTGGAATCTCTCCCGAACATAGGCCGCGCATCTTCGATCGCTTTTACCGTATTCCGCCGGACGGCCACGGGGCCCCGGCGGGTTCTGGCCTGGGCCTTGCCCTCGCCAAGTGGATTGCCGAACGTCACGGCACGGAGTTGTCTGTCGAGAGCGATACCGGACGCGGAAGCTGCTTTTCACTCTCGCTACAGAGAACCGCTCCGGATTGTACGGAGATTCACGCGTACTCTCTTCCCGCGCAAGAATCGTAATCGGAAGCGATATGCCATGAACGCTGTTGCCCGGCTACAAGCCGAACAGATTTGGAAGTCGATCTGCTGAAGTGCCCGTAAAATGGGGGGTCTCGAACAGAGCATGACTAAGGGCTTGCGCATAAACAAACTGTACAATCAAGGGGTTATCGGGGCAGCGGCGAGTAGTTCCATTGGCCATGGAAGTCGTCTGGTTTCATGTCGAGCTTGGCCATCTCAGACGGAGATACTTCTACCTAACCGCCTGTTGAACGACTGTTCCGCTTGCGGCAGGTTCGTCCGGCGCTGCACACTGAAGGCATGGTTTCAGCAGCGGCTACGGGGATTTACGCGGGGCTGGGCGGGGCGGCGGGTTTGGGGCTTGCGGCAGGCGGGTGCGCGTATGCGGCGCTTTGGCCAGGATCGCGGCTCTTCGGGGAGACGCTGATCGCGCCGCGGCGTGCGGGCGAACTGGCGCTGACCTTCGATGACGGGCCGAACCCGGCATGGACGCCGCAGCTCCTGGATGCTTTGTCCGTACATGATGTGCGGGCAACGTTTTTTCTGCTGGGCAGCCGTGCGGAGCGAGAGCCGGCGCTGGTGAGGCGGATGGTTGCGGCCGGGCATCGGATCGGAAATCATTCCTGGAGCCACCCGAACTTGGCGCTCAACGGGGCCAAGCGGATAGAGGAGGAGCTGCGGCGGACAAGCGAGACGCTGGAGCAAATCGCGGGGACATCGGCGCGCTGGTTTCGTCCGCCGTTTGGGGCACGGCGGCCCGCAGTGCTGAGGTCGGCGCGAGAGTTGGGGATGACGCCGGTGCTATGGAATGCGATGACTTCGGACTGGAGCGAGGGATCGGCGGAGCGGATTGCGGCGCGGCTGTGCGCCAAAATCGACCGGCTGGAACGGCGGGGCTGGGCGGCCGATATTGTGCTGCACGACGGGGGCCACCTGCAGCCGGCGGCGGAGCGGGGGGCTTCCGTGGAGGCGGCGGGAAGGCTGATGGAGCGATATGCGGGGACGCATCGGTTTGTGACGCTGGATGCTTGGGAAACGAGCCGCGGCGGTTGCGAATGACGGAAGATCGGAGAGCGCTTTGAACTTGAAGCCCCGGCAGCAGGGGAAAGTACATGGGCATCTGTACCTCAATGATGTGTCGCGGCCATGTTTTCGATTAGGGGGCTCCCGTCACCGGTTTAGCTTCCGCCTCGAGGTTTAAGCCCAGCGCCTTGCAGTCGGTCAGCTTCCGGCTTCCGTGCCGGATAATGCGAAAGGGGCTTAGGACTACAGTTGTAGATTGCGAGATCGGAGGGAGCAGAGGCCTTCAGGCCTCTGAAATTGATACCAAAATGTTGGGCCTTTAGGCCCGGGCCTTTGCCAATCTCAGCCGAAATCCAGATATACAACGGTAGTATTAGGACGAAAAGGGCCTCAGAGCGGCAATAACATATCGTCATGGAACAGGTTAACCGTTATTTTCGTTTTACGAAGATTCCCGAGGCAAAATTCCGGCATCTTTTACGGTGTTTCGCGCTCGATTTGTCGGCCACCCAGACGGCACATTTCCCTGGACCATAGCCGAACACTAGGCGTGCCAGTCAGGGAAGAGCGAATAGGCGGTGATGGTGCGCAGGTCGGAGAAAAAGTCTTTGCGGGCGCCCAAAATAGCACGGGCCTCTTGCCACAACTTTTCCACGCTATCGCAGACCGTATGAAAGGCAAACGCCAGCAGATTCGGCAAAACAAAGACTTGCGCCAGTTGCTGTTTGTCCTGGCCGAAGCTGCGCTCCAGATGATAGCCATGGCTCTTCAACCCGTTGAAGCTCTCGTTCTCGCGTCTTCCAGCGGGCGCGGGCTCCGATCTCGGCCGCATTCTCCCGGTCGATCGTCAGGCTGGTCATGAAGGCGCAGCGGCACGTTCTCCCACCAGGCCAGCGCATGGCTGCAATGGCGGCAGTGGGAGCGGGGCTGGACGATGCTCTCGCCCGCCGGCCAGCGGCTAAGGCAGTCGTTCAGGGAGCTGCCGCAGGCCAGCCCCAGCAGGCCCGCAAAGATCGTTCCGAGAATCCGAATCGTAGGCGAAGTTGGGTATGCGGCTCCAGATGCCCGGTCCTGAAAATATATGGCTGCGACGGAGGAGGAGCGCCGGCCGACGGCGAAAATGAGGAAGAAGCCGGAGATGTTGTCCATGCGATGTTCATCGAGGTCTCAGCCTGTCGGATGCTTCATTTTCCGTTGGAAGGTTTTCATGGAAAATAATAACTTTTCGATTCCTTGAACATTGATTTGTGAATTCTCTTGAAATCGCCCTTGACTTTTCAGAAAAACAATCGTTAGGCTTCTTCCGTGCTGGAAACCGAGCACGAACGATACACAAAAGTCAAACATCAACATTTAGGAGAATGCGATGAAAACGATCGATCGAGTCCTCGCCGTTGGTATGCTTGTCGCTATTGGAGCGACGCTCTCCGCGTATGCGGCAGACACCACACCTGTTGCTCCGCCTGCCCCGCCAGTTCTGTTGTTTGGATATGTCACAGCCGTTACCGGATCGCCGGCAACCTCGTTCACCGAGGCGGTTCCCCCGGCTCCCGTGCTTCCTCCTGTAGCCGACGCAAAGCCGGTCACCCCTCCCGCTCCTGTCAGCGATACCATTGCCATCGCCAAGGCAACGACCTTCACGTTGCCGGAGAGCATTGCGAAGCTGCCCGCGGATTCTTTGCCGTTCACGCCCAGCTTCTCTGACGCCGCGATCTTCGCGGGCCAGAATGTGGTTGTCAAGACCGCCGAGGTTACAAAAGACGCCGCCACCGCCGAGGACGTGGCTCTGCTTGCGCAATTGGTGAGCGGAACCATCTCCAAAATCACCCCTTCGACGGCCGCCGGCGGTTTCGATGTTATCGATGTGACACTGGTTCCCGATAGTCTGCTGGCCACTCTTACTGGACAAAAAACCGTGACCGTCTACATCAGCGACGATATCAAGCTTCCGGCCAAGGCTCCCGCCGTGACCGATGTTGTCTCCTTCGGTGGATACCTCTTCGAAGACAAAGGCGCATTGGCTTTGGTAGTCGATTTCAGCGTCATTGGACCGATCGTCCCGATAGGCCCCCCACCCCCGGCGAAGTAGGCCAAACCATTCATCCCGCTTTACCGAAGCCCGGAGCGCAGCTAATTTATCGGCAGCGCTCCGGGCTTTGCCATGGGTGGATTTTGCGGCGTTTTGCCACTCTCGCGCAGAGTAAACTGATGGTGCATGGACCTTTCGCCGGAGAGATTCACACCACAGGCTTCCACCGCGCAAACTGCAACCGATCCGGCGCGGGCGGCGGCGCTGTTTGAGCGGTCGGTGGCCATCATGGCGCGGCTGCGCGCGCCCGGCGGCTGCCCCTGGGACCGCGAGCAATCCTTCGATTCCATCCGCAAATACACATTGGAAGAGACCTACGAGGTCTTCGATGCCATCGAGCGGCGCGACTGGCCGCACCTGAGCGAGGAGTTGGGCGATCTGCTTCTGCAGGTGCTTTTTTATGCGGAGATGGCGGCCAACCAAGGCCATTTCACTATGGCCGATGTGCTGGAGCAATTGAACCGCAAGCTGGTGCGGCGGCATCCGCACGTCTTCGGCGAGGAGGCGGCGCGCGAGGCGGGGAACCGCGCTGCGGTCGAAGAGGCCGGAACTTCGGCCGAGGTGCTACGCAACTGGGAGGAGATCAAGGCGGCCGAGAAGGCCGTGCAGGCGGCGGACGGGCCTTCGGCGCAAAGGCTTCCTGAGTCGCGTTTGGATTCCGTGCAGCGGGCGATGCCGGCGCTGGCCGAGGCCGCTAAACTGGGCGCCAAGGCGCGCAAGGCAGGCTTCGATTGGCCGCACTGGCGCGATCTGCTGCCCAAACTGGCCGAGGAGACGGCGGAACTGGAGGCGGAGGCTGCCTCGGGCGATCCGGCCCGCAAGCCGGCGGTCGAGGCCGAGTTGGGCGATCTGCTCTTTACCGCCGTCAATTTGAGCAGGCATCTGGGCGTGGATGCGGAGATGGCGTTGCGCGGATGCACCGGGCGCTTTCGGCAGCGGTTTCGGGAGATGGAACTTTCCTCGACGAGGCCGCTTGAGGAGCTTTCCGCGCCGGAGTTGGAGGAGTTGTGGGCGGCGGCCAAGCGCAAGCTGGCCGAGGAAGCAGTGGCGACCGGCGCGAAGGAGCGTCTATGATCCTGATTCGCCCGTGCGAGGGCTTCGATGAGTTGGAGGCCTGCGTTCGGCTACAGATCGAGACCTGGGGGTGCAGCGAAAGCGACGCGGTTCCGATCCGGGTCTTTCGTGTGGCGCAGAGGATCGGCGGGCAGGCTATCGGGGCCTTCGATACGGAAATCTCAGGCGGGCGAAGCGTGGGTAGCGCGGAATCGCTGGTAGGTTTCGCCATGTCTTTGCCTGGGGTGAAAGGCGGCTCGGGCGGACTCGAACCCTATCTGCACTCGAATATGCTAGCCGTCAAGGAGGCGTATCGGAATCGCGGCATCGGCGCGCAACTCAAGCTGGAGCAACGACGTGAGGCGCTTTCGCGGGGCATCCGGCGGATGGAGTGGACCTTCGATCCGCTGGAGATCAAAAACGCTTTCCTCAATATCCACAAGTTGGGGGCGACAGTTTGTTCTTACATTGTGAATTTTTATGGTGTATTCTCATCTCGACTGCAAGCTGGGCTTCCGAGCGACCGGCTGGTGGCCGATTGGCGGCTGGATTCGCTGCGAGTGCGGGATATTGTTGAGGGCCGCCGGGCGGCCGGTTTCGCTATTGAGGAACGTATTTCGGTTCCGGCCTCCATCTACCAGTGGAGGGAGAGCGAAGCGGATAGGGAACGGGCGCTCACCGTCCAGTTGGAGAACGGAGTGAAGTTTCAACAGGCATTCGATCGCGGGCTGGCCGTACTTGGCTTTGTCCGCGATGCGGAAGGAAATGGAGTCTTCGAGCTTGGATTCCCCGCCGAGCCGGAGTTGGCCTCATACCCCGAGGAACGCAAAATCGTATGAGAATCGATGCAATCATCCTGCGCGAACTGCACCTCCCCTTGCTGCGACCGTTTGAAACCAGCTTTGGCGTGACCCGCAACCGGCGAATACTGCTGGCCGAGATTCAGTCCGAAGGCTTGAGCGGTTGGGGCGAATGCACCGCCGGGGAACATCCGTTCTTCTCCGCCGAATCGACCGACAGCGCCTGGCAGACGATCGTTCAGGAGCTTGGCCCGATGCTGGCCTCCGAGCAGCCAAGGCACGGAGGAGATTGCCCGCGCATCTTCCACCAGGTGCGCGGCAACCGCATGGCCAAGGCGACGCTGGAGAACGCTACTTGGGATCTGGAGGCGCAGCGCGAGGGGATTTCCCTCTCCCGGCTGCTGGGCGGTGTGCGCGACACGATCGAGTGCGGCGTATCGCTGGGAATTCAGTCCTCGATTCCCGAACTGCTGTCGATCATTGAGATGGAGTTGGCCGCCGGTTACCGGCGCATCAAGTTGAAGTGCAAGCCGGGGTGGGACGTGGAGGTCTTCGAGCGGGTGCGCGGCCGCTGGCCGGGGATCGCGCTCAGTTGCGACGCCAACTCGGCCTACAAGCTGCGCGATGCGGACCATCTGACGGCATTCGACGCCTTCGACCTGCTGATGATTGAGCAGCCTTTGTGGCACGACGATTTTTACTACCACTCGATGCTGCAAAAGCGGCTGCGGACGCCGATCTGCCTGGATGAATCGATCCGCAACCGGCGCGACGCGCTGGCGGCCATCGAAATGGAGTCGTGCAAGATCGTCAATCTCAAGTTGGGTCGAGTGGGCGGTTTCTCGGAGGCCATCGCCGTGCATAACGCGGCCCAGGAGCGCGGCATTCCGGTCTGGTGCGGCGGAATGCTGGAGTCGGGGGTGGGACGGTCGCACAACATCGCGCTCTCGACCCTGGAAAACTTCACCCTGCCCGGCGATGTCTCCGCCTCGGCCCGTTATTGGGCTGAGGATATCGTCGAGCCGGAGATTGCGGTTTCCTCCGCCGGCGAGATCGCCATTCAGGATACTCCGGGCCGCGGTTACGAAGTGCGAACCGACCTGGTCGAACGGCTCACGGTGCGCAAGGAGAGAATCCGCGCCTTTGAACTCGTTGGGTGAGCTCTGCGCACGGGGGCGCGGTTGCCCGCGATGGGGCGGGCGGGCTGGGATGCTTTCTGGCCACACATCGCCCTTTGCACGGTGTATGTTTCCTCATACAGCAAAGACGCCGCCCGGAGGCGGCGTCTTGACAGAAACCAGCAGGAACACAGAATCACAAAGTCGACTCAATCTCAAATCCCCAGGCTTCGAGTAGAGCCTCTGGAATATACTTCGAGTTTTTGTTGCGGCGGGCCCATTCACGCAGGCGGGTAGACCGGATGTACTGGTCCGGTGAAAGCTTGAACTCCTTGACAATCTGCTCGAAGGAGGTCACAGTGGGCACAACCGGGCCGATGGGCTCCGGCTTGCCCCAATTCGGATTTCCACGACGCTTTGCCATCGATTTGGGTTCCTCAAAAAGAGTATTCAGCATGTACTTCCTCGGCTGCCGGCTGGGGGGAGCCCGCTACCCTGAGGCAATCTAGGATTTAATTTTACATATATTTTCCGCAAATAGCAATGAAAAGGTGAGGAAAACGTACAAAATTGTTGCAGTTTCGTCCGCCTGAGGACAAACCCCAAGTGGCTGTCGCAAACTCCGCCAGCCTGCCAATTCAAGATGCGGCGCTTTTCCCCGTCAGGAGAAGCATGGGGGATGGACCGCCCTGGGAACGATCCAGCCCCAAGGAGCCTGTCGGAGATAGCGTTGACTTGGAGAAAATCACCCTTGCCATCGCATCGAAACAGCGAAAGCCGGTCGCTATTTGGGCCTAATCTGTTAGCCTTGTCCCTGTCGCATGGGACGAATTTGGCGGCGTTCTTTGCGGATGCGCGGATCGGTCGGAAGCGCTCGGCTTGCCGTCGTCCCGGCCAAACCGGAAACGAAGGTACGCCAGGATTCACGGGGCTTGCCCACTGGAGAAACTCTGGAAGTGAACAGTTTTCAGGAAATCCCTGCTCCAGATTCGCGCCAAAGCCGGCGCCGACGATTGCCCGGTTGGGCCGCTATTGGCGAAGCAACCGTATTTCTCGCGTTTACCCTCTTTTTTCTTCTCTACGGGCAGGTTCCGCTGCTGGGCGGCGACGGACTGGGGCTGGTGGGCGCCGACGAGCCTCGCTATGCACAGATCGCGCACGAGATGCTGGACCGCTTCGATGCCGCGCTCACCCTTAAAGATCGCCTTGGGGCCTGCGTCACCCCCTATCTCTACGGCCATCCCTGGCTGGAAAAGCCTGCCCTCTACTATTGGCGGGCGATGTTCCTGTTTCAGGATTTCGGCATCCACGACTGGAGCGCGCGGCTGCCCTCGGCCACCTTCGCGTTCATCATGGCGGCGCTCATTTATCTGCATATGCGGCGCTTCCGGCCGGGCGGCCATCTGGACGCCGCCATCATAACCGTGGCCTCGGCGGGCATCATCGGATTTGCCCGCGGGGCCTCGACGGATATGCAGATGGCGGCGCCGCTGGCCATCGGGCTCTTGGGCTGGTACGCCTGGTACGAGACCGATTCCAAGTTCTGGCTCTACGACATCTACTTTTTTACCGGCCTGGCTACCCTGGCCAAGGGACCCGTGGCGCCGTTTCTGGCCATCGCGATCATTGCCGCCTTCGCCTTTCTGCGCCGCGAGTGGTCCATCCTGCGGCGCTCGTTCTGGTGGCCTGGAATGTTGCTTTACCTGGCCATGGTGCTGCCCTGGTTCATAGCCGTGCAGCATCAGAACCCTACCTTCTTCCGCGAGTTCTTTCTGGAACATAATTTAGAGCGATTCGCCACCGACCGCTACCAACATTCGCAGCCATTCTGGTATTACCTGGCGGTGGCGCTGCTGGCGACGATGCCCTGGACGGTAATCGCCTTCCGCGCGCTTGTGGATGGGGTCAAGACTTCGGTCTGCGAGTGGCGGGCGCGCCGGGCGGCCAAATGCACACCCTGCGCGGGCCGACCCGGCGACGCCTTCCCGGAGTTTCTGGTGCTCTGGGCGCTGATCCCCATCGTCTTCTTCTCTTTCTCGCAATCCAAGCTGCCCGGCTATATTCTGCCCTCCATTCCCCCCATCACCATCCTCACCGGCGACTATCTCTTCCGCCGCCGTCAAGGAGGGTTGAATCGCTGGATACTGCTCGGCCATGCCGCACTGTCCGGCGTGATGACCCTCTTCGCGCTGCTGCTGCCCTGGTTTGTGATCCACGGCCGCCATTGGCCTCCCATCCACGCGCTTACTGTCGCGGCTCTGGCCTCCTGCGGCGCGGCCCTTCTGATTCTTATCGTGGTCAACGGCTACGGCGTGGCCCGGCTGCGGATGGTCACCTCCGGGGTGCTGATGGTGCTGGTTCTGTTTCTCTACGGCGTAGGCCCGTTCTTCGGCATCCCGGCTGTGCAGGCCACCAAGCGAGTGATTCATCTGCTGGACCGCACTTACTCGGCGCGGCCGCTGGCCGAGCGGCTGGCCGCCGAGGTTCCCAGCGTTCCGACCGTAGCGGTCTTTCGCGTCCGGCGCGATGTCGAGTACGGACTCTCGTTCTATCGCAACCGTCAGGTGGTCAACTATGAGGAGAGCGGCGTCCCCAACGAGCAACACCTGCTGGTGGCGCGGGTCACAGGCGCCCACGGCGCTGACCTGCACACCCCGGCCGCGCTCGAAGAGCTGCTCGACGACCGGCCTTACGAGCAGCTCTTCGGCTGGCCTGAGCAGGGGCTAGTTGTGTATTTGGTCGGAAGCCGGTAAGCCGATCCGAAGCGAGCTAACTCCGCCGGTTTCGATTCTCGCGCATTGTTATTTCCGTGAGGTATGCTTCTTTGAGTATCGCAAGCGACCTCCGGCATAATTCGTGGGCCAGCGACCGAACGGGAGAAGGATGGCATCGGGCAATTCGATCGAGGTTCTCGACTTGCGGCACTTCGCTTCGGCGGCGCTGCGCCCGCTCCTCGATGCCGAGGGCGAACTGTGGAAGCAGCGCCTGCACTGGGACTACCGCGCCGCGTCCCGTCTGCTTATGCAGTATTTGGACAGCCGTATGCTGCCCGGCTTCGCGGCCCTGGACAGCGGCAAGGTGATCGGTTACAGCTTCTGTGTCTACGAGGAGACCAAGGCGGTTATAGGCGATGTCTTTGCCCTCTCCGCGCTCCACGACGGCCCTCATACCATCCTGGGGCTGAACCGCCTGCCCGACCCGGCCCGCGCCATCGAGGAGACCTTGCTGCGGCATATCTTCGAGCTGCTGCTGAACTCGCCGCAAGTGGACCGCATCGAGTCGCAACTGCTGCTGCACCCCGCAGGTACGCACACCAAGAGCTTCAGCGAGGCAGGTTTTCAGATCTTTCGTCGGCTGTTCATGGTGCAGCGGCTGGGCGGCCTATGGAACTTGCCCCACGCGAACCTTCCCGGCAATCTGGAGTTGCGTCCCTGGCGCGACGAGGATCTGATTCCGGCTGGCCGGCTCATCGCCGAGGCCTACCGCGGCCATGCCGACAGCCTCATCAACGACCAATACCGCTCGGTGCAGGGATCGATGCGCTTCCTCAACAATATCGTTCGCTTTGCCGGTTGCGGAGTCTTCTCCGCGCAGGTCTCGCACGTGGTCTTCGAGCGCGTCAGCCGCGAACCGGTGGCCCTGATTCTAGGCTCGCGGGTCAGCCCGCAGAGCGGCCACATCACCCAGGTCTGCGTCCGCACCGAGTACCGCCGCCAAGGCCTTGCCCGAATGCTTCTCTCCGTGGCCGCCTTCCACTTCATGCGCCAAGGCGTCGCCGAAATCTCCCTCACCGTCACCGAATCCAACTCCCCGGCCATCGACCTCTATCTGGCCGAGGGATATACCTGCGAACATAGCTTCGATGCGGCCGTCTGGCAGCGAGGCGGCATGGTTTGAAAGAAGGATTGCGATGAGAGGGGGCATAGCGGGACGCACGATTGTTCCATTTGTTCTATGGCAGCGATTCAACGCCTCTCACGCCGCGAAGTCCACAAAGCCCCTCTGCGGATCGGTCGAGACTAACTTCACGGTAACTTTATCGCCCACGTCCAGCCCTTTCTCGCCGTGGACGAGCTTGCCTTCCACGTGCGGGTCGAGGGTGCGGACGAAGGTGCCGTAATTGTTGACGCCGGTGACGATGGCGCTGTAACTCTGGCCGATGTGCGAGTGCAGCACCACGGCGGCGATGCGCTTCCGCATCTCGCGCTCCACCTTGCGCGCGCCGTCCTCCATCAGCGTGCAACGAACGGCAATTGCATTGAGGTCGATTTCGGAGTAGGGCGGCGGCGCTTTGGCCAGCCATGCTTTGAGGAGCCGTTGCGTCACCACGTCGGGAAAGCGGCGGTTGGGCGCGGTGGAGTGCGTGTAGTCCTGCACGGCAAGACCGAAGTGGCCCGGCGAGACCTCGTTCGGTTTGACCAGCGCGTACTCGCCGGGCCCCATCAGCTTGACCACCGCCAGCGAAAGGTCGGGAAAGCGCACGGGGTCCTTTTGCTTCTGGGCAAGCAAGAAGTCGTTGAGAGCCTTCGAGTCGGGAGCGGCGGGCAGGGTCGCGCCCAATCCCTCGGCTAACTCGACGATGCGGTCCCAGCGCTTGGGGGTGCGCACGATGCGGCGGATGGAAGCGACGCCCGCGTCCTCGAAGGTTCTGGCGATGACTCCGTTGGCCGCCACCATGAACTCCTCGATGAGAGACGTGGCCCGGTTCTTGCTTTGCCGCGCGATCTCGACCGCTTCTCCGGCCAGCATCACGGGGCGGGTCTCGATGGTTTCCAGATCGAGCGCGCCGTGTTGGAAGCGCCCGTCCACCATGCGCCGCGCCGCCGCGTCCTGCAATTTGAGTTGGGCGGCCAGATCGGCATTGGCGGCCACCTTGGCCGGTGCTGGGCCAGTTCCCTCAAGCCACGCGCCGACTGAGTTATAAGCCAATTGCGCGCGGTTGCGCACCAACGCCCGGAATGACTTGCCGTCCGTAGCCGTCCCCGCCGCATCCACGCAGTATTCGATCACCAGCGCGGCGCGGTCTTCGTTTTCGTTCAGCGAAGTGATGCCCTCGGAAAGCTCCGCGGGCAGCATGGGAAAGACCTTTACGCCGGTATAGACCGAAGTCGTCTCGCCGCGGGCGTGGCTGTCGATGACCGTGCCCGCGGCGACCCGCGCGTCCACATCGGCCACCCCGATGAGTACGCGGATGCGGCCGTCGGCCAGTTGCTCGGCCCACTCGATCTGGTCCAAATCTTTGGAGGTATCGTTGTCGATCGAAGACCAAAGCAGTCCGCGCAGGTCTTCGACGCCGTTGTCCGCGGGCGGGGCTGGGACGGCCTGAATCGCGGCCAGTTCCGCATCGGTTCCTGTGGGGAAATCCGGCTGGAATCCGCGCTCGATCATGGCGGCGTGGGCCGCGGCTACAAGATTGAAGTGGACGGGCTGGCTGGAATGCATGAAAAGGACTCCTTGCAATGGAAAGGACAGGCTACCATGCCGGGCTTGAAGCCTGTTCGCGGGCAGGATGAGCGGACGCCAACCGCGCGCATAAACGCACCCAAACAATCGCTACCCTTCGCGCGCTCCGTTTAATATGGAGATGGATGGAACCGCCGGAGGCGAGTAGCGAGCGGTGTTATCCCTATAACTCAGGAGGTTGTATGTCGGAAGCGTCGTGCGATATAGGATTGATTGGCCTTGCCGTCATGGGTCAGAATCTTGTCCTCAACATGAACGATCATGGCTACAAGGTGGCCGTGTTCAACCGCACCGTATCGAAGGTGGACGAGTTTCTGTCCTATGAGGCCAAGGGGACCGCGGTCGTCGGCGCCCACAGCATCGCGGAATTTGCGAGGCTGCTCAAGCGTCCCCGCCGCGTCATGCTGATGGTCAAGGCGGGCGACAGCGTCGATCAAACGATCGGGCATCTTCTTCCTTATCTTGAAGCGGGCGACATTGTTATCGACGGCGGCAACTCGCTGTTCACCGATTCGAACCGCAGAACGCGGGAGTTATCGGCGAAAGGGATACTGTTCATCGGCACCGGAGTCTCCGGCGGCGAGGAGGGCGCGCGGCGCGGGCCATCCATCATGCCTGGAGGCAATCCGGCTGCGTGGCCGCACGTGAAAGAGATATTTCAGGCTATCTCCGCCAAAGTGGAAGATGGAACCCCCTGTTGCGACTGGGTGGGCGAGGAAGGCGCGGGGCACTTCGTCAAAATGGTGCATAACGGCATCGAGTACGGCGATATGCAGTTGATCTGCGAGTCTTACGACCTGCTGCGGCGCGGACTGGGACTGAGCGCAGATGAACTGAGCCAGGTCTTCGCGGAGTGGAACCGGGGCGAACTGGACAGTTATTTGATCGAAATCTCCAGCCAGATCTTCGCGGCTAAGGACGAGGACGGAACGCCGCTGGTGGATAAGATACTGGACGCGGCCGGACAGAAAGGCACGGGCAAATGGACGGTTTTCAGCGCCCTCGATCTCGGCCAGCCGGTAACTCTGATCGGCGAGTCGGTCTTTGCGCGCTGCTTGTCGGCGCTGAAGGAGGAACGCATCGCGGCATCGAAGATATTGGAAGGCCCGGCGGCAAAGCCCTTCGACGCGGACCGCGCCGCATTCATCGAGGATGCGCGCCGCGCGCTTTATAGCTCGAAGATCGTTTCTTACGCGCAGGGTTATATGCTGCTCAAGGCCGCCGCCAAGGAAAACAACTGGAAACTCAACCTGGGCGGCATCGCGCTGATGTGGCGCGGCGGGTGCATCATTCGCAGCCGCTTCCTGGGCAAGATCAAGGACGCTTTCGACAAGAATCCCGCTCTGGATAACCTGCTGCTGGACAGTTTCTTCGCCGCCGCGCTGAACCGGTATCAATCGTCATGGCGCAAGGCGCTGATTCATGCCGTCGAGTCAGGCGTGCCCACGCCGGCTTTTTCCACCGCGCTGGCGTTCTACGACGGCTATCGCACTGGACGGTTGCCAGCCAATCTCCTGCAGGCGCAGCGCGACTACTTCGGCGCGCACACCTACGAACGCACCGACCGCCCGCGCGGGGAGTTTTTCCACACCGACTGGACCGGCCACGGAGGCCGGGTTTCGTCCTCGACCTATACTGTGTAGAGCCACGAGGCAGGCGGCGTCGTGAGCCGGAGCCGCCTGCCGCCGCTTGCGCCGGCCTGGACGCAAGCGAGAATCCAGGCGTGGACAGTTCCCGCGATTCGGAATGGGACAAACGGACTGTCTCGCTTTCGCACACATTCTCACGTTCCTCCCCCTGGCTGCGATAAGAGCAGGGGGGAATGTCCATTATGGCAACTCAGGCTATACCGGCAAAGATGTCCATCGATGCGCTCCAAAGCGCGCCTCAGAATCTGGAGCTTCAGAGGCAAGCGACCGAACTGCGCTACGTGGCGCGTCAGCCGATTCTCGATCGGCACAGCAAAGTGCACGGTTACGAGTTGTTGTTCTGGAATGGGCGCGATCCGGCCTTTCGCGCCGAGACCGACCTCGATTCCCGCACCATGCTGGACAATGCGGTGTTGTTCGGCGTGGAGAAACTGGCGTGCGGGCTGCCGGCCTTCGTGGAGTGCACGGTGGATTCTGTGAACGAGGACTGGGTGCGCGTCTTGCCGCCGCACATGACGGTGGTGGAGCTATTGGAAGACCTGGAACCCACGCCGGCGCTGCTCGCGACCTGCCGGAATCTGAAGGCATCGGGATTCCGGATAGCGGTGGACGACTATACGGGAGCGCCGCTGTCCAAGCCTCTGGTCGATCTGGCCGACTACATCAAGGTGGACATTCTCCGTCGCGATGCCAAGCAGCGCCGCGAGATTTTGAGCCAACTGAACGGCAGCTCCGCCCGTCTGGTGGCGCAGAACGTCGAGACCCAGGAGGAGTACAAGCAGACCAGCGCCGAAGGCTTCCATCTCTTTCAGGGATACTATTTCTGCCATCCGGAGCCGCTGAAGAACCACAAGATTCCCGCCAACCGTCTGGTTCATCTGGAGATCATGGAGGTTCTGCAAAAACGCCCCGTCGACCTGCCGCGCTTGAGTCAGTTGGTAATGTGCGACGCTTCGCTGACCTTCCGGCTTTTGCGGCTGGTCAACTCGCCGGTCTGCGCCATGCGCCAGGAAGTGACCTCGATCCAGTCCGCGATGATGCTGCTGGGCGAAGATACCTCCCGTCGTGTGGCCATGCTGGCCATCGCCAGCGACTTCAGTACCGAGCAGCCGGCCGAGATCCTGCGCATGGCGTTTACGCGGGCGCGCTTCTGCGAGTTGGCCGCCTCTCTTTGCGGGTTGCTTCCCGACGAACAATACCTCATCGGCATGATCAGCCTGTTTCCCGCCATGCTGCGCATTCTGATGGAGGATTTGGTCCGGCTTCTGCCTTTGCGGGAACAGGCGCGCGACGCATTGCTGGGCAGGGGAAATCGGGAGGGCGCACTGCTGAGCTGGATCATGTGCCACGAGGGCGGAGACTGGGCAGGGTGCGATGAGTTCGTCCGCTCCATCGGCCTGCGCTTCGATCAGGTCACAAAGTGCCACACCGAAGCCGTTGCCTGGGCAAACGCCGCGCTGAACTCGACGCTCTGAAAAACTGTCCGATAATTTGGCCGGCGGCGAGGAATGCGGATGCCAGCCTGCTCCTGTCGCCAATGCGCGATGCGATCCCCTCTGTATCGCGTGAGCGCCTTTGCCGAACCCCGACAGGTTTGTTTATCCTTCTCCCCATGAAAAATCGGCTCTGTTTTCTGCCTTGTCTTCTATTTTTGGCAGCGCCTCTGGGCCTTGCCCAGGCTCCCGCCGCAGCCCCCGATCCGCTGGCGCCTACACGCGATACCAAGTCCGCCGCCGAGATCGACCGTGAGTGGCAGCAATCGGTTGCCAAGTTCGATGGCGAACGCAATCGGCTGCTGGCCGAGGCGGAAAAGCAGGCCAACGACGGTCCCTTTCGGCCTGACTGGGCCACGCTCGAAAAATTTCAGCAGCCACAATGGTACAAGGACGCGAAATTCGGCATCTTCATCCATTGGTTGGTTTCCTCGGTTCCGGCCGCGCAGAACGAGTGGTATCCGCGCGATATGTATCAGCCGAATGACGAAGCTCACAAGGACTTCCAGACCCGCTTTGCCTCCAAAGACCCGGCGAGCAAGGACGAGCGCGGTTTCAAGGACATCATCCCGCTCTTTCGCGCCGAGCGCTTTGACGCAAGCGATTGGGCCAAACTTTTCAAAGAGTCGGGCGCGCAATACGTCGTGCCCGTGGCCGAACACCATGACGGCTTTTCGATGTACGACTCGGGGCTTTCGGATTGGACCGTGGTCAAGATGGGGCCAAAGCGCGATACGCTTGCCGAGTTGTCCACGGCAGTCCGCGCTCAAGGGTTGCACTTCGGACTTAGCTCCCATCGCGCCGAGCACAACTTCTTTTACGACGGCGGCCGCAGCATCCGCTCCGACGTGAACGACCCCCAATACGCCTCGCTCTATGGACCGGCGCACCAGTGGTTCGCCGCGGTCGGGGACGCGCACGGCCTGGAAGACGACTGGACTTACGTTAGCGACGCATGGACACGCGACTGGCTGGCGCGCGATACCGAGTTAGTCGAGAAATACAAGCCGGAGGTGGTTTACTTCGACTGGTGGATCGGCCAGCCCCGCTTCCGCGGCGCGGTCGCCGAGTTTGCCGCCTTCTATTATAACTTCGCAGCAGCTCACGGCTATACCGGAGTTATCGACTTCAAGGAATACGCGTTGAACTGGAAGGCCGGTGTGCGCGACTTCGAGCGCGGGCAAGCGGACCGCATTCTTGCCGACCATTGGCAGACCGATACCTCGATCTCGAACGCCAGTTGGGGCTACATCGAGCACGACACCTTCAAGACGCCGGAGTTTCTGGTCCGCCAGTTGGTGGACATCGTAAGCAAAAATGGAAACCTGCTGTTGAACATTGGACCGAGGTCCGATGGGACCATTCCCGACGAGGTGCGGGCAACGCTGCTCGACATAGGCGCATGGCTGAAAGTGAACGGCGATGCCATCTACGCGACCACGCCCTGGAAGAGCTTCGGCGAAGGGCCGACGCAGGTTAAAGCCGGCGCATTTCACGAAGGCGAAAACAAGCCCTATACCCCGCAGGACTTTCGCTTCACAGCCAAGGGACAGACCGTCTATGCCATCGGCATGGCCTGTCCCACAGACGGCAAGGCTGTCATTCACTCTCTGGGCTGGGCGCACGAGGGAGCCTCGCTGCCGATTGCTTCGGTCGAGTTGCTCGGATCGAACGCCAAGGTGAGCTGGACGCAGGGCGCGCAGGCGCTGGAGGTGACTCTACCCGCCGACGCGGCCTGCAAGTATGCCTACGCGCTGAAGTTGACTCCGGCAGCGAAGTAAGCCGCTCTTATACCATTTGGGCATGGCGCTGGTTGAAGTCGATGCCGTCTCGAAGAGCTACCCCCGGCGCGCCGGTTTGCGCATGGAGCAGCGCTTCGTCGTCGAGAATGTCTCCTTGAAGATCGAGGCGGGCGAAACGCTGGGTTTGGTAGGCGAGTCCGGTTCGGGAAAGACAACCCTCGCGCGGATGATTCTAGGGCTTCTTGAGCCAACCCGGGGCAGCATTCGCGTGGACGGCATCGACGTGGCCCGCGCCTCGCGCGCCGAGTTGCGCCGCCTGCGCCGCCAGATGCAGCCTGTCTTTCAGGATCCCTACGCCGCTCTGAATCCGCGCATGAAGGTGCTGGAGATCGTCGCCGAGCCGTGGGCGATCCACAAAAGTGAAGCCGATGCGGGAGGCGGCAAGGCAACTTTGCGGAGCAGGGTGATCGAGTTGCTCGGCCAAGTGGGTCTCGACGAGTCGGCGCTCAATCGCCACCCGCACGAGTTTTCAGGCGGTCAGAGACAGCGCATCAACATCGCCCGGGCGCTGGCGCTCAGGCCCAGACTGCTGATTCTGGATGAGCCTGTCTCTGCGCTGGATGTGAGCGTGGGAGCGCAGATCGTGAACCTGTTGCGGCGGTTGCGGCAAGAATATGGGCTGACCTACTTATTCATCTCCCACTCCATGCCGCTGGTGCGCTATCTGAGCGCTCGCATTGCCGTGATGGAGCGCGGACGGTTGATCGAGAGCGGAGAGGCGGCAGCCCTGTGCGCCAACCCCCAAGAGGCGTATACGCGCCAGCTTCTGGCAGCCACCCCGGAGTTGCCGCAAGCCTTGCCTGCAAAGGGTCAATCTCAAAGCTCTGAATGACAAAGAGCTTTCCCGGCGGCGGCCATCTCCGGGTTGGAAATGGCCGCCGGATTGGAAAGGCTTCCGCGCAATGCGGAATTACTTGGGTTGCGGCTGCGCCGGTGTGGCGGGAGCCGCGGGCTGCGCGGGCGCGGCATCCGGAGAAGCCGGCTTGGCCGAGGTGGCCGGGGCCGCGCTTGGCGCCGCGGGCGTTGCCGGAGCACCCGAAGTGGGCGTCGCTCCGGGAGCCGGCGGCGTTGCGGGCTTCGGAGACGGCGGGGGTGTGCCTGGCGGCGGTCCGCCCGCGGCTGGACGAGCCGGCGGCGCGGGCGCGTCCGTCACGTCCACCAGTGTCACGTCGAAGATCAGATCGGACTTGGCGGGAATGCCGGGATGATCCGGGCCATGATCGGGAAGGTTCTTCGCGCCGTAGGCCAACTGCCAGGGAATGAAGATGCGGCGCTTGCCGCCGACTTTCATCCCCACAAAGCCCTGGTCGAAGCCAGTGATCGTTCCGCCCACTCCCTGATGAAACGGCATGGGCGTCGCATCGCCAAGTTTCGGTTTCCCGTCATCGCCCAGCACCTGCTTCCCGTCCTTGTCCCTGATTGGGCTACGGTGCTTGTCGGAAGAGTCGAAGACAACTCCGTCCGAGGCCCGATAGCCGGTGTAGAGGACCTTGTATTGCTTGTCAGGCTCGGCCGTCGCTCCGGTTCCCACCTCGATGTCCTGGTAGCGCAGGGCTGTCGTGAAGATGGTCTTCTGAATCCCCTTGACCTGCGGAATGTTGGCTGGCGCCTTGACGATCGGCGCTACTGTCGGCAGCACCGCGGGAACTGTTTTCGTTGCCGCGGTAGCGGGTTTCGCGGCAGTTGCCGCCGGTTTGGCCGCGGTAGCGGGTTTGGTGGTCGCGGGCTGTGCGGTGCTGGCAGTGGGGACAGCCGGTTGGGCCGAGGTTTGGGCGTACGTGGCGACAGCGCTTGCCGCCATCAACAGGATCGTAACTGTTTGCTTCATGGTGTCGTTTCACTCCGGGGAGGTCCCCACGGGAGTGTATCAGGCTACCCCTTGTCTATGCACGTGCCACTCTTTTCCAATACAAGATGAGCCTGAAGAGGGGAGCTGATTCCAACAC
>CAZMHC010000033.1:0-29198 GCA_964565955.1 uncultured Occallatibacter sp.
CTCTGTTTATCAGAGTCGAAAAGACCGTTTACACAAAATGTTTTACACCCTCCTATGCCGCAACAGACACGCCCATCTCGTTGCCTTCAGTACTTCCTGGTACCGGAAGGAATAGAAGTATTCTCTTTTTACTACCACGGCATTTATCGTCAATGCAATAGTGGGCGCATCATGATTTTGCAAATATCCATAAGGAACGCATCAAGAATCTACCTTCAATTATTGTTCTTGCGTTCAATCCGATTTGCGGTTATGCTCATCGCAATCGCTCCATGCGGAGCCGCGCTTTTGTTGAACGCTCCGCATGAATTTGGTCGGCCCTGTGTGCCGGCAGCTTCCCCAAGCCAGAGTGATTTCCAGTTGGCTCCGCGAAGAGCCTGGCCTAGCCGCCGCACGACACATTTTCAAAATCAATGAGAATACCCGCGCATGGATGCGGTCGCTGGACTGCCAATATATGTGTGCCGGGCACGGTCCTCTTCGCACTCTGCGCGCAAACCGCGCATCTTTGGAGCCACACATGGAACTGCCCCTACTTGAACGAGCCAGGGAAGGCGAGGCCGCCTTCCACTTGACCACCGAGGCGGATTCCGCCGAGGGGCTGCTGGCCTCGTTGTGCGGCATAGGTTCCGGCATTTCGCTGCCGTCGCCGCCCGGGCCAGGAGAACAGTATCGCTTCCACTTCGACATGACCAAGTGCATCGGCTGCAAGTGCTGCGTTGTTGCCTGCAACGAGCAAAATGGAAATCCAGCGGATATTCTCTGGCGTCGTGTGGGCGAGATCGAAGGCGGCACTTATCCCGATACGCTGCGCCACTATCTCTCCATCGGCTGCAACCACTGCCTGGAGCCGTCCTGCATGATAGGTTGCCCCGTGGATGCGTACTCCAAGGATGGACCTACCGGCATCGTCCGTCACAGCGCCGACATTTGCATCGGCTGTCAGTACTGCACCTGGAATTGCTCCTATGGCGTGCCCCAGTACAACCCAGAACGCGGCGTCGTTGGCAAGTGCGATATGTGTTATGGCAGGCTGACGCAAGGGCAGCAACCAGCTTGCGCCAACGCCTGCCCGGAGAGCGCCATTGGCATTGAGGTCGTGCGCACGGCCACGTGGCGCGAGGAATACAGCGTAGGCGCCAACTCGCCGGGTATGCCCTCTGCGGACGACAGTCTTTCCACCACCCGCATTACCCTGCCCGCGCGTATGCCGCGCGATATTCGCAAAGTCGATCTCAATCGCCTTCGCCCTGAACACCCGCACTGGCCGCTGATCGTTATGACCGTTCTGACGCAACTCTCCGTGGGTGGATTCACTGCGATTTGGCTCATGGAAGTCTTTGGCGCCAGACTGCATCGCGTGGCCGCGCTGGTTGCGCTGCTGGTGGCAACTCTCGCGCTTGCAGCCTCCACGCTGCATCTCGGACGCCCCATTCATGCGGTGCGCGCCATGAAGATGTGGCGCCGTTCCTGGCTCAGCCGCGAGGTGCTTCTGTTCACGCTTTTTGCCAACGCCGCAGCCGCTTATTCCGTCGCTTTGTGGCTCAGCTTGCCGGGAGCCATCTATCTTGGCGGGCTGACTGTGTTGTTTGGAGTGGCCGGCGTGGGCGCAAGCGCACGACTCTATCTTGTGCCGGGACGCCCCGCATGGAACTCGCCCTTCACCATTCTGGAGTTTTACCTGACCTCAGCTCTGCTTGGTTCCGCGGGGGCGAACATCCTGAACCGCTCATCCTCCTTGACGCAATCGATTGCGATCTGCGCCGGCGTCGCCACTGTGATTGCGGGCGGACTGAAGATCGTCTGGCTGGCTCGATCCGAAGTCCATGAGTTGCAAGGCGCATTCTCGCTTCTATTCACCGTGCTCTCCAATCGTCTTCTGCTGCGCTTCACATTGCTGAGCACAGGGCTGCTGATGCTGCCTTTCGCCCAAACAGGATGGGCTTCGGTTCCGATCGCGCTTGCCCTGATCGCAGGCGAATTCATAAGCCGCTATCTTTTCTTCGTAAGCGTCGTTCCCACCAACATCGCCACCGAGTACCTCGCTGCGGAGGCCGCATGAATCTTATCGATTGGATAATGTGGAAGAGCGGATTGGACAATCGTTCCAAGAAATACAGTTACGGCGAAGACCCGATCCTCGGTTACACCTCGGCGCGCAAACACGCCGACGGCTGGGTCAAGAGCACCTGCGGTTACTGCTCGGTAGGCTGCGGAATGCAGCTAGGCGTACGCAACGGCAAGGTGGTGGGAGTGCGCGGTGATCCCGACCATCCGGTCAATCTCGGCAAACTTTGCCCCAAAGGATTGGCCGAGCATTACGCCATCGAAGCCGAGGACCGCGCCATGTATCCTTTGCTGCGCGAGAACGGCCAGTTAGCGCGCATCGGCTGGGATGAAGCGATCGATACGCTTGTAGAGAAGTTTCGCGCGGTGCAACGTAAATACGGTCCAGAGTCGCTGGGCATAATCAGCACCGGCCAGTTGGTTACCGAGGAATTCTATGCGCTGGGCAAGCTGGTTCAACTTGGATTCGGAGCGCGGAACTTCGACGGCAACACCACGCTCTGCATGTCCACCGCGGTGGCCGGCTACAAGCGTTCCTTCGGCAGCGATGGGCCTCCGGGCGCGTATGAGGATATGGAAACGGCAGATGTCGTCCTGCTGATCGGCGCCAATATCGCGGAGAATCATCCAATCCTGTGTATGCGGCTTGAAGCCAATCCAACTCGGACGCTGATAGTTGCCGATCCGCGCGTCACCAAGACGGCGATGATGGCCGACGTCTTTCTTCCAGTGAAACCGCGCTCCGATCTGGCGCTTGTCAACGCCATGCTGCGCATTCTGGTCGATGAAGAACTGTATAACAAGGAATATGTCGAACAACACACGACCGGATTCGATGAACTCCGCGCCTCGCTCGATCAATACACGCTGGAGTATGCCGCGAAGATCACCGGCCTCGCGCCGGAACTGATACGCAAGGTCGCATTGTTGTACGGCAATGCCAAGGCCGCTTTCATCGGATGGACGATGGGCGTCAATCACAGCACCAAAGGCACCGAAACCGTCAACGCCATCAACAATCTCGCGCTGCTCACAGGCAACATCGGAAGATCGGGCGCATCGCCCTTTTCCATCACTGGGCAATGCAATGCGATGGGTACGCGCGAAGCGGGATTCGCATCGGGACTTCCGGGCTATCGCAAATTTGAATCGGAGGACGATCGCCAAGAGCTGGCAAGCCTGTGGAATCTTCCCGTCGCGCGCATTCCCGCGAAGCGCGGACTTGCCTATCCAGATATTATCGAGGCCGCGGTGGCCGGAAAGATTCGCGCGCTCTGGATCATCGGAACTAACCCGCTGGTTTCATTCCCGAATATCGATGTGCTCAAGCAAGCTTTGGGCAATCTGGATTTTCTTGCGGTGCAGGACGGCTTTCATCCTACGCCTACGACAGAGTTGGCCGATCTGATGCTTCCAGCCGCCATCTGGGGTGAAAAGGAAGGAACATATACCAACTCCGAACGCCGCGTGAGCAAGGTGAATGCGGCAGTGAATCCGCCCGGAGAGGCGCGAAGCGATTTTCATATCTTTCTCGCCGTAGCCGAACGCCTGGGTTGCCGCGAGGAGATATTTCCGGGTTGGAAGAGCCCCGGCGATGCGTTCGATGAGTGGCGTCGCGTCACTGCGGGAAGGCTTTGCGATTACTCCGGCATGACTTATGCTGCGATCGAATCGAACGGAGGAATTCAATGGCCATTTCCGCAAGGCTCGTCCACGAATCCAGCCGCTGTGCGCAGACTCTATGCCGACGGAAGATTTCAGACTGACGATGGACGCGCCAGGCTATTGCCCACTCAATGGGCGCCGTTTCCGGAGCAGCCCAACAAGGAGTATCCGCTGATTCTTAATACCGGTCGCACCGTGGAGCACTGGCATACGCGCACCAAGACCGGAGGCATTTCGATTCTGCAGCGTTTGTCTCCGCGCGCATGGCTGGAGATGAATCCCGTCGATGCGCGGCAGCTTGGTCTGCGCCCTCACGACCGCATCGAGGTGATTTCAGCGCGGGGACGTGTGAGCAAGGTCGAACTGCGCATCACAGAAATCGTCGCCCCCGGCCAGGTTTTTCTCCCCTTTCACTTTGTTGAAAGCAATGCCAATCGGATTACGCAAAGCGCATTCGATCCTATCTCGCGCGAACCGAACTACAAGCAATGCGCGGTGCGGGTAGAACGCAGTTCACTTCACGAGCGCCAGAACGCTTAACCCGATTCAATTCACTTCAAACTTCCCAGGAGGATCGCAAATGGACAAGAAATCGTTCGCCGCAAGCGGCAACTTGCCAACACTGGTTTCCGCATTTCTCTACTTCGATGTCAGCTTCATGGTCTGGGTGCTCTTCGGGCCGATGACGCCATTCATCGCCGATCAAATGCATTTGTCGGCAACGCAGAAGGGCTTGCTTACGGCGATTCCCCTGCTGGGCGGATCGTTCTTCCGGCCCATTCTTGGACTTCTGGGAGACAGAATCGGCGGTCGCCGCGCGGGTCTTACAGGGCTTACGCTGACGTTGATTCCCTTGATTCTTGGATGGCATTATGCGACCGCCCTCTGGCATTTCTATCTGATCGGCTTCATGCTGGGAATTGCCGGCGCGAGCTTCGCGGTCGCGCTTCCTCTGGCGGGCCGGTGGTATCCCGCCGAGCATCAAGGGCTGGCGATGGGCATTGCAGGCGCAGGCAACTCGGGAACGCTGATTGCAACCTTCTTCGGTCCCCGGCTGGCGCAGCATTTCGGCTGGCATTTTGTCTTTGGCCTGGCTTTGGTTCCGGTGTCGATGGTGCTTGCAGCGTTCTTCTTACTGGCCAAGAACAGCCCAACCATGTCCGCTCCCAAGCGGTGGAGCGAGTATGCGCTGCTTCTCCGCCAGGGGGACACATGGAAGCTGTGCTTCCTCTATAGCCTTACCTTTGGCGGATTTGTCGGCTTGGCTAGTTTTCTCTCCGTGTTTTTTCACGATCAATATCATCTTACCAAGGTGCACGCGGGAGACTTTACAACGATCGTCGTCTTGTCGGGGAGTTTTCTTCGCCCGGTAGGCGGATGGCTTGCCGATAAGATTGGCGGGTACCGGCTTTTACTCGGATTGTTCTGCTGCATAGCAGTCTGCCTCGTGGGCGTCAGCACGCTGCCTCCGATAGCCGTTGTGGTGCCCATGTTGTTCCTCTCCATGGGAATGC
This sequence comes from uncultured Occallatibacter sp., assembly GCA_964565955.1. GTDB lineage: Bacteria > Acidobacteriota > Terriglobia > Terriglobales > Acidobacteriaceae > Telmatobacter. The sequence continues at coordinate 5,247 of CAZMHC010000033.1, forward strand.
TGGGAATGGGGAACGGCGCCATCTTTCAGATAGCTCCGCAGCGCTTTTCGGCAGACATAGAACTGGTCACCGGCATCGTCGGCGCGGCCGGCGGATTAGGCGGGTTCTTTCTTCCCTCCGCGCTGGGCGCGCTCAAGGATATTTCAGGTAGCTATGGAACCGGCCTGCTGTGCTTTGCAATCCTTATGACCGCCAGCGTATTCCTCCTGCTTGAATTTGGCGTACAGTGGAAATCCTCATGGCCGATAACCGCTTTGAGCCGCACCATGGTCTTCAGCTACAGGGGAACCCGCCAATCGGCCCTGCCAGTTAGCTCACTGGCCTGCGAAATGGATTCTGTAGGAGAGTAGCCAGCCACTTCCACATAACACCCAAGCCTAGGCAACAAGCGTTCGTTGAGCGGGGCGTGACCTGTATCTCCGAGATTTGGGTTTGGCGGGTCGAGCGGTCCTTCGAGCAATTAGACTGTGAATCGACTTTACGGTTTGTGGCCGCCCACAGGCCGGTTCCGGAGGCTGTACTGTGGGTGAAGGCGATACTCCGGAGTCTCGACGGCGATGACCGGATTCATGCGCCCAACTGTCGTTCGGGATCACTTCGGCGCCAACGCCCTCGCTATCTGACGGCCGTGGAAACGTCCGTTTTCGATGAAGATATCGTTGGTGCGAGAGCCGGCCAAGATAACTCCAGCCAGATAGATGCCGGGCACATTGCTCTCCAGTGTCACCGGGTTGCAGACCGGCAGCCTGTCGGGGCCCTCGAGACGCAGGCCGAGCGACTCCAGAAAATCGAAGTCGGGGTGATAGCCGATCATGGCGAAGACGAAATCGTTCTTGAGCGTCTGTCGGCCACCGGGGGTTTCGATCACCGCCGCATCGAGCGTAATTTCAACCACCCGCGAGTTGAAGCGCGCGGCGATCTGGCCGTTCTTGATGCGGTTTTCGATATCCGGCTTGATCCAGTACTTCACGTGCGGGGGAATCTCCGGCCCGCGATGGATCAGCGTCACACGCGCGCCGCTCCGCCACAGCTCGAGGGCGGCGATGGTAGCCGAGTTCTTGCCGCCGACCACCGCGACATCCATCCCAAAGTAAGGGTGGGGATCGTTGTAGTAGTGATGCACCTTGCTTAAATCCTCGCCGGGAATGCCCATGCAATTGGGGAGATCGTAGTATCCGGTCGAGAGGGCCAGTTTGCGGGCCGCGATCGAACCGGGTCTTCCAAAGCGGTCGGCCGTGTGCACGGTGAAGGCACCGTCGGAGCCCGCGATGCGCGTAACCCGCTGGTACTGGCGCACGTCCAGACGGTAGTGGGCGGCGACCTGCCGGTAATACTGAAGCGCCTCGTTGCGGTTGGGCTTTTGGTTGGGACAGGGAAAGGGAATGTCGCCAATCTCCAGCAGTTCCGGGGTAGTGAAGAATGTCATGTGCGCCGGGTAGTGGAAGAGCGAGTTGCAGACGCAACCCTTGTCCACCACGGCCGGGCGCAAGCCAACTTTTTGGGCCTCGATCGCGCAGGCCAGCCCGGTAGGCCCCGCGCCCACCACCAGCAGGTCGAAGATGTCATTTCCGGATGCAGGCGCTTCCATTGCGGATTCGCTCATGTATCCAGCTTAGGGCATGAAGGGTATTTTCGGCTGGGAGGACAAAGTTTTCCCTTAGATCGGATTCGATGGTAGAATGGTAGAACGATATGGTAGAAAGGTGGAATGCCATGGCTTTGAATATCAAGAATGAAGAGACCGACCGCATGGTTCGGGAGTTGGCTACCCTCAAAGGGGTCAGCTTGGTTGTTGCGGTGTCGGAAGCCGTGAGGGAGAAATTGGCGAAGGAGAAGGCTTCCAAGGGCGAGAGCCGTTTGGAATGGCTCGAACGAATCACGGCAATTACCGCGCCACTTATGAATGACGGCCGAACCTCCAAAGAATTGATGGACGAGCTTTATGACGACGAGACGGGGTTGCTCAAGTGATCGTGGACTCGTCAGCGCTGATTGCAATTCTCAAGCGGGAGCCACATTGGGAAGCCCTTTCGAAGGCGCTGGACTCTGCGGAATCTTCACGCATCACGGCGGCGAGCTATCTGGAATCCTCTATCGTGGTGGACGGGTGGAAGAACCCGATTTTGAGCAGTGAGTTCGATGAATTGATTGAGAGATTCAATATCCTCATTGAGCCGGTGACCGCCGAGCAGGCGAAGATCGCCCGTCAGGCCTACCGCGACTATGGCCGTGGCAGCGGCCACCCCGCCAGCCTCAACTTCGGCGACTGCTTCACCTACGCCCTGGCCCGCGAAAAGCGCGAACCTGTGCTCTACATGGGCGACAACTTTGTGCATACGGACTTGAGCCTGGCAGTACGATGAGTTGTCCTTGCGCGACCCCAATCGGACTGTAAACGCCTGTCGATTCAGATCGAAATCGCGTGTGCGCCACGAGCGCCCCGTCCGGCGCGGCGCCGAACTCCACTGCAAAGCTCTTGCCTCGCGCATTGCCTTGCAGATTCCGGCAGGTCCATCAGAAGAGCTTGTGAATCGTCAGCGCGTACCACAACGCCGGCGCGGCCAGGATCATGGCGTCGATGCGGTCCAGAACCCCGCCGTGGCCGGGAACCATGGTGCCGGAGTCCTTGGCCCCCACGGAGCGCTTGATAGCCGACTCGGCCAGATCGCCGGCTTGTGCCGCTAGATTGATCAGCGCCGCCAGCGCCAGCCAGCAATACCAGGCCTCGCCGTGAAACGAGAGCCTCTCGATGTTCCACTCCGCCAACGTGTTGGACAGACCCAGCAGGATGCCGGCAGCCGCCAGACTGCCCGCCAGAGAACCCACGGCGCCCTCCCAACTCTTGTTGGGGCTTAGCGTGGGCGCCATCTTGTGTTTGCCTAAGCTTCGGCCCACGTAGAGAGCGGCAATGTCGCCCGCCCATATCGCGCAGAGCAGAAATGCGACCAGAGACGGGCCGTTGAACTCCGTATCCTCGCGCAGCGCGGGCAGAGCAATCAGAGTCATTCCCGTGTAAACCAGGCAGAGGATGGCGGTGGCAACGTCAGCCAACATCTCCCGCACGTCCGAGAAAAACGTGCAGTAAACCACCAGACCGAGACTGAGGAGGCCGAAGATCGCCGCGGTTTCGTCGGGCCACTCGAAGTTGCCGGCAAAGAGCGCCAAAACAGCCGCCATCACGGCGGCGCGCGGCGGTTTGGCGCCGCTTTTCTCCGCCAAGCCAAGGAACTCCCATGCGGCCAGCGCGGCCACCCCCGCGACAGCCAAGGTAAACAACCATCTGGAGCCGAGAAATACAAGGACCAGGACAGACGGAATCAGAACCAGTGCAGTCAGTATGCGTTTCATCCAGGGATGAGAATACACCGCTGGGGTGGGGTCCGTAATCGCTTCCCTGCCTTCATGAGCACTGATCGTTGCCGACGCCATCCATCTGGCCTGCGCGGCCTCCGCCGGCATCGACCTGTTTCTTACCGGCGAAAAGCGGCTTGCCCGGCTAGACGTGCCCGGCATCCAATACATCGCCAATTTCAATACGCCTATCTTGTAGCCCCGCTTGCGCCGCAGCCTCCTCCCGTTGCAGGTTCCGAAAGTGGGAGATTGACAGGCAGCCTACCCATGACACCTCAGCAATGAAGAGAAGCCCATTCCTCGCATTTTCCAGCGAAGAATGGGCTGCCTAAAAGCTCATCGCCCGTGGACAATGGGGGCGGGCGCGTTGCAATGAGTAGGGTTCAAGATCGGAATTCGGGAGACCGCGTTCAGTCCGCGAAGGATTTAGAGCGCGGTCTCTCCCCGTTCGTCGTTGCGGATGCGGATGGCGTCGTCGATGCGGCTGACGAAGATCTTGCCGTCGCCTATGCGCCCGGTGCGGGCAGAGCCAATGATGGCTTGCAGGGTTTTCTCCTGCTGATCGTCGTTGACGACCAGTTCGATCTTGACCTTGGGCAGTAGATCGACCGTGTATTCGCGGCCGCGATAGAACTCGGTGTGGCCCTTCTGGCGGCCGTGGCCGCGGGCTTCCAGAATGGTCATGCCTTCGATGCCTGCCTCGAGCAGCGCATCCTTGACAGCGTCCAGCTTGGAGGGCTGGAGAACGGCTTCAATCTTAATCATGGGAAAAACGCCTCGTTTGACAGCGTAACAGGCGGCGCGGCTGTTTGGGCCGCTCCCGCCGAATCTTTTTTGTGGCCCGGCGGCCGTTTGCGGACCGCCGGCAATCTGTTCCACTTACGTATTCAGGTCGTAGCCTTCCTCGTTGTGCTGCGAGAGGTCCAGGCCCGCGGCTTCCTCTTCGGCGGAGACGCGCAGTCCTATCAGCTTATCGACGGCGAAGAGCAGCGCCAGCGTACCCACGATGGAAATGCCCCAAGCGATTCCCACGCCGGCCAGCTGATTGAATATCTGCCCCCAATGCCCGTCGATTCCGCCCACTGGCGCGTCCTTGCCGAAGACCGGATTGATGACCGAGGCGGCGAAGACGCCGGTGAGAATGGCGCCCAGGGTTCCTCCGGCACCATGTACGCCGAAGGCATCCAGCGAGTCGTCGTAGCCGAAGAGGCTCTTCACCACGAAGACCATGAAGAAGCAGAAGACACCGGCGACCAGTCCGATGAGCAGAGCGCTCATGGGCTGCACGAATCCGGAGGCCGGAGTGATGGCCACCAGGCCTGCAACCGAGCCGGAGATGGCGCCCAGTGCGGTAGGCTTGCCGTTGTGAATCCACTCGGCGATGGACCAGCCGATGGCGGCGGCGGCGGCGGCGAAATGGGTATTGATGAAGGCGCTAGTGGCCAGGGAGCTGGCGGCCAGGGCGCTGCCGGCATTGAAGCCGAACCAGCCTACCCACAGCAGGCAAGCGCCGATGAAGCTAAGGACCAAAGAGTGGGGCTGCATCTTGGTATCCGGGTAACCGACGCGCTTGCCGAGATAGAGGCACGTGATGAGCGCGGAGACGCCGCTGGTGATGTGGACCACGGTTCCGCCGGCGAAATCCAGGCTGGGAAAGCGGCCGCCCGCGCTGTTGAGCAATCCGCCCACGCCCCAGACCATGTGCGCCATGGGGCAGTAGACGAGCAGCGACCAGAGCGAGAGGAACACGGTCATGGCGCTGAATTTCATGCGCTCGGCAAAGGCTCCGGTGATGAGCGCCGGAGTTATGATGGCGAACATCAACTGATAGACCATGAGGGTCTGCTCGGGAATGGTGGGGGCGTAATCGAGATTGGGCGAAAGCGAGACGCCGTTCAGGAAAAGATGCTCGAAGCCGCCGCAGAACCAGTTGCCGTGGCCGAAGGCCAGCGAGTAGCCGACCACAGCCCACAGGACGGTGACCAGTCCCATCATGGCGAAGCTCTGCATCATGGTGCCGAGGATGTTCTTCTTGCGGACGAGGCCGCCGTAGAAGAGGGCCAGTCCCGGTCCGGTCATCAACAGGACCAGGGCGGCCGAGGTGAGCATCCAAGCATTGTCTCCGGCGTATTGAGCGCTGGTGGCGGCTGCGGCGGCCTTGGAACTGGCTGCCTGGGCTGCTTGAACGGCCTGCTGGAGAGCGGCGACCTGGGCCTGCGTGGCAGGAGCGGAAGAAGCCGGGGCGGTTGGGCTGAGGTCCGGGGCAACCGCCTGGGCCAGCGTGGGAAGAGCGAGAAGGGCAAGGAGCAGCAGAAATTTAATGCCGCGACGACACATAGGTTTCAACTCCAAAGTTGCGTAGATCGGCGAATCCACGCGCTGGGTGGGAGTTCCGGCCGCCCTTCCGGTTGAGGTCCACGAGTTCGCGCCAGCCGCTAGAGCCTGTCGATTCCCAGGCCCCAGCCGGTGCAGGATTGGGCACAGATCGCCTCGGATGCGCCGATCCGCTGATGTTGTGATTAGATGAAATCCTAAATGATTCCAATTACGATTTTTATAAGGAAGACGTAAAGACATCTGGATTTTTCATCTGTTTCGGTTTATAGAGCCGTGGAGACAATCCCCGCGCGAACGCCTTCGTTAAATCTTGGAACCGATGATCGGCCCCTTCCGTGATAGCCTCCTAAGCAACGGTGTCCGTGCGTGATCGAGAGCTGCGAGTAGGGGGGCTGTTTTCGCCATGCCGAAGGCGCGATGGAATCAACCTGTCGAAGAGATTTTAACCGTTTCGGCGCCTGGATCGTATATGCTTTGAAAACAGAGATTTGCAAAAACAATCGCCGTCTCTGGAGCGGGTGTGCCGTGAGCGTCCAATCCAGGGAATCAGGCGGTTTGCCCCGCACCCAAGAGGAACCCCATGAATCTTCCCACCATCGCGCTCCTCCCGCTGCTACTGACGACTGGAAGCGCCCTGGCGCAAACGCCGGAGACCGACAAACCCGCGCCGCCCACGGTCAGCAAGAGCTTCGATCCGGCGGCTATCGATACAACCGCCGATCCCTGCTCGGATTTTTATCAGTACGCCTGCGGCAACTGGTTGAAAAACAATCCCATTCCCTCCGACCAGACATCCTGGGTTCGATCCTTCTCGCTGCTTCGGGAGAGAAACCGCTATCTGCTGTGGGAAGAGTTGGATGCCGCCGCGCGAGACCCCAAAACTCCCCTCCAGAAGCAGTTCGGCGATTTCTACGCCTCCTGCATGGACACGGATAGGATCGAGAAGAAGGCTCTCAAGCCGATTCATCCCGCTTGGCAGGCCATCGCAGGCCTCTCCGATGCAAGGCAGCTTCCCGCCCTGCTTGCCAAACTGGAGAACGACGGCATCCCCGACGGTTTCTTCGAGTTCGGCGTCGGCCAGGACGACAAGGACTCGTCCAAGCAGATTGCCCAACTCTTTCAGGGCGGACTTTCGCTGCCCGACCGCGACTACTATCTACTCGATTCGGATCGCTTCTCCACTATCCGCGCCCAGTACCTCGACCACCTGAAGCGGATGTTCGTCCTGGCTGGAGACTCGCCGCGGAAGGCCGCCACGGAGTCCGCCGACGTTCTGCGCATCGAGACCTCGCTGGCCAAGGCATCGACCAGCCGCACCGATCTGCGCCAACCGGAGAATCGCTACCACATCTACACGGTCGCGGAACTGGAAAAGCTGGCGCCCAGCTTCGACTGGAGCGCGTACTTTCAGGCGATCGGCATCGGACGCTTCGACACCTTGAACGTGGGTACGCCGGAGTTCTTCAAGACTCTCAACGGACTGATTGAGAGCGAGCCGTTGCGCGCCTGGAAGAGCTATCTGCGTTGGCACGCGCTGCACGGTCAGGCCTCGAATCTGCCCAGGGCTTTCTTCAATGAAGACTTCGATTTTTTCTCGAGAAGGCTGATTGGGCAGAAGGAGCCGATCGCGCGCTGGAAGCAATGCGTCCTTCTCACCGACGGCAACCTCGGCGAAGCGGTCGGCCAGGACTGGGTGGCGACAAACTTTCCCCCCGCGGCCAAGCAAAGCATGGATCGACTCGTAGCCGCTCTGGAAAAGTCCCTCGGCGACGACATCCGAACCCTTCCTTGGATGAGCGATGCCACCAAGAAAGCCGCCGAGGAGAAGCTGGCGCTGATCCGCGACAAGATCGGCTACCCGGACAAGTGGCGCGACTACTCGAGCGTCAAAGTCGACCGCGCCGATCTGATCGGCAACGTGCATCGCGGCACTGTCTTCGGACGCAACTATGAATTCGCCAAACTAGGCAAGCCGGTGGACGAGAAGGAGTGGTATATGACGCCGCCCACCGTCAATGCCTACTACGACCCCTCCTTCAACGACATCAACTTTCCGGCGGGCATCCTGCAGCCCCCCTTCTTCGACTTCAAGGTCGATCCGGCGGTGAACTTCGGCGGCATCGGCGTGGTCATAGGGCATGAGATGACCCACGGCTTCGACGACGATGGATCCCAGTACGACGGCCACGGCAACCTGCGCGAGTGGCAGACCGCCGAGGACCGCAAGGCTTTCACCGCGCGGACCGATTGCATTGCAGACGAGTACAGCGGCTTTGAGGCGGCGCCTGCCAGGGGCGACACACCGGCGCAGAAGCTGAACGGCAGGCTTACCTTGGGCGAGAACACGGCCGACAACGGCGGCCTGCGCATCGCCTACATGGCCTTGCTGGACACACTGGCGGCGCAGGGAAAATCCATCGCGGACAAGATCGACGGCTACACCGAGGCGCAGCGCTACTTCATCGGTTTCGCACAGGTATGGTGCCAGAACCGGACCGAGCAATCGTCCCGGCAGGCGGCGCTTACCGACGGCCACTCTCCCGGAAGGTGGCGGGTAGACGGCTCAGTGCGGAACTTCGGGGAGTTCGGAAAGGCCTTCGACTGCGCCAAGGGGCAGCCGATGTACCCCGTCGATTCCTGCCGCGTCTGGTAGAAACGGAGACGCGCGACGATCGCGGGTTGACGTTTAAGAGTATGCAGTCGTCCAAACGTCCGTGAGGTCGCAAACCGCGGCGTCGGCTTTCGCTGCGCCCGGAGCGAAAGCGATCGAGAAACCGAAATTTTGCCCCATTGGCTGCCGAAACTAGGCACAACCCGGTCTCGGCTTTTACAATGCGTCATGGGACAAGTCCCAACCCAGCTCTGCTGTGGAACTAGCAAACCTGGCGGCGCACGCCTGACCGGGATGAAGGAATCGCATGAAGTTTTCGAAATTCGGCAAGGCACTTCTGATGAGCGCTCTCTCTGTCGGCCTCGTCTCCGGTCTATCGTCTTGCGTCAGCAGTTATACGGTCGGCTATTTGTACGTTACGGGCTTGGACACCTCCCAATCCCCCAGTTCCGGCATCATCAGCGGCTACGACATCGATCACAATACCGGCAAGCTGTCCCCCATACACGGGCTGCCCATCGCCTCCGGAGGCGCCAACCCAGTCCGCGCCGTTCTGACCGGCGCATCCCGCTTTTTCTATGTGCTCAATCGCGGCGTGAACAAGGAGGGCAACGGGGATTGCACCACTGCGGACCCCTGCCTGAACTCGAACATCGCTCTGTTTTCGGTCGGAGCCAACGGCATTCTGTCCGAGGAGCAGCCGCTCTTCCAGACTGAAGGCTTCAACCCTTTCCGCATGATTGTCGATGGCACGGGCAACTACCTCTACGTGCTGGACCACGACTCCCCGGACAACTATAACCAGTCCGAAAAGCCCAGCGCCAATGGTTGCGTACAGGCTTTGGCGGGAGCTACAACCTGCGGCGACATCACGGCCTTCCAGATCAACCAGAGCACTGGCCGGCTGAGCGTGATCCAGAATGCCCAGGTAAGCGTGACCACAGCCTCCGGAACGCAGCCGCTGACCTACTTCCCGATCCCCGCCGATCCCATCGACTTCGCCTTCGCCGGCGGCTACATCCTTACCCTGAGCGGCGTACCCCCCATGAATGGCGTGGGCGGTATACCCGACTCGGTCTTCCCATATACGTACAGCGCGCTCAACGGACAGTTGACCGTGAACCAGAACAGCGCCCAGCCGCTGCCCGATGGCGGCGCCATCGACGGAGCCAACGGAGTGGCAGCAGCCACGGCCATCGTTTACAGCGGCAGCACCGTCTACGTGCTCGACAACGAAGCGCCCGCACCGCCAAACTCAACCGGCGCAAAGAGCCAGCTTTTGCCCTATACGATTGGCGGCGGCGGAGCGCTGCAGGCGGTGAACGGAGGCATCATTCCCGAAGACCCCTCGCTCGTCAATCCGATCTACCTGCTCACCGAGTCCAAGGGGAGATTTCTCTACGTCGCCAACCAGGGCGACAACCCCAATACCGACACGGTCGACGCATTTAGCGGCATCGGCGGCTATGTGATCAACACCTCCAGTTCGCCCCAGCTTTCTCCGACGGACCCCGCCTTCTTCGGCACCGGAAGCGGCCCGCAGTGCATCGTCGAGGACCCCTCGGACCAGTTCATCTATACGGCCAACTACAACGATTCTTCGATCGACGGCCGGCTGGTGGACCCCAATGCGGGCGTACTCGACGATCTGCGCGTGACCAACACATTCGCGCTCAACGGTCCAGCCACCTGGTGCCTGATCGACGGGCGCACCAATTAGCCACGCCGGGCGCGGGAGCGAGTTCGGCGGATTCCGGACGGTTCTCCGGTTTCCGCCTCAAGTTTCGGTAGATTGAAATAGGAACGCAGCCGAATTTTTGGGCGATCGCCCTCGTCGCCCAGGAATTCGATTCAAAACCCGATGATTTCGGGGGCTCGATTGCAGGCCCTCGGACGAAAGATGCTCATGAAGTTCAACAAATCGAGCCAATTGTTGCTGGTCTCCGCGGCCAGCCTGGCTGTGGCCGCTTTGATGTCCGCCTGCGGTACGCTTACCGTGGATTTCGTCTTCGTGACCAGTTCCAAAGCCGCCGGAACCAACAACTATGGCGAGGTCGATGTCTTCGAGATCGACTCCGAGTCCGGTTTCATGCGTCAGATTCCCACCTCGCCGTTTCCATCCGGCGGACGCAACCCCGTCGCAGAAGCCCTCTCCCCGGACAACGCCAGCCTGTACGTCGTCAATCAGGACGACAGTTCCATCGTCCAGTTCATCATCGGAAACGATGGCAAGCTCTATCCGCAGAACACCGTGGATACCGCCGGGACCGCTGGCGCAGCGGGAGGGCTTGAGTACGCTTCCGGCCTATTGCCGCTCGCCCTCGCGGCTTCGGGAACAAATCTTTTCGTTCTGAATACCTACCAACCGCTGCCCACCTGCTCCAGCGTCAGCCCTTGCGCGGGGTCCATCGGCGTCTATCCCATTCAGCCGACCTCCAGCACGGTCGTAGAGGATACGCTCGGAGCGCCGATCGCCAATCCAAGCACGGGCGCAAACTACTGGCCTCTGACTCTGCCCTCCAGTCCCAACGACGTGATCGTGCCCACCGCGATCAATGTGCTGAAGTCGGGCGCGGATGTTTTTGTCTCCGCCTACGATTCAACCGCCAAAACCAATACCGGGTACGTCTTCGGCTTCGCGGTAAGCTCGGGCGGCGTACTGACGGCGATGAGCGGCTCCCCTTATGCAGTAGGCACTCATCCCTCGGCCATCGCCAGCGATTCGATCACCAGCGGATCGGTTACCACCAACTACGTTTACGTCACGGACCAGGCAAACGGCAACGTTCTCGGCTACTCCATTTCATCGACGGGGCTGAGCGCGCTGCCCGACAACCCCTTCCCCGCCGGCGATCAGCCCTCGGCCATCGTCGTCGATCCGGCATACCCGTATGCTTACGTTGCCAACGCGCAGGACTCGACAGTGACGGCCTACTCGATCGGAGCAGGCGGAGCGCTCACCTCTCTTGGCACCGACGGAGTGGGCCTCGATCCGGTGGCTATCGGCATCGATCCGAATTTGAATCACTTTCTTTTTGTCGCCAACTATCTGGGCAATTCCGTCTCCGGCTTTGAGTTGAGCTCCACTGACGGCTCGCTGGTCGGTTCGCAGAACTCGCCCTACGCGGCCAACGCTCAACCTACCGCCGTAGCCGCGATTCCGCACAACGGCGCGAAGAACTAGCGAGCGGCGCAGCCCGCGACACTTTACCCCACGCCGGGTTTTACAATGGATGTGGGACAACTTAACCAGTATTCAAGGGGCTTGTTCCTGACGCCCACAACGAAGGAAGCGCATGAAGTTCAGCAAACCGAGCCAGTTGTTGCTGGTCTCCGCCATTGGCCTGGCGATGGCACTGTCCCTGACCGCCTGCCAGGTCATCACCAGCGATTATCTCTATGTGGCCACCTCGGGAGGATCGGGCACCGGCGGCACCGGGCAGATCGAAACCTACGCGGTGGACTCCGCCTCCGGCGCGATCCACAGCGTCGCCGCCGGCGTTCCCTCGGGCGGCTCTTCCCCGGTGGCCCTGGCCGTCACCTCCGACTACCTGAACCTCTATGTCGCCAATCAGTCCGGAACCATCGTTCACTTCGCTGTCGCCGGCAACGGCGAGTTGACGCAGAAGGATACAGTTACCGCCAGCGCCGCGCCTGTCTCCCTGGCCGTCAACGCCGCAGGCTCCTACCTGTACGTGGTCACATCGAGCGGTTCTGGAGCCGATACCGCGGTGCTTACGGCCTATCCCCTCGCATCGGGAGCGATCGGCACAGCGCTTGCCCCGCAGACTCTCAACCTGAGTTCCGTCAGTGCCTCTTACGCGGACGACACGATCCTTCCCACCGCCGTTACCGTGCTGGCCAACAGCAACGCCGTTTATGTTACGGCTTGGGACCAGTCGGCCTACAATCCCGGCTGCGACACCTGTGTCACCAGCCCCGCCCACTCCGGCTGGGTCTTCGGTTTCACCGTCGGCTCGGGTGGCGCGCTTGCGGCAACTCCCGGCAGCCCGTATCAAGCAGGCGTCGAACCCAGCGCCGTCACCTCCGACCCCACCAACCGCTTTGTCTATGTAACCGACTTCGCCACCGAACAACTGATAGGCTACGCGATTCAGGACGCCAATGCGCTGAGTTTCATCCTTAGTGGCCCCTTCGCCACAGGCCTTCATCCTGACGGCATCGCGATCGATCCAAGCGGCAAATTCATCTATGTCGCCAATGCCCTGAGCAACTCAGTCACGGCCGACTCCATCGTTGCGTCCACCGGTGCCGCCACGGCCGTGGTCAACGTCACCGGCAGCGCCACCAATTCAACCGACGCCCAACCGGTCGCCATCATCGTGGAACCTGCCCTCGGTCGCTACGTCTACACCGCCAATAAACTCGGCAACTCGGTCTCTGGCTTCAAGATGGACCCCAGCGCCGGCTCTCTATCCGCTACGCAAGCGACTCCATACCCGACCGGCAATCAGCCCACCGCATTGGTAGCCGTGCCTCACGGCAACCATGCCATCGAGGTGGTTGCGCCATAAGGACAAGTATTCTTCGGAGAGTTGCATGAGCGCGTCTTCCGGCACACGTACCGATAGCTTTTGGACGAAACCGGCTCTCCGATCGGCATCCAGCAAAAACTCATGCGCCACAGCAACGTGGCAACAACGATGAACGTATACGGCAGCGCGAGTTTGAGAGCCAATCGTGCGAATGGTCATGCCGCAGTAAGGGCCCCACGCGGAAGCAATGGCACAAGCTGTCGCAGTCTGATTCATCCTACAAACGGCAGTTGCCCGCCCAACCGGGCGCAGGTTCCGAGCAACTTAATAGTGTTGGCGAGGGACGATTCTCGCCGCAATGCAGTCCAACAGGTTGCTTCCATCTGTCTGCCGTCGGGGACTGCTGCGCGACTCTTCTTGCACAGCTCGGAGCCGCTCGGATATCGGCGATCGGCAGCATAAGGGGCGACTTGGCCGCGTGCATCGGCGTCAGGCAGAGCGTGGTTTTCACCGCCTGCTTGGTGGATCGGCCCACGGCTGCCAGCGGCAACGCCCGGCTGGCGATGGCCTCCATCCTGGCCTCCGGTTTGGCCGCGCGACAGTGCCAGCTCCGCCAGTTGTAAGTCGGCGCCACGGCTCGGGCGCTGGTCTGGCAACGTCCGATGTCCCGAGTGGCAAAGCCGCCCCAGCCCCATTGGTTCTTCAGTTCGTCGCAGCCGTTCTCCGCATCGGCCCGGTCGCGGTATAACTGCGCCGTCGCCGGGGTCCCCAGCGACGGGGCTTGGTTGTTGGGATGGTTCGCCGCGCAGCCCAGTAACATGGGAGTGGCGTTGGTGGCCGGCCAGGATAGACGGAAACCAGGTTCCCAGCACGTCGCGCTTCTGGGAGGCGTTGCCGCTGTCGTAGGTAAGCGGGCAACTGCTCACCCAGCCCTCGTACACGCCGGCCGTGGCAAGAAACTCGGCGAAAAAGGCCGGTTGCGCGTTGGGTGGTCATCGCTCCGCGACCAGATCGAGCAGATCGAAGAACTCCGGGAAGCTGATGGCGGCCGATTCGGCGCCTAGAATCAGGGTCTCGCCCGCCGCACGCAGCGCGGCGACGCTGAAGGCCATGGCGATGCGGTGATCGCCGCCGGAGTCAATGGCGGCGCCGTGGAGGGTCTGGCCGCCGGGAACTTCAAGGCCGTCGTCGAACTCGGCGACCTCGGCTCCCATGGCGCGCAGATTCTTGGCTACCAAAGCGATGCGGTCGGATTCCTTGACGCGCAGTTCCCTGGCGTCGCGGATGCGGATGCCGCCGAGCGTATAGGGGGCGATGGCGGCTAGCACCGGCAGCTCGTCGATGAGTTGCGCGGCCAGCCCGCCATTTACCTCAGTCGAGCCGAGGCCTTCGGCCGGGGCCGAGACCTGCACGGTCCCGACCAATTCGGAGTTCTTCTCTTCCAGATTGAGCACGGCGATCTGCGCGCCCAGCGCGGTAAGCACGTCGAGCAGCGTTGCGCGGGTGGGATTCAACCCGAGCGAATCGAGCACCAGGCTGGAGCCGGGAAAAAGGGCGGCGGCGCAGAGAAAGAATGCGGCAGAGGAGATGTCTCCGGGGACGGCGGCATCGATGGCATGAAGGGTCTGCGGGCCGGAGATGGAGACCGAATCGAGGGTGCGGGAGAGTGTAGCGCCAAAGGCTCTCAGGGCCAACTCGCTGTGGTCGCGGGTGCGGACGGCTTCACGCACTGTGGTGGTTCCGGCGGTTTGCAGGCCAGCCAGCAGGATGCAGGTCTTTACCTGGGCGCTGGGAACGGGGGTGGTGTAGTCAACGGGTTGGAGCGGGCCACCGACGATGGTCAGCGGCGCGTGACCTTCGGTGAGCGTGAGGCGCGCGCCCATCGCTTCAAGCGGCTTGCGGATGCGCTCCATGGGGCGGCGGGTCAGCGATGCGTCGCCGATTAGCGTGAATCTCCCCGGCTGCGGCGCGAGCAGGCCGGAGATCATGCGCATGGTCGAGCCGGAGTTGCCGCAGTCGAGGGGGTGGTCCGCGGGGATGACGCGACCGGCGACTCCGGTCACTTCGAGCGAGCCGTCTTCGAGCTTGCGGACGCTGGCGCCAAGTGCTTCCATGCAGGCCAGCGTAGAGGCACAGTCTGCGCCGGTGGAGAAGTTGGCGAAGCGGGAAGTTCCCTGGGCGAATGCGGCCAGCATACCGTAACGGTGGCTGATGGATTTGTCGCCGGGCAGGCGCAAGCTGCCGTAGACGTTGCGGGCGGGGCGAATGAGACGTTCTTCGGGCACAGTGACTCCGGGAATTCGCGGTCTATTCGATCTTATCGAATGCGACTTGACTTTTTGAAAATGCAGCTTCCAACTGCCAGTTGGAAGCAGACGGGCAACCGCCTTTTTCGAGATCATTATGCCGAGCCTCTTGCAAAATTCCCCTGTCCCCGGTGAGCGCATCGGCAGTCGAGGCACTTTCACGCTCTGAGAACACGTTGTCGCGGTGTGGCCGCTGTTTTTTTCGATGCTGGGTGCGCTTTCAACGCCAGAATCGCTATTTTCAGCCACGCCGCGACCATGCTTGGCGCATTCTATCGGCTATCCTCGATGCGGTTCGCGGCGGGTGGTCTACTTGTACTCCGCCGCGTCACGCCGCTAACGCGGCACCATGCGGAAAAACGAGAAATCCTTCCGCCGGTGTTCGCAAGTTTGGTGTTACCCGTCTTTCAGAACCTGCCAAGTCTGCTGGCGAGAAAGGAGATGGCACAACGGTCGATCCCGGCGCTCCGCAAACCTGTGGAGCAAACAAGCCTGATGACGCTGTCCATTTAGGTAGGAACGGGGCGCAGCGCATTCCATCATGGCCCGGAGGAAGCAACACTCCAACAAAGGCCGAATACATTTGCGCAGACCAACTTGCCGACTTCATTTTACGCTTGCAGAAAAGCGGCGGACCGTACATTTGCTCCGGCGCGTACACATAGCCGCGCGGAAGGGAGGACATTTTAAGAATCTTCGCGGCTCTGCCTAATCGCGGCTCGCATATATAGGCAGCGGTTGAAAATGCACTTATACCCCCACCGGAAACGGCTTGGGGCTGGATTCGTCGGGGTTGGCGCCGGCTCTGGAGCGCCAGTTCTCGAAGCGGCCTTGCAGCAGGCTCATCAGCCCGGTGTACCAGTAGCCGATGACGAAAAGGATCAGGAACGGGGCGGTGAAGTAGTTATGGTTGGAGAAGGTATAGAGAATGGCGACGAAGAAGTAACAGCCGAGCATTAACTCGATCCATGGGGTCAATTTCAGTCGCTTGCGGTACTTGGCGGCCTGGGACCTTTCTCCCTTCTTGGCCACCCGGTACTTGGGGGTGCGGACAAAGGCGCTCTTCACGCCGAACAGCGCCTCGGTCACCGCCTTGGCGTTGGTGACCGTGAGGCCTATGCCCAGAGCCATCAGAAAAGGCAGATAGGGCAAGGTCTTCATCCAAGTTTTAGGGTAGAGCTCACGCTCGCTCATCATGTAAAAGACGGCAATGGAAAAGGTGGATGCGGTGAACAGCGGCACGTCGATCAGCAGCATCTGGAACCATCCCTGATAGAAGCGGCAGATCATGGCCGGCAGCAGCAGCGCCGACATCAGGACCATGAGCGGATAACTCATATTGGCCGTCAGGTGATAGATGGCCTCGATTTTGACGCGCCGGGGCACCTTGGACTTGAACATCATGGGCAGGACTTTGATGCTGGTCTGAATCAGCCCCTTGGCCCAGCGCGCCTGCTGAGTCTTGAAGGCGGTCATCTCGATGGGCAGTTCGGAGGGGCACTCGACTTCTGGAAGATACTTGAACTTCCAGCCGGCCATCTGCGAACGGTAACTCAAGTCGGTATCTTCGGTGAGCGTATCGTGCTGCCATCCGCCGCCGTCGGCGATGGCCTGGATGCGCCACATCCCGGCCGTGCCGTTGAAGTTGAAGAAGTCGCCGCTACGGGCGCGGGCGCCGTGCTCGATCACAAAGTGGCCGTCGAGCAAAATGGCCTCGATCTGGGTGAGGATGCTGTAGTCGCGGTTCATGTGCGTCCAGCGGGTCTGCACCATGCCGATCTCCGGCTCAGCAAAGTGGTGAATGACTTTCATCAGCCAGTCGGCGGGCGGGACGAAATCGGCGTCGAAGATGGCCACGAACTCGCCTTTGGCAATCTTGAGGCCGGCATCGAGGGCGCCGGCTTTGAAGCCGTGGCGATTGGCGCGGTGGATATAGGCGACGGGGTGTCCCAGCGCGGCATAGCGGTCGACGATTGCGGCAGCTACCTCTTGGGTCTCGTCGGTCGAGTCGTCCAGCACCTGGATTTCCAGCTTCTCGCGCGGGTATTCCATGGCGCAGACGGCCTCGATCAGCCGGTCGATGACGAACTGCTCGTTGAAGATGGGCAGTTGCACTGTAACTTGCGGCAGTTCCTCGAAGCGTCCGGGCGGATCGGGGCGGTAGTTCTTGCGGTGCCTGAAGTAAACGTAGCAAAGCGTATAGCGATGAACGCCGTACAGCGCCAGCACGATCATCACCGCGAAGTAGGGAATGAGCAGCGCGAAGTCGAAGGAATTCCAGTGGTAGAGTCCCTTGAAGGTCTGGTCGGCATACTGCATCTTAAGGTAGTGGCGCAAACCGTTCTGCGAGGCGAACGCCAGATGCGCAGCCAGACGCACCGGCAGCCCGTCAAACGGGCTGGAAGGAAGGTTCATGCTGGCGGCAGACGCGGCGAACAGGGCAAGCCTCCACGGAAGATATACCGGCAATTGTAATCGACGGGGGGCCTGGAAGGTAGTCGGGGAACCGCTCAACGGCGTTACCGCAAGCGAATGTACAAACTTTCTTGCATCGAGCCGATACGCAAACGCTTACATCGAAACTGCTCCAATCGCCAATTTCCCGTTACTGTTGTTGCTGCTGCATTTGTTGCAGGTCGATGAAGGGAATGGCGGGCGCGGGGGGCTGCTGAGCGCGCTCCACCAGCACGCTCCAGTCTTCAGGGATGGGCAGCTTGCGGTCCAGCGCCGGCGGCTGCTCGCTGGCCTCCACATGAACCGCCACATATAACTCGCTGTCGGTGTTGCCGCGAAAGATACCGTGGGTGGGCGGCACGTCGGCGTAGTCCCGGCCCACCGCGGTGCGAATATGCCGGTGATGGGCTATCAGATTGTTGGTGGGATCGAAGCCCACCCAGCCCAAATGCGGCAGCAGAACATCCACCCAGGCATGGGTTGCGTCCGGGGTCGAGCGGTCGTGGTCCTCGCGGCTGCGATAGAGATAGCCGGAGACGTAGCGCGCTGGAATCTTCACGTGGCGCAGCAGCGCGATCATGGTATGTGCAAAGTCCTGGCAAACTCCCTCGCCGCTGACGATCGCTTCGTCGATGGGAGAATCGACGCGCGTCGCGCGGGGAACGTACCGGAAGTATTCGAAGAGTCGCCGATTCAACTCCAGCACCAGCATCAGCGGATCGTCCCGTCGGCTGACTTCCATCTGCTTGGCCAGCAGCGTCAGCGCCGGAGTTTCGACGGCAAAGGTCGAGGGCAACAGCATCTCCCAGTAGTCGCCGGAATCGACTAACTCGTCCAGCGCCTCCCACGCATCGGGAGACAGAAAGGCCGGCACGTCGGGCAGCGCCTGCTGCTCCACCACCGACTCGGCCACGATGACCAACTGGTTGTGCTCGCCCGGAATGTCGAAGTGCTGCACGGTGTTGCCCAGATGGTCGCGATAACTGAAGACTCGGCAGCGCGGACTTACAGACAGAGAAAACGTAAGGCAGTGCTGGTTCGAGTCCGAGCGCGGGTGCATCCGCGTCTCCATGATGCTCTCGCTGATCGGGCGCGAGTAGCGGAAGCGTGTAAGGTGGCGTATCGAATAGAAGTTCATGCTCGCTCCCGGTAACGGTTAGCTGGCCAGCGCGGATTGGATCGAGTAATGCACGTAGTACCGGTATATCATCTCGTGTATCCGCAGGCACTGCTCGCGGATGTTATGCAGAAAACTCGCCGTGTCCCCGGCCAGTATCTCCTCGATGGTGGTGAAGTCGAGCATGGCGTGCAGACGGCCGATGATGGCAAGCAGTTCGTCCGGAGGCCGCCGTCCGCCGGTGCGCTGAATGGAGTCGATAGCTCCCCTCATGCTGTCCACGCAGTAGCGAATGGCGTGCGGAAAGTCGTGATTAAGTAGCAGGAACTCCAGAATCCGGTCGGGAGAAACGTCGGCCGTGTAAACCTGGCAATAGGCCTCGAAGGATGTGCAGCATCGCAGCAGGCCCACCAACTCGAGATACTGGTAGCCGGCGTGCTCGCGCTCCTCCGGGAGAAACAAATAAGGCTGGTATACCTCGAGCATGGTGGCCGTCGAGTAAGCCCGCTCCAGATAGCGGCCGAGGCGGATAAACTGCCAGCCCTGGCCGTGGATCATGGTCGTGTCGCTCACTCCCTTGAACAGGTGTATGCCATCGACCACCGCTGCCAGCGCATCGTTCATGTTGGTTTTGAACTGAGCCTGGGTGTGCGGCGAGTGCATATGGTGATAGAGGCGGTTGAGCCGCTGCCACTGTTCGGTCGATATCTCCTCGCGCACCTGGCGCGCGTTCTCCCGCGCCCCGTTCACGCAAAAGCCAACCGCCGCATGGTTGACGTTGTCGAAGACCAGCTTGCTCGCCATCGGCTCCACATCGCCATTCCACTCCAGTCCCGCAGGCTTGCCCAGTGAGGCCACCAGCCGCATCCAGCGCGTCTCCGCGCTCACTCCGCCGGTGTCCAGCATCAGGCCCATGGTCACGTCCAACTGACGCGCGGTATTCTCCGCCCGCTCCAGATAGCGGCTCATCCAGTAAAGACTGTCGGCAACCCGCGATAGCATCGTCGTCTCCGCAACTTCGTTAGCTGCTCTATTCCAGAACCCAGGTATCCTTGCTTCCCCCGCCTTGCGAGGAGTTCACCACCAGCGATCCTTTCTCCAGAGCCACGCGGGTCAGACCGCCGGGCACGATGTTCACCTTGTCGCCGAAGAGTATGTAAGGCCGCAGGTCCACGTGGCGCGGCTCCAAACTATTCCCGATCAGGCACGGCGCGCGCGAAAACGCCAGCGTCGGCTGCGCGATGTAATTGCGCGGGTTGGCTTCTATCTGGCGCGCAAACTCCTCGCGCTGCTGGGCCGTCGAGCGCGGGCCGATCAGCATTCCATAGCCCCCGCTCTCGCCCACCGCCTTCACCACCAGATTCTCCAGATTGGCCAGCACGTGCCGCCGCTCCTTCTCTTCGCTCAGCAAGTAAGTCTCCACGTTGGGCAGAATCGGGTCTTCGTCAAGATAGTAGCGAATCATCTTCGGCACGTAGGCATACACCGCCTTGTCGTCCGCCAGCCCGGTGCCGAAGGCGTTGGTCACCGTGACGTTTCCGGCGCGATAGGCGTTGAACAGTCCCGTGCAGCCCAGAGACGAATCCGCGCGAAAGACCAGAGGATCGCTGTAGTCGTCGTCCACGCGGCGATAGATCACGTCCACGCGCTTCAGCCCGTCTGTGGTGCGCATATAAACGACATTGTCGTGAGTTACAAGGTCGCGCCCCTCCACTAGATCGATGCCCATCTGCCGCGCCAGATAAGTATGCTCGAAGTAAGCGGAATTAAAGACCCCCGGCGTAAGCAGGACGATATTCGGTTCCGGCCGCCCCTCCGGGGCCAGCGAACGTAGCGTCGCCAGCAGCAGTTGCGGATAGTGCTCGATGGGGCGCACACCGTAACTGTGGAACAACTGCGGAAAAGTCCGCTTCATCACTCTCCGGTTGGTGAGCATATAACTCACCCCCGAAGGCACGCGCAGATTGTCCTCGAGCACCACGTACTCGCCCGTATCCAGCCGCAGCAGGTCCGAGCCGACCACCGCGACATACACGTTGCGCGGCACCTGCAAGCCCCGCATCTGCCGTCGGTAGTGCTTGCAACTGTATACCAGTTCCCGCGGCACCACCCGGTCGTTCAGAATCTTGGCGTCGGAGTAGACGTCGCGGAGAAACTGATTCAGCGCGGCGATGCGCTGCGTCAATCCGCGTTCGATGCGATCCCACTCCGTTGCTGTAATCAACCGCGGAAGCAGATCGTAGGGAAAGATGCGCTCTGTGCCTTCGTCCCGTCCGTAGACGGTGAAGGTGATTCCCTGCGTCAAAAAAGACAGGTCCGCCGACTGCTTCCGCCGCTGCAACTCATCGTGCGGCAGACGCGCCAGCGTCTCGGCCAAAGCCCGGTAGTGCGCGCGCACCTCGCCGCTCGCCTCGCGCATCTCGTCGTATGCCCGATCGAGCGGGTAGTCTCCGAAAAGCGGTTCCAAATCCGCAGAATGGCTTGCGTTCATGGGTTCCAGGGAGCTTTCCTTGCCGCAAATTCAGACGATCGGGAGCGAAGCGGACAAGCCTTCAGCAACGGTCGCTCACAACCCTCCCGTTCCAGCTTACGCCCTAATCGTCCGAACCCCGTATTTAGCTTTTATCATCCCCAATATAAGGAACCCCTGAAAAACGCCAAGTTATAAGGGGCCACATCGGGATTTCGCTTCATCGGCGCAAAATCCCATGGGATCAGGTGTCCGATTTCGCCTTTCGGAGGACGATTTCGGCCTCGGGAAGGCACACCACGCCACTTGGGGGACCAGCCCTTGATTGATTCTTGCCAGCCGCTTGCGATGTCGGCATAAGTTGACCGGCGCGAAGGCCGCCGGCAGCCATTCGCGATTCTTCTTCAAGCCGCGATAGCGCGACGTGGCAAACCTGAAGACGCGCTTCAAGATGCGGAACGGCCATTCGACCTTCGCGCGCTTGCCGGTCATGTCCTGGGCCGCGGGCGCACTTCGTGAATCGCCTCCTGCTTCTTCCTCAGCTTCTCCGTCCTACCGCAATCCTCGTCCGCTCCAGCCTCCGGTTGTCCGTACCGGTCATCCGGGGCCGTATACTCAACTTCGGCTATGATTCGCATTCTTGGAACCGTCTTTGCGGGCCTACTGGGACTGGTCTTTGGCAGCTTCCTCAACGTCTGCCTCACCCGCTGGCCAGCGGGCGAGAGTATCGTCCGGCCCCGCTCCCACTGCCGCCATTGCAGCCACACGCTCGCCTGGTGGGAAAACGTGCCGCTCATCGGTTGGCTCACCCTGCACGGCCGCTGTCGCAACTGCCGCGCCTGGATAGGTTGGCGCTATCCGCTGGTGGAGCTAGGGGTGAGCCTCTTGTGGATTTGCGCAACATGGCGAGTGTTTGCATCTCTCGCCTATGCGATCGACTATCCTGAGGGGACGATACAAGGTGATTGTTGGAACTTGCAAGCAGCGATTCCTCTCATGCTCCTATATTGGCTTCTTGCGGCGCTTGCCATACTCGATGCCGAGAATCTCTGGCTGCCGGACTATCTAACTGTTCCAGGTATTTTAATTGGTTTCGCCGTATGCCTTGAGAATCGAATCTTCAGTCATCGTTTCGATGCAGGATTTCGGCCGTTTCACTGTCTCTTGGCGAAGGCACTGAGCGTTCTCGCCGCCGCCGGCCTCATCCTGCTCATCCGTTGGCTCTACTGGCTCATTCGCCGCCGCGAGGGCATCGGACTCGGCGACGCCAAACTCATGGCCATGCTAGCCGCATGGCTCGGCTTCCCCGGCGCTCTGTTGGCCTTTGTTCTCGGAGTTATCCTCGGAGCTTTGGTCGCCGTCGTTCAACTTGCAGTCCCTTCCGTGCGCAACCCATCCCAACCCCGATCCGCCGGCAAGCTCCCGCTCGGCACGTTTCTCTGCATCGGCGGGATCGTCAGCAGCTTGTGGGGGCGCCAGATCATTGCCGCCTATCTCCGCTGGGCCGATCTATGAGGAACTTATAAGTGGTTTTCGCCTCCTCACCAGAATCTCTGGGTGGTTTCCGGTTCCGGCAATCGTACAAGTGCGCGATACAGGGCCAGTTTCATAACCTTGAAGGCGCGAGATCCTTACGCCTGTCTGGTTTTCACTCGGAAATTGTTGTTATTGACCACTGCATAAATAATGCAATAATACTTGC
Source organism: uncultured Occallatibacter sp. (assembly GCA_964565955.1). Lineage (GTDB taxonomy): Bacteria > Acidobacteriota > Terriglobia > Terriglobales > Acidobacteriaceae > Telmatobacter. Next base: position 28,091 of record CAZMHC010000033.1, read on the forward strand.
AGAGGTACGGTATCCCCATGCCGAGACTGAAGGCAAGTGCCGCGCTTTTGGAAGACCGTCGCCGTCGCGCCTTGGCGTTGTTGGATGAAGGCTGCTCGCTCAACGAAGTTGGACGGCAGATCGGATGTAACGCCAGTTCAGTGATGCGCTGGCGCGATGCTCGACGGCAGGGCGGAGACGAGGCATTGCAAGTCCGTTTCTCTCCTGGACGCCCACTGAAGCTGACTGCCGCTCAGCGGAAGAAGCTTGTTCGCCTGCTGCTCAAGGGGCCGCTGGCGCAAGGTTATCGCACCAATCTGTGGACCACCGCACGCATCGCCGCATTGATCGGGAGCGAGTTCGGCGTGAGCTATCATCCGGATCACATCGGCCGCCTCATGCATGATCTCGGTTGGACTCCGCAGAAGCCGGAGCGACGCGCTCTCCACCCCACGGACGAAGACCTGTCCGTGGGGACCCCGGCTCTGGAGCGCAACGAAGAAGAGATCGAGCGCTGGAAACAAAAAGAGTGGCCGCGTATAAAAAAAACGCCACAAGGCTGGGCGTCCACATCGTTTTTGCCGATGAATCGGGCTTCCTGATGATTCCCAACGTGCTCAGGACCTGGGCGCCACAGGGGAAAACTCCCATCAACCGCCATCGCCAAGGACAGCGCGACAAGATCTCCGTGATCTCAGGAATTTCCGTCAGCCCTGGGCGACATCGCCTCGGACTCTACTATCTGCTCTTTTACGACAACATCGGGCAGGAGGAGGTCTGTATGTATTTGCGCGAACTGTTGCGCCTTCTGCGCGGGCCTGTCATTCTACTGCTCGACAATTCATCGACGCACAAGGGAAAGGCGATCGAACAGTTTCTCGACAAACATCCCCGTATGCGCATCGAATACTTCCCGGCCTATGCGCCGCAACTGAATCCAGACGAAGGCGTCTGGTCATTGGCCAAGCGGGAATTGGCCAACAGTTGCCCAAAGGATGTGGACGAATGGATGGAAGACATTCTTGGCTCCATTAACGCAAGTGGGGTAGCTGCCTGAGTACAGTAGACTCTACATATAGTGGTTGCTGATTCTCCAACTCCCGAAGTTTACCCGCCCTATCCGGGAACA
>CAZMHC010000034.1:0-29010 GCA_964565955.1 uncultured Occallatibacter sp.
GCGCGATGCCGTCTATCTCGCGGGCGGTGGAGGTGAAGCCGTTGGGTCCGGTCCAGCTCCATGTTCCGCCGGTTTCCGGCTGCGGTCCGAGGTCCACAACCGTCGCCGTGGAAGTCACTGTGGCGCTGGTTTCCTCCGTCCATGCTCCGCTCACGGAGATGTAGGGAGTTATCGCTGTGGCCGTGCAGGTGCCGCCGCCGCCACCCGTGCCGCCTGCCGTGGCGTTGACCGAGAAATTGGTCGCTGACAGGCCTTGGCCGCCGTTCCAGACTTCAAAGCCGTATTCCACATCGATCAGCCACCATGAGGACTGCAACATTCCACGCGAAATGGCGTCGTTGAAGAACGGTATAAGATTCAGGTTGGTTACAGAGTCCACGCCGGGGTTAGCCACATACGAAGCGATGTTCCACGACGACATTCGCCCCGTATACACCTGATAACTCGCACCATCGATTGTCACTGTGCCCGCCAAGGAGCCGGCCGGGCCAGCGCCGCCCTGATGATTGATCCAGATCATAACTTCCGTGCCGTTGGGCTGCCCGGTTGTGGTGGAAGTTTGATTGAACCAGATATCGTAAGCCGAGTCGTTCACATAGCCGCCCGGCTGGACGATGGAGACGCTGCTGGTTGCCGAACCGAGATTGCTCATCTGGATGGGAAATGGACTGGAGGTAGTGCAATCGCCCCAGTGGCATCCCCGGTAGACGGAGGGGTAAGTCGCGGGAATGTAACTGCCGAGGGCACCCTGATCGAAGTTAGCCGTCGTGAGGGTGAAGCCGATGCCGTCGATGGCGGCGCACTGCGGCAGGGTGGAGTTCCACTCGTTGCTCTGGAAGATGTACTCCCCACCGTCGAGAGAGGCCGTGCCGGAACAAACGGTTTGGGCGGCGGCCGGAGCCGACAACCCGATGCAAACAAGGCAGACTGCAAACGCAATCGCCAACTTGTGGAATTCATACCTATCTTTCATTTGTTCTCCTTTTCTTTCTCGACCCGTCGGCGTCGCTCACTGCGCGATCGCCAATCGAAATATGATGCCGGTGTTGAAAACCATTGAAGTTGAAAGCGTGCACCCATGCTCGGCCGCGCGCCGAGGCGCGCGAACCGCGGCAACCAAAAAGAAGCGAAGAAACGGATGAATAAATATCAATTCCTCTCCGAGCGGGAGTTCACAAACGCGGATTCTTGAATCAATGAATTCATTCACACCTGATGCAATCCAACGGGCGTCTTTTCTCCGAGGCAAAGAATTAATTAACCGTCAAACAAATCCCGAAGGTTGGAACCGCGGTTGCGTCCTTGACCGCACAGCCGTCACAATCCTACTTCAGTTGAATTGCGGGAGGATCATAAAGCGATTTATCGATGATCGTAAAGTTACGGAAGTAAGATTACGGCTGGCGCACGGTAACGGGTGTACTCGGCGTGGCTCATCGGACCGCGGTCCAGTTTCCAAAAACGGAACCTGGGCCGCGGCAAAGGGGGGCGAAGCCGAGGCCTGCCGATCGTTTGGCGGTGAATCGATGAAATGCGGGGAAGAGGCGATGCGGAAGATTATCGGCTGGCCTCGGCGTACTTGCGAACCCGCTCATGCATGGCAGCCCAGCCTTTGGGCATATCTCTCTTGTGATCGTCCGTGAGCAGGCCGAGCGCGGTGTGCCGGAAGACGATCAAGGTTCCTCCCTCGACTTCCTTCAGCCGATATTGCACGTTGTTGACGAGCGGGAAAGAGGCGAACATGGGCCCCGCGAACTCAAGCAGCGTGGGCCGCTTGATGGCCTGCACTGTGGCCCAGAAATGCCCGTTGCCGTCGCCCAGGTCGCGGAACCATCTGCCGCCGGGCCAGGGTTCGATCTTCAAGTTGAGAGGTTTGCCTTCATGCGTTTCGTTGCCGGGCCCCATCTGCTCCAGCAGGGCGGCAAAGGTTGTCTCCAGGGGCGCCTGAACGTGGATCTCCTGATTCAGCGTAAAGGTGATGTTTTCGAGGGTCTGTTCGGTGGCAATCATCGTTTCTCCTTTGGATTCGGGTTTGGGGAATTCAACTCCGGTAAGTCTTGACGGACCATCGCTTCCGCGCGTTCCTTCACTCGATTCAACTGGAGCTGCCAAAAACGCTCGAAGGTTGCGACCCAGTTGTGCAGTGGGCGTATCGCTTCGGCGTTGGTCCGGTATAGCTTTTGGCGGCCCTGGCAGCGCATCTGAACCAGCCCGACGTCGCGCAACACACGCAGGTGCTTTGAGACGGAAGGCTGCTCCAGGCCGAGCGCCAACCCAATTTCCGCGACAGGCCGTTCGACTCCGGCAAGATAGGTCAAAATCTCCCGTCGGCGGGGTTCGGCAACCGCGTTGAAAGCATCCGAAGTGGTGCTCGCTCTGGCCATGACGGTACATTACATTCCCATATAGGAATATGTCAAGAGGTTTTTGGGGAGACTCCCTGCTTCGAACGGCAGCGGGCGATCCAGCCGCGTATGCACGGCTAGGACTGCGACGGCCCGGCGGCGTATAACGCTGGAATGGGGGATGGGCGGTCCGAGATCGACGAATGGCTGCGCGGTGGCGGGCTGGCGGTGGCGGCTAGCGATCGCGCGGCGCGGGCCATGGTTGCCGCCTTCGATCAGGCGAGGCGGGCAGAGGGACTCGGCGACTGGGCCGCGCCCAACGTTCGGAGCTGGAAGAGCTTTGTCCGGGATGCGTGGAATGAGCGGCGCTTGAACGCAAGCGGGGGCGATGAATGCCTGCTGTTGAATCCGACGCAGGAGCGGGCGCTGTGGGTGGAGATTGCCGGGGCGGACCGGCATCTGGCCACGCTGCTTGAAGGGCCGCGTTATCGCATTGCAGCGCTGGCTATGGAGGCGCATGAGTTGATCTGCGCCTATGCGCCGCAGTATTTGCGGGAGAAGGCGCGCGGCGGATGGCAGCAGGACGCGGCGGCGTTTGGCGGCTGGCTGAAGGGCTTCGACGAGGCCTGCCGCGCGGGGAGGCTGGTGAGTGAGAGCCGGTTGGCGCTGGAAGCGATTGCGGCGCTGGAGGGGAACCCCGCCGCGCGGCCCCCGCTGCTTCTGGTTGGGTTTGACCGCGTCCAGCCGACGCAGCGTGAGCTGCTCGATGCTTGGGGCGCGTGGCGCGAGGCGGCAGCGGGCGAGGCGGCGGGGCGGATTCGCTTTTTCGAGGCTCCCGATCAACAGGCCGAATTGGCCGCCTGCGCGCTGTGGTTCAATCGCCGACTGGCCGCCAACCCAGGCGCGCGGCTGCTGGTGGTGACGCAAGAGGCGAATGAGCGGCGCGGAGAGATGGAACGGGCGTTCCTCAAGTACGCTGGGGGCGAAGTTGCCGGGTCCGCGTTCACTCCGCTCTTTGAGTTTTCTCTGGGAATTCCACTAGGCAAGGTGGGGTTGGCGCGAGCGGCGACGCTGACGCTGCGCTGGCTTTCCGAGCCTTTGCGGGAGCATGAAATCGACTGGCTTATCTCTGCCGGGCACACCGCGGCCGACTCACGGGAGACGGCGGCGCTGGAAGGGGCGATGCGCAAACTGCGCCGCAAAGGGCTAGAGCGGATGCAGTGGAGTTTGACCGCTTTCCTGGGGCAGCGGGCGATCAGGAATTTGTTGCCGTCAGCCTGGGCGGAGCGGATGCGCGAGGCGCAAAGCCGTCTGCTGGCGGCGAAGGACCGGGCGCAATCTCCACCGGATTGGGCGAAACTGGTCGGTCTGCTGCTGGAGACGGTGGGCTGGCCGGGCGGGCGAACGCTGACGAGCGCGCAGCATCAGGCCGCCGGGCGCTGGGGGCAGGCGGTAGAGGCGGCTGGATCATTGGGCTTCGATGGGCGGCGCATCGGCTGGGCGGAGTTTTTGTCGGCGCTGGCGCGTTGCGTGGACGAGACCCTGTTCGCTCCCGAATCGCGCGAAGCTCCGATCCAGATCGCGGGTCCGGCGGAGTCGGCGGGGCTGACGGCCGATGGGGTCTGGTTTCTGGGCGCGGGTGAGGAGGCCTGGCCGGGCGGGGGAGCGGCGAATCCGCTGCTGCCGAGCGAGATGCAGCGCCAAGCCGGAATGCCCCACGCGTCGGCGCAGCTTGACTGGGAACTGGCGCGCACGATGACCGTACGGCTGCTGGCGGCCGCGCCGGAGGTCAATTTCAGCTATGCGCGGCAAGCGAAGTGGGCCGAGGCGCGGCCGGCGCGGCTGATTGCGCAGCTTGCCGGCGCGCCGCAGCCTTTGCCGCTGGAATTGCAGGCTCCCGGCGCCGAGCAGCCGCGCACGATTGTCTTCGAGGACTTCAGCCGAATTCCGTTCGCGCAGGGCAAGGCCGAGGGCGGCTCCAGCGTTCTCACGTCGCAGTCGCAGTGCCCCTTCAAGGCTTTCGCCACGGCGCGGCTTGGGGCGCAAGGCTGGAGGCCCGCCGAGGCCGGGCTGACCGCCGCCGAGCGCGGCAAATTGCTCCACGCCGTGCTGCACACCTTTTGGGGCGGTCCGCCGCAGGGGATTCGCACCCACGCCGAGCTTCTCGCGCTGCCGGACCGGGAGGGGTTTGTCGGAAGGCTGGTCCATCGTGTGCTGCGCGAGGAGATTCGCTCTGGCCTGCGCGAGCGAATGCCGCGGCGCTACCTGGAACTCGAAGAGCGGCGCCTCACGCGGCTGGTCAATGAGTGGCTGGACTTCGAGGCCGAGCGCGTCGGCTTCGAGGTTGCCGAAACCGAGGCCAAGCGTACTGAAACCATTGCCGGACTCACACTGGACTTGCGCCTTGACCGGGTAGACCGGCTCATTGACGGTTCGCTGCTGGTGATCGACTACAAGAGCGGAGCGGTTTCGCCGAAGTCCTGGGATTTGCCCAGGCCGGACGATGTGCAACTGCCGCTCTATGCGGGATTTGCCCTGGACGGCGATCTGGGCGGTCTGGTTTTTGCGAAGGTGCGGGCGGGAGACCAGTCGTTTGCCGGACGAGTGGGCGACGCCAAGGCCACGCTGCTGGCGAACCTCTCCGCCGGGACGAGTTTGGCGAGGAATCCGCTCACCGTCGAGCAGTTGATGGACTGGCGGGATTGCATCCGGCAGCTTTCTAAAGATTTTCTCAGCGGAAAGGCGGAGGTGGACCCGCGCGAGTACCCGAAGACCTGCGAACGCTGCGGGCTGGAGACCCTTTGCCGCATTCAGGAGAATCGGGAGCGGGTCGAAGAGGCGGATGAAGACTCCAGCGCGGAGGCTACCGATGAATAAGCCGCCCGATCAGTCCCAGCGCGAACGCGCCCTTGATCCCAGCCGGTCGATCCTGGTGCAGGCCCCGGCCGGCTCCGGCAAGACCGACCTGCTTACCCGCCGCCTTCTGCGCTTGCTGGGCGAGGTGGAGGACCCCAGCCAGATCGTCGCGATTACCTTCACCAACGCCGCTGCCACCGAGATGCGCCAACGGATTCTGAGCGAGCTGGAAAAAGCCGCTGGCGGCGAGGCTACGGAGGCGGACGAGTTCTCCATGCCCGCCCTCGCCCGCCGCGCACTCGCGCGCTCCCAGGCGCTGGGCTGGAAGCTGCTCGACCTGCCGGCGCAACTGCGCATCGCAACCATCGACTCGTTCTGCCGCGATCTGGCCCTGCAACAGCCGTTGCTCTCCGGCTTGGGCGGCGGGCTAGAGATCGCCGAGCAGCCGAGGGAACTCTATCGCCGCGCCGCCCGCAGTACGCTCCAACAGATAGATCGGACCGGCCAGCCGCTCGGCGCGGCCATCGAATCCCTGCTGCTGTGGCGCGATAACGGCTGGCAGGAGATGGAAGAGTTGCTGGTCGAGATGCTCGGGGTTCGCGACCGCTGGATGCACGAGTTTGTGCTGGAGCGTGAGCCGGATTGGGAGGCGCTGCGCGAGCGGCTGGAGCGGCCGTTCTCCCATGCGGTGCGCGAGGCGCTTGACCGGCTCGACCGGCTCTTCGTCCAGGTTCCGCAAGCCCGCGAGGAACTGCTGGTACTGGCGCGGTTTGCCTGCGCGCAGAGCGGCGGTTTGCTGCATCGCGAACTCGCCGAACTGGCCGAGTTCCCTCCTCTTCCCTTCTCTGGCAGCAACGCCCTCGAAGAAGCCCGCGAGGCTTACGTGAACCTGGCGGAACTGCTTCTTACCGGCATTGGCTCGTTCCGTAAGACGGTCAACGTTCGCAACGGCTTCCCGGCGGACCGCAAGCGCGAAAAGGCCCGGCTTATGGATATAATCGCCCGGCTGGCCGCCGTACAGGGCCTCGAATCCGCCCTCGCCGCCGTCCGCGATCTGCCTCCCGCCCGCTACGACGAAGACGACTGGCGGATCGTCCGCGCCTGCTTCACCCTGCTCCGCCACGCGGCGGGCGAACTGAAGGTGGTCTTCGCCGAAGCCGGCGCAGTGGACTTCATCGAGGTTGCGCAGATCGCCCAATCCGTGCTGGCCGGCCCCGATGGACTGCCCACCGATGCCGCGCTGGCCGTTGCCGACGGCCTCCGCCACCTGCTCGTCGATGAGTTTCAGGACACAAGCCGCCGCCAGCATCAGTTGCTCGCCCGCTTGATCGCCGCCTGGCCGGAGCGGCCCGGTCGCACCTGCTTTGCCGTCGGCGACCCCATGCAGTCCATCTACTTCTTCCGCGACGCCGACGCCGAACTCTTCGCGCGCGTGAAAAACGTGGGCCTGGAGATTTTCCACGACGAACCGCTGCCCTTCGACTTTGTTTCCCTCAAGGCCAACTTCCGCACCGCGCCGTCGTTGGCGCTACGGCTCAACGAGCTTCTCGGCCAGGTCTTCGCGGCCGACGACGGCAGCGGCGTTTCGTTTTCCTCGGTAGAGCCGGCCCGCACTGACTCAGCTAACTCAACCGCGCCCGGCCCCGATCCGCGCTTCTCGCTGCATCTTGAGTTCGTGCCGCGAACCGGACCGAGCCAGTCCGCCGATTCCGAGGCGGTGCTCGAAGCCGAAGCCGCCCGCGCCGCGCAGATTGAAGAGATCGTCGCGCTGATTCGCAATCTGCTGAATTCACCGCAAAGCTCGGTGCCCCAGGTTCCGATTTTGGGACCTGGGATTCCGACAACCGGAGCTGATCGTAAGCCGGGTGCCCCAGGTCCAGATTTTGGGACCTGGGAATCCGCGCAGTTCGACCCGCCCCGCGCCCGCAACGACAAATTCCGCATCGCCGTCCTCGGCCGCACCCGCTCCGCGCTCGCGCCCATCGCACAAGCCCTGCGCGAAGCCAACATTCCCTTCCGCGCCGTGGAACTGGAAAAGCTCTCCGCTCGCCCCGAAGTTTTGGATGCGCTGGCCCTGGCCCGCGCTCTGCTCAACCGCGAAGACCGCGTGGCCTGGCTGGGCATTCTGCGCGCGCCCTGGTGCGGACTTTCGCTGGAAGACCTGCACCGGATCGCCGGCGCCGACGATCCGGAGTTGGTAACTCGTGCGGTGCCTGAGTTACTCGACGAACGCCTAGACTTGCTCGGCAAAGAGGGCCGCATCGCCGCCGCGCGCGTCCTGGAAGCCTTGAACTTTGCCTCCCGGCTGCGCGCCGCCCAGCCCAGCGCATCGCTGGGAACCTGGCTGGAGCGGGTCTGGCTGCGGCTGGGAGGCGCGGCCTGCGTGGATGCGGCCGCCCGCGCCAATCTCGACCTCTTGTGGAGCTTCCTTGACCGGCTGCCCGGCGGCGAAACGGACCTGCTCGGCCCCGCGCTGGATGCCGCGCTCGACAAACTGACCGCGCTGCCCGACCCCGAAGCCAGCGGCGACCACGGAGTGCAGTTGATGACCATCCATAAGTCCAAGGGGTTGGAGTTCGAGGCGGTTATCGTGCCGGAGTTGCAGGCCGGCGGCGGACGCGGCGGGCGCAGGATGCTTTCCTGGCTGGAACGGGGTCTCGCCGAACCCGACGATTCAGGCGAGATCACCGAGTTTCTGGTCGCTCCCTTCCAAGCCAAAGGCGCGGAGCGCGGCAGCGCCAAAGCGTGGGTCGATCAAGTCTATCGCCGGCGCGAATCGCAGGAGATGCGCCGCATTCTCTACGTCGCCGCCACTCGCGCCCGCGACCAACTTCACCTCTTCGCCCGCCCCGCCTATAAGGTCGAAGCCGACGGCGCACTCAGCCTCGCCGAACCTTCCGCAAGCCTGCTCGCCACGGCCTGGCCGGCGCTCGAAGAAGAAATCCGCGCCCGCTTCGAGCAGTGGAAAGCCGTCCACGCCAACGCCGCGCCTGCCCAGGAGCAAGTGGTCGAATGCATCGCCGCCGCGGGCGAAAGCAACCTGCTCGAAAGCAATTTGCGGGCGATGCCTTGCCCCGTCAAACCGACGCTGCTGCGTCGTCTGCCGCCGGCAAATGGATAGCCGGATTTCATTGGCCGCGTTTCGTCGCTCCGCGGGGTGTCGTGCATTGCTCCGCATCCGCGTAAGTGGAGATGAGAAGCCGCTTTAATTCCGATATCCAACCGATTCCATTCGCCCAAAAAGGTAGCCCTTCAAAAATTTATATCTGAAACTGTGTACAGAATCGGTCGAATGGGCGGATACTGTTGTGGCGAAATGCTTGGTCGGGTTTTCGTCTCCAGATTGTCGTCTCCTGCCGGGCCCCCCTCTTATGCACCAGAGATCGACGGTTTCTCCCTTCGCGCTTAGCCCCTCCAGTCAGCAGGATCTCTACGCCTTGAGTTGGGCTAACGCGCCCGGCGGTATGTTCGCGTTCGATGCCGAGGACGGGGCCATCATGGACGTGAACCCGGCGGCCGAGGCGCTGGTCGGGCATAACCGCGACGAGATACTCGGATTGCATCTCGCCATGCTGCATCCGGAGGAGGAGCGGGAGCGGGTCAAGACTGAAATCTTGAAGGATGCGGTCGAACGGCGGGTTCACTCGGGTTTTCACATTCAGTGCATGGACGGCCGGATTGTGCCGGTGACCATCCGATCGTCGGAGTCGTTGCTGCTGGACGGGCGGAGGGTGATGATTTGCGTGTATCGCGACATCAGCGATCTGGAGCAGCGCGAACATCTACTGGCCAGCAAGAGCTGGGCGCTCTCCGCGTACGCGGGCGCGGCTTTGGCGCTGGGGCGGAAGCATACCACCGAAAGCCTTTTCGAATCCATTTGCGCGGCCATCACGCGGGAGTCCGAATATACGCTCGCCTGGATCGGCATTGCCGAAGAGGACGCGGCGAAGAACGTTCGCATCGCGGCGGCGGCCGGGAGCGGAATAGGCTATATGGACGGATTGCACGTGAGTTGGTCGGAGGACGACCCAATGGGAAGAGGTCCGACGGGCATCTGCATTCGCACCGGCAAAGTCAAGATCATGCAGGACTCGAAGCGGTCGAAGTTCTTCGCGCCGTGGCGGGAGCGAGCGAGTCAGGAAGGGATTCGATCGACAGCGGCGATTCCGATTTTGCTCGATGGGGACAGACGCGCCGCTCTGATGATTTACGCGGCGAGTCCCGATGCCTTCGAGCCGGCGGCGATCGAAGTATTCCAGCATTTGGCCGAACAGATGTCCCACGGCATTCATGCCATCGAACAGGAGCAGCTTCTTCGCGCGGAGCGGAAGCACAGGGCGAAGGTGCAAACGCAACTGACCGAGGCTCTATCGGCGATGGTGACGCCGATCGTGACCGCGATGGAGATGCGAGATCCCTACACCGCGGGCCATCAAAGCCGGGTGGCGGAGATTGCGGCGGCGATCGCCAGGGAGATGGGCTGGCGGGAGGAACCGATGCAGGGATTGCGGATCGCGGCCGCGGTTCACGATGTGGGGAAAATTGCAATTCCCGCTGAAATCCTGACCAAGCCGGGACGTCTCAGCGCGGCGGAATGGGCCATGGTGCGGGAGCATCCCGAGACCGGATACACCATCCTGAAAGATATTCCCTTTGCCTGGCCGATTGCCGAGATCGTGCGCCAGCATCACGAAAAGCTGGACGGATCGGGGTATCCTTTGGGACTGAAAGGGGATGCGATGCTTCCCGAAGCCAAAGTGCTGGCGGTTGCGGACATTGTGGAAGCCATGGCCTCGAACCGCCCGTATCGTCCGGCGATCGCGCTGGAGATAGTTCTCGCGGAGATTGAGAGTCAGGCCGGCTCTTTGCTGGATGCCGACGCGGTTCGGATTTGCGCGTCGCTGTTCCGCGAGAAGCGTCTGACGATACCGGGTCCGCACGGCGATTGACTGCGTTCTTCTCTTGGCAGTCCTGGTGACAGAGCCTATTCTGCCGACCACGAGACGCCATGTTCCACATTGCAGTACGCAGTCCTAAATGTGAGGCGCATCACATCTCGGCAGGGGCTCGCCCACTACTATTTGAGCTATGACGGCTGCGACTCTCATCACGATTGCGCCAGCATCGCTTCTGTTGGGCGCGGCGCTCCAGCTTCTCGTGGCGCGGCTTTGTTCCGCCCGGACCAAGGGGATTCTGGCCGTACTCTGCTGCCTGCCGGCGGTCGTGGCGGTGGCCGCTACCGTGCCCCTGGTTCAGGCGGGGCAGGCCATCGACCTGCGTCTTTTGCCCTGGGATGGGCCGCTCGCCCTGGTTCTGCACGTAGACGCGCTGAGCGTTCTGTTCGCCTTCATGGGATCGTTTCTGGGCGGCTTCGTGCTGCTCTATTCCGTGGGATACATGGCGCACGACAAGTCGGCCACGCGCTTTTACGCGACGATGCTGGTTTTTATCGGCGGCTTCATTGGGCTGGTCTATAGCGCCAATCTCTTTCTCTTCTATCTTTGCTGGGAGCTGATCGGCCTCTGCTCCTTCAGCCTGGTAGGCTTCTGGTACAAGAACAGCGAGGCGGTGGCGGGGGCGCGCAAGGTGCTGCTGATGACCCACATCGCAGGCTACGGCTTGCTGGCGGCGATTCTGATCGTCTACTCGCGGACGGGCAGCGCGCTGTGGACCGATGCGAATGTGGCGCAGGGCTTTACCGGGGTCGTCTTCTTCCTGATGCTGGCGTCGCTGGTGGCGAAATCGGTGCAGTTTCCGCTGCATACCTGGATACCGGAGGCAATGGCCGCGCCGACGCCGGTAAGCGCCCTGCTGCACGCGGCCTGCTACGTGAAGGCGGGCGTCTATCTGGCGGCGCGTATGCACAGCTTTGGCGCCTGGCCCTACGCCTGGGGAGCGTCGCTGGTGTGGGTGGGCACGGCAACCATGGCTGTGGGCGTGATGTACGCCATGGTGCAGACCGATCTGAAACGGATGCTGGCCTTCTCCACGGTGAGCCAGATCGGCTACATGATGATGGGCATCGGCATCGGTACGCCGCTGGCGATTACCGCCGGACTGCTGCACTGCCTCAATCACGGATTCTTCAAGGGCGGACTGTTTTTGACGGCCGGCTCGGTGCAGCACGCGGCGGGCACACGGGATATGAACCGGCTTGGCGGGCTGGCCGGGCGGATGCCGCGGACGACTCTGTCGTGGCTGGTGGGCGCGGGCAGCATGATGGGCATTCCGCTGATGAGCGGCTTCGCCAGCAAATGGATGCTCTACGCGGCGGCTTTGCAGGCGGGCTGGGCGGTTCCGGCGATGGTTGCCTGGGTGGTGAGTTTGGGCACGGTCTTCCTCTGCGCCAAGGCCACCAGCGCCGTCTTCCTGGGACCGCTGACCGAAGCGACCAAAGACGCGCACGAGTCGCCGCCGACGATGGTTTGGGGAATGGGCTTCATGGCGGCGGGCAGCGTGGTGCTGGGCGTGGCGCCGCAGTTGGCGGTCAACTGGCTGCTCAACCCGATTCTGGGCGCGCTGGGGATGGGCGCCGGGGTTCATGTGACCTGGCTGGGGCTTTCAGCGGACGCGGGCAGCTTCTCGACGACCGGCGGGCTGGTGCTGGCTGTGGTCTCGGTGGTGCTGGGCGGGCTGATCTACGCCATTGCCTACGTTGCACGGCCCTCGCAGACGCCAGCCGCCGCGCTGGCCGCCACCTGCGGTGGGGCAGCCTTTGCGAGCGCTGGTGGGGGAGTGTTTACAGGCGGTGAGCCGCTCTCGGATCAGGGAAGGCTGACGGCGGGAGATTTCTCCGATATATTTCTCCAGAACTGGAAGGAGTTTTTCCGCTGGACGAATGTGGACCGGGTCTATCTGGGCGTTTGGAGCGGATTGCAGGCGGCTTCGCGCGGGTTGGGCGCGGTGGTTTCGTGGATGGAGCGGCGGGCGCTGCCGCTAGTGATCGTGCTGTCGGCGGCGGTACTGGCGGCGGTGCGCTGGTTTGCGCCGGGGATCGACACCGCAACAATTTCTGGCCGGTTGCCTGTTTTAGTTCCGCCGCCTACACCGATATTTCTGGTTGCCGCCTGCACCGTGGCTGCAATTGCCTTAGTTCTTGCAGCGCTCTTCAGCAAGTCGAGTCGTCGCTATATTCCGCAGCTTTATCTACTGCCGATGGTATTCACAAGTTTGGCGACAGTGGGCGGTTTGCTTGTTTCAGACCATTGGATTCGTCTTGGTCTTCTGGAATTGGGCGTATTGCTGACGGTGGCTCTAGTTTGGTTTAGTGCCCGAACGTTCACGGCCAAAATGACCTACTTAGCGGTTGTGCTCATCTCAGCATTATCGCTGTTTTCGAGTGACCGACTGATGGACAGCCAATCCCAATGGGCGCACACGCTGCTCCTTACGAGCATCCTGGTCAAGCTTGCTGCATTGCCGCTCTTCTTCTGGCTGCTCAGTCTGGCCGATGAGTTGCCCAATGTGGTTTTAGGTTTGGTTATAGCTGTTGTGGATATGGCCGCCTTTGCAGAGTTCTGGATCGCCGCGCAGTCTATTCCGGGCTTGTTCTCAAACCAGGCGCTTCTGCTCTGTGTGGCTGCCGCTACTTCATTCATTGCCGCATTGTTGATGCTCACGCAGCGCAGTCTCAAACGCTTGCTTGTCCTCTCGACCATCGAGGACGCTGGCTTCCTGCTACTCGGAGTCTTCTCTCTCAACGTCCTCGGATTCAACGGCGCCATCATCGCCGCCTCAACTCACGCACTGGCCAAGGCTCTGCTCTTCATCTGCCTCAGCGGCCCAGAAGCCGACGGCGCATTGGAAGGCGATCCAAAGGGACTGGCTACGCGCTACCCGGTCGCCGCCTTCGGCTTCCTCTTCGGAATGCTGGCCATGCTGGGGATTCCGCCGACGATGGGCTTTATCGGACGCTGGAGACTTTATGAGACGGCGCTGCAGATCAGCCCGGTTTTGTTGGCGGTCTTCGTTCTTTCTTCCATTCTTGCTTTGATCGCTTACGTTCTGGCGCTTACCAAAGTCTGGTGGGGACCGGCTTGCGAACCGAATCCGCGGCATACGCCACCGCATCCAACCGCTGAGCTTTCGGGGGCGAATTCAATTCAGGTTGCAATTCCGGTTTCGAGCAGGGAACCGCTGGTTTTGCAAGGCGTAATCGTTGCGCTGGTGGCGCTGCTGCTGGCCGGTGGAATCTGGCCGGATGCGCTTCAACTGCTGCTGGGGGGGAGACCATGAACCTGTGGGCCAAGTTGATGCGCTATTGCCGGCGCCGCAGTCCCTGGCTCTTCCACATGAACGGGGGCAGTTGCAACGGCTGCGATATTGAACTGATCGCCAGCCTCACCCCGCGCTACGACGCCGAGCAGTTGGGAGTGCGGCTGGAGGGCAGCCCGCGCCACGCCGATATTCTCTGCATTACCGGGCCGATCACGCACAACGCGGTCAATGCCATCAAGACTGTCTACGATCAGGTCTGCGGGCCGAAGGCGGTGGTGGCCATCGGCTCCTGCCCGGCCACCACCAACGTCTTCATCGACAGCCGCACGCTGGAAGGGCCGCTCAACAAGCATCTTCCCGTCGATGTGTTCGTTCCCGGCTGCCCGCCCCGTCCCGACGCGATTATCCGCGGCGTGGCGATGGCTGCGGGGATTCTGGCCGAGAGAGCCGGGAAGAATCTCCCCGTTGAGCCTGTGGTGATGCCGCTGATTGGGCCGGGCTGCGGCGGCGCTTGCGGATGCGGGGCCGCGAACCATGCCGAAGCCGCGGCCGGCGAGGTGCTGTCATGAATATGACGACCGCTCTGGCGCGTCTGCTGATCTTTCCCGGAGTGCTCTTCGCCGTTCCCGCCGCCTGGTTCTTCCTCTGGGTGGAGCGCAAGGCCGTGGCCATGATGCAGGGGCGCATTGGGCCGCCCTTCATGCAGCCGTTTTACGATTTCATCAAGCTGCTGGGCAAGAACACGCCGCCGCGCGAGGGCGTGAGCGGGCTGTTGATGCGGCTGTGGCCTTTGATCGCCGTCTCGGCGGCGGCGGGCGCGGTGGGACTGCTGCCGGTGCTGCCCGCATCGGGCGGCTTCGAGGGCGACCTGATCCTGCTGCTGGCGCTCTTGGAACTGCCCTCGATGTGCATCGTTGCAGCGGGCTTCAGTTCGCGCTCCATCTTCGGCGAGATCGGCTCGGCGCGCGAGGCGGCTCTGAGCGTTTCGTACAACGTGGTCTTTCTGCTGGCCGTGGTCTCCATCGCCGCCTCGCAGCATACCTTCCGGCTGGAGGCGCTTGCGCATCTGCCCGCCACGCCGCTGCAATTTCTGGGCGTGGCGGCGATTCTGATCTGCCTGCCCGCCAAGCTGCATCTCAATCCCTTCTCCCTGCCCAACGCCGAACAGGAGATCTACTCCGGGCCGATGACCGAGTACGCGGGGCCGGAGCTGGCCATGTGGGAGCTTTCGCACGGCCTGGAATGGGTTGCCGCAACGGGACTGGTGGCCACGCTGGCCGCGCCGCATTTGACGACCTGGTGGCTGGCGGCGCTGGTCTTCGTCGCGCTCTCTTTCGGCATCGTGCTGCTGCTCTCGGCTGTCGCTTCCGCGACGGCTCGCTTGGCCATCGATACCACGGTGCGCTTTTACTGGCAATGCACGCTGATCTTTGCGGTCCTGGCCGTTGCGTCCGCGCTCTTCCTGAGGTTCAGATCATGAGCATACTGAAGATGCTGTGGAGAAACCTGTGGGGCGGCTCGCGGACGATGCGCTTCCCCTTGAAGCCCCAGGAAACGCCGGGCTTTCGCGGGCTGGTGCGCTTCGATCCCACGCTCTGCACCGGCTGCGCCATCTGCAAGTTCCGCTGCACCGCCCGCGCCATCGAGTTCAAGGGCGGCAAGGGCGAGTTTACCTGGAGCTACGATCCCGGCCAATGCACCTTCTGCGGGCGCTGCGTGGAGGGCTGCAAAACCCATGCGCTGCATCAGATCGCGGAGTGCCCGCCGGTCTATACGACAGTGGGCGAATTGAAGGAGTCTCACACGCTTGCCCGCAAGCCGCCCGCGCCTCGGCCCGCTCCGGCGGTCCAACCGGCCGCCGAGAAGCAGACAGCGAATCCCGCCCCGGAGGCCGCGCAATGACCGTACTCGAAACGATTCCGGAAAAACTGGGGACGACGGAACCCTGGGTCGAAACAGGCGGTGTGCAATGGCTCACGCCCGCCCCGATGAGCGTACGCGCCCTGACCGAAACGATGAACGACTTGAAAGCCCGTTTCATCACCGTCACCGCCTACCAGTTGCCCGGCGAGCAGGGCTTTCGGCTGGAGTATCACTGGGACCTCGATGGGCAATTGCTGGGCTTTCCCTTTGCGCTTGCCGGCAACTCCATCGACAGCATCTACGACCTGTGCGAGGCCGCGGATTGGATCGAGCGCGAGATTCACGAGGAGTTTGCCATCGACTTTCAGGGCCGCGAGTACGAACCGCTGTTGCTGCGCGCCGGCGATGCGCCCGGCGTGAACCTGCGCGAGGAGGCCAAGAAGTGAGCTACAAGATTCCCATGGGACCGTACCACCCCGCGCTCGAAGAACCTTACAAACTGGACCTTATCTGCGAGGGCGAGACGGTGCGCGACGCCAAGCTGCATATAGGCTTCAACTTTCGCGGCATCGAGAAGCTGGCCGAGACGCGCAACTACATTCAGGTGATCGCGCTGATGGAGCGGGTCTGCGGCATCTGCTCGAACATTCACACCCTCACCCTCTGCATGGCGATGGAGAAGCTGACCGGCTTGGAGCCGCCGCCACGCGCCCAATACATTCGCGTCATCATGGCGGAATTGGAGCGGCTGCACTCGCACGTGCTGTGGGCGGGGATCGCGGCAAAACTCATGGGCTTCAAGACCATGTTCATGACCTGCTTCGAGCTGCGCGAGAAGGTGATGGACGTGCTCCAGGCCATCAGCGGCAACCGCGTCAATTATTCGATGAACCGCATCGGCGGCGTCAACCGCGACATCGACGATCCCCAGGCGGTGTTGAAGATGGTGGAGGCGCTGGAGAAGGAGATGGCGCGCACCGTCATTCCCATCTTCACCACTAGCTCGACGGCTCGCTCCCGCTGCGCCGGGGTGGGCATTCTGAGCCGCGAGAAGGCGATTTCCTGTGGAGTTGTCGGTCCGGTGGCGCGCGCCTCCGGGGTGCCCCAGGATCTGCGCCGCGCCGCGCCCTATGCGGCCTATGCGGAGATGGACTTCGACGTGCCGGTGCAGCCGGACGGCGACGTGCGCGCGCGCCTGCTGGTGCGCGCCCTGGAGATCATGGAGAGCTGCAAGATTCTTCGCCAGGCGCTGGCCAAGCTGCCCCCCGGCGAGTTGAATACCGGCGACGAGAAGATTGTCTTTACCACCGGAACGGCGACCAGCCGCGTCGAGGCGCCGCGCGGCGAGGTGATGTACAGCGTGAGTTGGAAAGAGAGCGCCCGCAATCCCAGCCGCGTTCACGTGCGCACCCCCACCTTCGCGGTGATGCCGGCGATTCGCTGGATGGTGATGGGCGCGCGGCTTGCCGATACGCCGCTGATCCAGGCCTCGATCGATCCATGCTACTCCTGCACGGACCGGTAGCGGGAAGATTTCCGCGCATAGCCGGGATACAATGGAGGCATGGCGGCTGCGTCGGAGCGGGATAGGTATCTATTCGGAGCGTTGGAGAGCAGCGCGAAGAACCGCGCCAAGCTGCGGGAAGTCAACTACGGCTTTGAGCAGGCGGAGGGAGTTTTTCTCACTTCGCTGGACTTCGCCGTCAACTGGGTGCGCAAGAGCTCGGTGTGGCCGATGACCTTCGGGCTGGCCTGCTGCGCCATTGAGATGATGTCGATGGGAGCCTCGCGCTTCGATCTCGCGCGCTTCGGCGCCGAGGTCTTTCGGCCTTCCCCGCGGCAGTCGGACCTGATGGTGATTGCCGGACGGGTATCGCGGAAGATGGCGCCTGTGATCCGCCGGCTCTACGATCAGATGCCGGAGCCGAAGTGGGTGATCTCGATGGGCGCCTGCGCGACATCGGGCGGGGTCTTCAACAACTATGCTCTGGTGCAGGGCGTCAACCAAGTGATTCCCGTGGATGTGTACGTTCCCGGATGCCCACCCCGCCCGGAGCAGCTTTTGTATGCGATCACGCTGTTGCAAGAGAAGATTCAGCGCGAACCGCGCAGCCTGCGGAAGACTTTGAACCTGGGATAAAAGACTGGGATAAAGGGCGGCGAAACGCTGGAGCGCGTCAACCGTTCACTTGGCAACGATACCGCACTCCCCGACGGGGAAGAATCCAAACAGACAACTTGTTCAAAAAAGCACTTTTGGCGGGAACCTGCCTATGATATGTTTGGACTTGCAGTTAAAGCGTCCTGTCGCTTCCCATGTTTCGTTGCGGTCCCACGGTTTGCAATCGAGTCGGTTCAAGCCGAAGGATGAGTTCGCAAACAAAAACTTCACATTGTCGTTCAGCTTGATTGCGGAGGATTTTTTCGAATGCACTCTCAGGTAATGAAGTCCGCGGTATTAGCCGTCGCGTTCGCGGCGTCCATGCCAGTATTGCTGGCCGCACAGGGTTCGTCTAAATCGTCCGGGAACGCTTCCTCGGATGCGTCCTTGTCGAAGTGGGACATCTTTGCGGGCTACAGCTACATCGCGCCCAAAGGGACCATTCAAACTCCATTGCCAAACGATGCCGGTACGCTAACCGACGTTCCCATCAGTTACACGGGCATCACTCCCGGCGGCATCGCCAGCGTCGCCCGCTACTTCAACAAGAACCTGGGCGTGGAGATTGTGGGCGACGCGCATTCGGAAGACGAGTCCGCCGTGAATGACATATGGGTCAGCTCGAAGGACGATATGAGCGGTGTATCCGGGGGTTTGATTTACCGCTTTCCGACCGCCTATGTAACTCCTTTCATCCACGCGCTGGTGGGAGCCGAACAAGTGGGCGGTCCGCACTGGCAGGTGGACACATGGGGACCTTCGTTCACCCTCGGCGGGGGATTGGATTACGCCACGCCGCTCTTCCATCGTCGCTTGGCCATCCGTCTCTTCCAGGTCGACTACCAGTACGCTCACGTGGATTTCGGAAACGTTGTCAATGGCGGCACGGCTAGCATCAACGCGATCCGGTTGAGCGGCGGCGTGGTCTTCAAGGCCGGTTCGCTTGGGGCGCCGCCGCCGGTTACGTTGTCCGCGGTGGCCAGCCCGGCATCGATCTTTCCTTGCGATCCGGTCACGGTCGCCGCCACGGCCGGCAACCTCAATCCGAAGCTGCATACGGTTTACTCATGGGCAGGCGATGGCGTGACCGGCAATGGACCCGCCGCCGCCGTGGCCACCTGCACACTCGCCCCTGGAACCTATACCGTCAAAGCCGGCGTCAAGGAAGGCAAGGCGGGCAAGGAAGGCCTCAAGCCCTGGGAATCGGCCGAGGCTTCGGCCACCTTCACCGTCAAGCCCTTCGACCCGCCGAACTTGAGTTGCTCGGCCAGCCCCGCCACCGTCAATCCGGGCGAGACCAGCACCATTTCGGCCTCCGGCGTCAGCCCGCAGAACCGTCCGCTGACTTACACCTACTCGGCCACGGCCGGGACGATCAATGGTTCTGGCGCCTCGGCCACCTTCAATTCGACCGGAGCTCCTTCCGGCGCGGTAACCGTCACCTGCAACGTTGCCGACGACAAGGGCGGCACGGCCAGCGGCAGCGCGACCGTGACCGTTGCGGCGCCGTACGTCGCGCCGGTCGAATCGCCGGAGGTCAAGCAACTTGAAACCCGTCTGGCCTTGCACAGCGTCTTTTTCCCAACCAATCTGCCGCGCACCGAGAATCCCGATGGCGGCCTGGTAGCCAGCCAAGAGGGAACTCTGACCGCCCTTGCCACCGACTTCAAGCGTTACCTGGAACTCAAGCCGGATGCCCACCTGACCTTGATCGGACACGCGGATGCGCGCGGATCGGTCGAGTACAACCAGGCGCTTTCCGAACGCCGCGTCGGGCGCACCAAGAGTTATCTGGTTGAAAAGGGCGTTCCCGAAGCCAGCATCGAAACCCGCGGCCTGGGCAAAGAGCAAGACCTCACCGAGGATCAGGTAAAAGAATTGGTCGAACAGAATCCCGATCTAAGCGCCGCCGAGCGAGAGAAAGTTCTCCGCGAACTGGGCGTCATTGTCTGGGCGCAAAACCGCCGCGTGGACATCGTCCTGAGCACGACCGGCCAACAATCGGTTCGCCTCTATCCCTTCAACGCCGCCGACTCGCTGACTCTACTCGACAAGAAGACTCCGATGGGCAAGGCTCCGGCGCATGGCAAGAGTCAAGCAGCCAAGAAGGCTGCTCCCGCGTCCAACAAAAAGGACAAGTGATTCCGGGTGCAGGCCAGCTTCCGCGTACAGGGTTGCCCCAGGTGTTTAGAATGATGGAGAAGGAGAATCACATGAACTCGCGATTTCTGAAGTCCGTTAGCCCAGTTCTTGCCGCGGCGTGTTTAGTTCTCTTGCCGGCGGGGTGCAAGAAAGCTCCGCCGATAACCTTGACGGCCCAGGCCAGCCCGCCCGCCGTATACGCCGGAGATGCGGTCACCGTGACCGCTACCCCCGGATCGGTGTCAACCAAGAAGAAGGTCGATGTGGTCTACAGTTGGTCCGGAACCGGCGCAACCGGCGCCGGAACGACGGCCACCGTGGCCACCGCAACGCTTGCGCCGGGCACCTATACCGTGAAGGCGGAAGTGAAGGAAGGCAAGCCCGGCAAGGAAGGACTCAAGCCCGGCGAGACGGCGGAGGCTTCGGCCAGCTTTACCGTCAAGCCCTTCGATCCGCCTACCATCGGCTGTTCCGTGAACCCCGGCACGATTCAAGCGGGCGAGAGCAGCACCGTCACCGCAACCGGACTGAGTCCGCAGAATCGCCCGCTCACCTACAGCTATTCCGCCTCGGCCGGCTCGGTAAGCGGCAGCGGCGCGACGGCGACCTACGCATCGGCAGGCGCGCCCGCCGGCCCAGTGACCGTCACTTGCAATGTGGCCGACGACAAGGACCACAGCGCGACGGCGACGGCCAGCCTGACCATCGTGCCGCCGCCTGTGCCTCCCACGCCGCATACGCAGGCGCTGCCTTCGATCAGCTTCGACAAGGACTCGAAGCGTCCGTTGCGCGTCGATAACGAAGCCAAGGCCATTCTGGACGGCATAGCGCTGAGCCTCGAAAAGCAGCCCGACGCGAAGGCCGTGATCGTTGGCGAGGCCGATGCCAAGGAGAAGGCCAAGACCGAGAAGGAGAAAGAAGCCGCTCTCAAGCACAAGCACGTCAAGGTCGAGGACGTTGCCGCGCAGCGCGCCGTCAACACCAAGGACTATCTGGTGACGGAGAAGGGCATCGATGCCTCGCGCATCGGCGTCCGCACCGGCTCCGCCGATAGCCGGACCGTGGAGAACTACCTCGTGCCTCCGGGAGCCGTCTTCACCAACGACATCCAGGGAACAACCCCGGTGGATGAAAGCGCGGTGAAGGCACAGACCGAAAAGCCCGCGCACAAGAAGAAGGTTGCCGCCCAATAAGTTCGCCGAGCCGCCGGAGCGGCCGCCTGGCTTGCTCCGCTGGTCCGCGATCCGCCCGCCGCAAAGATAACTTCGCAACCGTTGAGGCCGACCGGCTTGCCGGCTGGCCTCTTCGCTTTTCCAGCGAGTTTTTCTTGCGGCGCGGCGCATTGCCAAGTCGCAGTTCGGCGCTGAAGGCCTTGCTCACCCCGCGATGAGACGGCGAAAAGTGCCGCCAAGCGAACCGCGCCTCCGCCTCACCGCAGATTCACCAGACGGATCGTCTCCATGAACACGTCGCCGTCGATGGTGAGGCTTTGAGCGCCGATCTTGTCCATCGTGTCCTTGTCGGTGTGATGGTAGCTGTTGTTGGGACCGTAGTTCAAGTCGATGATGTCGATCGACGGCACGCCGCGCTGCACGAAGGGCAGATGGTCGTCCTCGACCTCCATCTCCTGCTTGAAGAAATGCCGCTCGTAGCCGTACTTCTTGGCCGCTTGCCGCACCAACTCGACCAGCCAGCCGGTCGAGCGGCTCTCGCGCTGTATGTCGAGATCGTTGTCGCCGATCATGTCGGCCAGAATGAAAGCCTTGATCTTGGCCAGGGTTCCATCCTTGCCCCACTTGGCGGCCAGATGCTTTGTTCCGTATGTCGAATCGGAATCGGTCCAGCTTTGAATGGCCTCCTCGCCGTCGTCGAAGACCAGCCAGACCGAGTAGCCGTCGAGGGTCTTGCCGCGCAACTGATCGGCGATCGCCATGAGCAGGCCGGTGGTCGAGCCGCCATCGTTGGCGCCGACGAAGTTGATGTTCCTGAGCGGATAGTTCGTCTCGTAGTGGGTGGCCAGCACGATCACGCCGTCCTTCTTGCCGGGGAAGCGGACGATGAAGTTGCGCATGGGCACCGCGCCGATGGGGGTGTTGGCGGTGAAGCTATCTTCTTCGACTCGGTCGCGCTTGAAGTGCTCGCGCAGGAAAACTTCGGCCTTCAGGTGGCCAGGGCCGGTGGGCCAGCGTGGGCCGATGGCGACAAACTCCCGCGCATACTCCAGCGCCCTGGCGCCGTTGAAGTGCGGCTGGGCGTGAGCGGCGAGGGGCGCGCCTAGAAGCAACCCCGCCGCTGCCCACTTCAAAACCGAGGCAAACTTCATTTTGCGGCCTCCTTGGCCTTGCGGCGCGAGGGATGCACCCACCAGGCGACGCCGATGCCGATCAGATAAAGCCCCAGCAGCGGAACCGCGTAAATGCACATGCTCACCGGGTCGGTCATGGGGCAGATGATGCCCGCCACGACGAAGGCGGCGAGAATTGCGTAACGCAGATTCTTCCACAGGAAGCGCGGGCTGACGATGCCGAAGACGGCCAGGAAAAAGATAAGCACGGGTAGCTCGAAGCTGATGCCCAGGCCGAGGATGATCGACAGAAAGAAGCCGGTGTATTCCTCTATGCTGATGACGGCCGTAAACTTGCTGCCAAAGACATCCAGCATGATATGCACGGCGCTGGGCAGCACCCAGTAGTAGCCGAAGTAAGCGCCGGTGAGGAAGAGGCCCACGGTGGCCGCCATAAATGGCACCACGTAGCGGCGTTCCTTGCGGTAAAGCCCCGGCGCGATGAACCGCCAAACCTGAAAGAGAATGAACGGCGAGGCCAGAATCGCTCCGCCAGCCAACGATACGTGGATGGCCAGATTCATTCCATCCATGGGGTGAATCATGTTAAGCGACTTGCCGTCGCGTTTGAGGGGCGCTTGAATGAAATCGACCAGCCGGTCATGAAAAACCCATGCAACCGCAAAGCCCAGGGCGAGATAAATAGCGGAGTGGACGATGCGCTTGCGCAATTCGTCCAGATGCTCCATCAGGCTCATGCCGGGGAGTTCGGCGCGCTGGGTCACCGCGGTCCGCGCCTTGCCGATCGCCTCCGCTGGATCAAGCATGGCGGGCCTGCTCCAGGACGGGGGCCGTCTCGACCATTGTGTGTGAAACTTGGCCGTCTTCCCCGGTCGATGCGGGCTGCAACTCGACTTGAGCTGCTACACTGCCCGGTCGCGCGGCTTGCACCGGCTCGCCGGTCGCGGGCGGTTGAATGCGGGGGTAAGGCTCGTCATGCTGAAACTCGGCCGGAGAGACATCCGGATAAACGCCTTCACCCGAATAAGGACTGGGTGCCCCAGGTCTCGATTCTGTGACCTGGGAATCAACGCCGATCGCGAGCGCGGGAACCTGATCCCTGCTTTTCTCCTCTTCCGCCTTGCGCCGATCGGCCTCCTCAGCCAAGCGAAACTCCTCTTCCATCTGGAATTTGAAGTCGTTGGAAGCCTTGCGGAACTCGTACATCAGCTTGCCGACCTGGCGGCCGATCTGGGGCAGCCGCCGCGGCCCGAAGACCACCAGCGCCATCACCATCAGAATCAGCGAATCCGCCATGCCCAGGTTGGCGAGTTGAATTGTCGGCTGCGTCACCATGAAGGTTCATGATACCTGCCCGCGCATGGCGCGAACAAACGGGTGGCTCCCGCTAGGAATGCAGTTTACAAAAACTTTTCTTGACTTCCCTCTCTCGCGCATTTTACGGTGGAGTTCATGTCATGACGAGGTGGGGTGGCCGGGGAGCCTCGAACTCCCAACCAGAGGATTACAAATCCTCCGCTCTGCCTGCTTGAGCTACGGCCACCGCATGAGCCGCTCACCTCTCGTAAAGGTGGGCGGCTTTTCAGCATAGGAGTTCCTTCCAATAGAGCGGAAAAGACTTGGACGCGATATGCTGTGTCCAAATTGCCCATGACAGTTTAATGCTAGTATATTGACTGTATACTGTCAATATACTAGCATTAAAAATATGAAAAAAATTATGTTGACAGACAATATTCTGACGATAGAATACTTGTAACGGTTCTGATGGTTCCAGTCAACAAGCAATTCTCTTGAGTCAAGAGAATTGCTTGTTGACTGGAACCACTTGGAGGAAGGAGACCGCCATGGCAACCTGCGCATTTCCCGATATCGATCCCCGGATCAGGCACGTCGGTGTGAGCAAGCTGCGCGATTTGAATGCAACCAAGCTGAGGGAGCAGGAAGACGATACGTATGTAATCCAGGACAACGATACTCCCCTTTCGGTGCTCGTTTCGTACAAGAGATACCAAGAGATGAGGGACGAGAGGAATTCGCTGTTGAGTACGATCGAAATGCTCAAAAGCGATGCCGAACGGACTGGATTGCTTGCGGCATTTGAAGATGTTCGCACTGGGCGCATTCGCACTCTTGCCGAGATCGAAGCGGATATGGAAAAGGAGTAGCCGATGCCCGCAACCGGAAAGGGAGAGAAGAGCGAACCGACGAGGTCGATCTCTCCCCTTCCCTACACAGTTGAGATGACCGCCACAGCGGAAGGCGTCTATGCGGATTTGTATCGTAAATGCAAGGCGGCTGAGAAATTAGGGCACTCTGAAAGCGTTCACTGCACGACATTTCACATGGTTCAGGAAGCCGTGAAAAAGATCATTCCCCATGATCCTATCGACAAACGTTATGCCCTTCGGGGCCACCTTTCGAACATTTTTCGCTTGCGCAAGGGAAGGCTGAGGATACTGTGGATTGCTTCATCGGCCATGCGGCGTATCTGCATCCTTTTCATATCGGAGACAGTACGGAAAGAAGGAGACCCAAATGACCCATACGAGATATTCCAAGGCCAACTGGAATCCGGTGTTTTCGATGAGGCATTGGGGCACGTAAGAGTAAAAAGGACCAACGCCAAGCGCAAATAGCCTTATCTACCAATTTAGCCGGACGCGCCCTCTGTGGAAAACCTTACTGCGCGCTAACCGCTTACGCGATGAGGTTCGCCCGCAAATCGCTGGACCAATTGTTACATCTGCGTTACAATAATCGTCAATGGCGGCGGTTTTGTCGGGCGGGATTTTCAGCATCCTCCGGATATAGACCGCATCCAAGTGTGAAAGGCTGCAACAACCCCGTGGGTGGGGGCCTTCAGAAGCGATCGGCATCTGCCGAGAACTTCGGAGCGTCAGTGCATCCACTGCGGCCGCGATTGCTTTCAACATCCCCGTCCAGCGCTCTTCCAGAAATCGAGAGCGGTTGGACTGAAGGCGGAATACTGTGAATTTGGTTCTTGACGAACTGACGGCGGCCTCGCCGGAGGCTGGCAGCACTTGCAGTCTCGAAGAATATCTTGCGCTCCCCGACCATACGATGGATGCACGCATCGCGGAAGCGCGCGCGCGGCTGGGTTCCACAACCCTGCTGCTGGGACACCACTACCAGCGCGACGAGGTGATCCGCTTCGCCGACGCCACCGGCGACAGCTACAAGCTCTCCAGAATCGCCGCCGAAACCGACGCCAAGTATATTGTTTTCTGCGGCGTCCACTTCATGGCCGAGAGCGCCGACGTGCTCGGACGGCCCGGCCAGCAGGTGATTCTGCCCGACCTCAACGCCGGTTGCTCGATGGCCGACATGGCCGAAATTTCTCAAGTCGAGGATTGCTGGGAGGTGCTCACGCACCTTTCCCTTTCGGATGAGATTGTACCCCTGACTTACATGAACTCCGCCGCCGCCATCAAGGCCTTCTGCGGCGAACGCGGCGGGCTGGTCTGCACCTCGTCCAACGCCCGCGCCGCCTTCGAGTGGGCCTTCGCTCGCGGTAGGCAAATCCTCTTCCTGCCCGACCAGCACCTCGGCCGCAACACTGCTTATGACATGGGCATTCCGCTGGAGGAAATGGCGGTTTGGGACCCCTGGGCCATTCAAGGCGGCCAGAGCAAAGACCGCCTCGCGGCCACCCGCATCCTGCTCTGGAAGGGCCATTGCGCCGTCCATCAGCGCTTCCTGCCCAGCCACGTCGATCAAGCGCGAGCCAAGTATCCGGGCATTCAGGTCATCGTTCACCCCGAGTGCCGCTGGGAGGTTTGCCAGAAGGCCGACGCGCTAGGTTCAACGGAGCGCCTCATCGCATTGGTCGAGAACGCCCCCAAGGGGTCCATCTTCGCCGTCGGAACCGAGATTCATCTGGTCAACCGCATGGCCCGCCGCTTTGCCGCCGAAGGCAAGAAGGTGATTACGTTGGACGATACCGGATGCCTATGCACCACCATGTACCGCATCAGCCCTCACCATTTGGCCTGGGCGCTGGAAAACCTGGTCGCGGGCCGCGTGGTCAACCGTATCCAGGTGCGGCCCAACGTCAAGCGCTGGGCGCGAGCGGCGCTGGACCGGATGCTGGAAGTTTGAAGAACAGGTCAGGGGTCAGAGATAAAGAGGCCGTTCACTGGCACTGGCGAGAGAAGAATGATCGAGAACGACAGGCAGTTCTTTGATATGCTCCGGGCCTTGGTTGAATCATGGTGCGACCGGAGGTGCTTGGGCGCGCTTCGATTCATCCTTCAGGCTTATCCGATGCCTTCTGGACTGACAGACAGTTGGGGTGAGCTGGAAATCGCATTGGCAAATGAGAGGGCATTCGCGCGGAATGAACTGACAGACTCAGAATTTAACGCGGTTGAGGAGGCGATTCGGACGATCAGGAAAGCCATTCGTCGTTTTTGACCGGATTGAAGCACCATTGTATAGCGCAGGCAACCTGACCCCTGTTCCCTGTTCTCCGCTTTCGTCGTACTATGAATCAGGGAAATCTCATGAAGACCTTCACTCTCGACGAAGCGCAGTCTCTCCTCCCGGTGCTGGAATCGCTGCTCAAGCGGGCCATCGAAGGCAAGCAATCGGCCGAAGAGGTGGACTCTGCCCTCAGCGATCTGGCCCGGCGAATCTACCTTACCGGCGGCATGAAAGTCGATGCAAGCAAAGTGGCCAGTCAACGAACGGAGATGGAAGCCCACCTCCAGCGCGTCCGTGAGAGCGTCGCCGAGATCGACTCGATCGGGGTGCAAGTGAAGGACATCGATACCGGACTGCTCGATTTTCCCTGCCGCATCGACGATCAGGTAGTGCTGCTCTGCTGGCGCATGGGCGAGACGGCCATCGAGCATTGGCACGCCGTAGACCAGGGTTTTCAGGCCCGCCAGCCGGTCGACGAGAGATTCCGCCGCCGCTCAAGCCCCGGCAACCGGCCCAACTAACCGCTCCCGCGCTCACCCCCGGCCGTGTCCCGCGCATTTCTCCGCAATGGCAATGCGCCACCCGAATCTTCTTTCCACCCTGCGCATCTCTAACAGGGAAGCGCAGTTCACCCGCCATTGTGGAAGCCTGGCAGCCCGTGGTGAAAGTCAGGTTTGGAAAGGGCAAGGCTTGAGCCGTGCCGTAAACGGTTGATAAGAAACTGCGGGCTTTAGCCCCTGAGGGAAGGTTTTGGAGTTTTCAACTTTCACCGCAGACTGTTAGCATACACTGTCTCTCCCCGTCACGGAGTTGAGACGGAAACCCTCGGTCCAGCCGCAAGCCGGAAACGTTTGCACAAACCATACCGCACAAACCGCCCGCAAGGAGAAACGATGTCCACCGTTGGAGAAAAATTTCCCGCCTTTGAACTGACCGCCGTGGTCGATCTTAACCCAGCCAAAGCCTTTACCCCCATCACCGACAAAAGCTTCGCCGGCAAGTGGAAGGTCTACTTCTTCTGGCCCAAGGACTTCACCTTTGTCTGTCCCACCGAGATTTCAGCCTTCGGCAAGCTCAACAAGGAATTCGCCGACCGAGGCGCGCAGGTTTTGGGCGCCAGCATCGACTCCGAGTTCGTTCACCTCGCCTGGCGCGAACACCACCCCGATCTCAAGCACCTGCCCTTCCCCATGCTCTCCGACATCAAGCGCGAGCTCTCCTCGGCGCTGGGAATCCTGGACCCCAAAGCTGGCGTTAGCCAGCGCGCCACCTATATCGTGGACCCCGAGGGCGCCATCCGCTTCGTCTACGTCACAGACCTCTCCGTGGGACGCAACCCGGCCGAGGTGTTGCGCGTACTCGATGCCCTGCAAACCGGTGAGCTTTGCCCCTGCGACTGGCACAAGGGCGAGGAGACCATCCACGTCTGAGATTCCGCCCGTACAGCTTTGAGGGGCCCGGAGATTTTGGGCCGCGCCTCTCGGCTGCCCGGATTCTTCACGCCATGGTCAGCCCGCCCGTCCGTTCTCCCCATTGAAAATCCGTGTATTTTTCTTCCGCGGGTGTTTCCGCGAATCAATTCCCGCCGTCGCGGAGTGAGGCCCGTAGATGATAGATGGGGGGAGCGAAGTGAGTTCCCCCACCGAGCGCCACTTCACCGGCAAAGAACGCGATACCGAATCAGGAAACGACTACTTCGAAGCTCACTACTATTCGTCGACGGCGAACCGGTTGAGAGAGTCGTATTGGAAGGTCCACGCGCCCATCACGGTGTCAGCATAGCTTATCAGATTGCCGGCCGGATCGTAGCCGCCCCGGCGGAGTTGTCAAGGTCTGCGCTCGCCCACCCTCGTTTGTGGGATGGTCAAGATTCCGAAAAACTTAGGGTGGGCCACCCGCCGATTGCGGGGAAGGGTTACGATGGCAGTATGGAGGCGATCATGGCAACTTCCACTCTTGATTGGTCCCAATGCGACGCCGTGGAGAGCATTCCCGGCAAGGTCAGCGGCGCTTGGGTGCTGCGGGGGACAAGAACGCCTGTAAAAACCCTCTTTGAAAACCTCGAAGCCGGGATGAGCATTGAAGAGGTGATCGAAGAGTTCCCTGTGACTCGTGAGCAGATCGACAGCCTCATGGCGTTTGTGGCGCGCTCTCTCGATAAAGAACCTACCTACACGTAAGCCGGGGCGGGAATGCTGATCCTGTTCGATAACAACACACCGCGCGGCCTTGCCCGCTTCCTCTCCGGCCATTCCGTGGAGGAAGCGCGGATGCGCGGTTGGGACCAACTTGCAAACGGCGAACTGATCGCCATGGCTGAGCGGGCCGGTTTCGAGGTCTTGGTAACGGCAGACAAAAACATCCGTTATCAACAAAATTTAGAGACTCGCAAAATTGCTCTCGTGGTGCTTGAAAATGCACAATGGCCCATGGTGAAACTGGTTGCGGAAAAGATCGGCACGGCCGTCAATGCGGCACGACCTGGCAGCTATGTGGAAGTGGATGTGCCGTTCAAGGAATAGAAGATAAAAGTACAAAGCAGGTTTAGTTTATGGTTCCCATGTTCCAAGAGCGGGACATGGGGCACCCGGCCGGCTTGCTACATCCCACATCTCAAAATCGAGATGTGGGCCACCCAGTTATTTGTGGAGAGTCAGACCTGGGCCACCCGGCAC
>CAZMHC010000035.1:0-28349 GCA_964565955.1 uncultured Occallatibacter sp.
CTGGCATTGCCTTGGTCCTCCTCTCCTGTATACGGGATCGCTTTCATGCCGTCACCGCGCTCTGCGCGTGAAAGAGGTAATACCTCTTCCCTGATTTTATCCTTGACTCCCTGCCTCTCCAAGTACTCAGCTATAGCCTTCTCAGCAGTCTTTTTCGCTTCTTCCTTGATCCCTGAGTATCCCCACCATGCCAAAACCGCAATCAGAACGGCCAAGGCCGTCAGGATCACGCCAAGAGCCGTCAAGATAATCGTAATCGCAGTAGTCCAATCAGTCACAGGCTGAACGGCCCAAAAAACTTGCACAATGCTGATGAATTCCCACTTTAACATTTTCAAGCATCATAGTCTCCCACATTGGATGTTACAATCAGAATATATTTTCTCATTTTATTCTCCTTATGTCAATTGACGCAATATTGAAACTTAACCACTACCCCGGATCGCCGCAAATTGACCTTTGCGACAAGCGGGACTATGCTGGCGGTGATCGACCGGTAAGGAGACGCGCGTTGCAAACCGATGAAACGGCGATGCCGACGACGGATCGAACGCAATCGGAGGACGATGCGCGGTTCACGCGCGAGGCGGGGTTCTATCGCAAGCTGCCGAATCTGAAGATCGAATGCGAACTCTGCCCGCGCGCCTGCGAGGTGGGAGATGGGAAGCGCGGCTACTGCGGGGTCCGCGAAAATCGCGCCGGCGTCTTTTTTACGCTGGTTCATTCGCGGGTATGTGCGGCGCGCCCGGACCCCGTCGAGAAGAAACCGCTCTTCCACTACCTTCCCGGCTCACTGGCGTTTTCACTAGCCACCGTCGGGTGCAACGTCGATTGCAAGTTTTGTCAAAACCTGGAGATATCGCAGTCGCGCCCGGAAGATATACCCGCTCATTATCTTCCGCCCAAGCGGGTTTCCGAACTGGCGGCGCAGTATAACTGCCCCACCATCGCCTTCACCTACACCGAGCCGACGGTCTTCAGCGAGTTTCTGATGGATACGGCGGATGCGGCGCATGAGGCGGGCATCCGCTGCATCGCCATCTCGAACGGCTATATGCGGGAAGAGGCGCTGCGCGCGGTTTACGGAAAGATGGACGCGGTCAAGATCGATCTGAAGTCCTTCTCCGAGTCCTTCTATCGCAATGTCGTAGGCGGGCAACTCAACCCGGTGCTGGAGACCCTTGCGACCCTGCGCGCGATGGGAAAGTGGACCGAGATCGTCTACCTGGCGATTCCGACTCTCAACGACAGCGATGCTGAGTTAGGTGGCCTGGCGCGCTGGGTGAAGGAGAATCTCGGCGCGGAGGTTCCGCTGCATTTCACTCAGTTTCACCCGGACTACAAAATGAAGAACCTGCCGGTCACCCCCATTTCCACGCTGGAACGGGCGCGAGAGATTGCCGCCGCCGAGGGGCTGCGCTTCGTCTATATCGGCAACGTTCCGGGGCATCCGGGCGGGAACACCTATTGCCCGCAATGCAAGAGCGTGATCGTCGAGCGCGCCGGAATGGGAGTGCGCCGGATGCTACTCCAAAATGGCGCTTGTCCTTACTGCGGGCAGGCGATTCCCGGTCTTTGGCAGGTCTGACCATGGGAAAATAGGACGGTCGCATGAAGCTCGGAAGACGCTTTGGAAGAAACATGATCTCCTTCGCTCTTATCGGTATCTCCGCGATGACTCCGCTTCTTGCGGCAGAGAAGAAGACGCGGCCTGCGGGCGTCGCGGGCAGCTTCTATCCCGCCGATCCGGCCGCGCTGACGGCCATGATCGACGAGATGCTGTCTCATGCCGCGCCGCCTGCTCTCGAAGAACCTATTCTTGCCGCGATCGCTCCGCACGCCGGTTACCGGTACTCCGGCCCAGTGGCGGCGTGGAGTTATGCCGCGCTCAAGGGGCATAAGTATGCCCGCGTTGTAGTTATCGCCCCGTCGCACTTCGAGGCTTTCGATTTCACATCGGTCTACGATGGCGATGCCTATGAGACCCCGCTGGGAATCGTTCCCGTGGACAAGGCGTTCGTTCAGCAATTGACGAAGATGAATCCTTCGATCAAGCTCTCCTCGCGCGGTCACCTGGCCACTGCGCAAGGCTCGGAGCACGCCCTGGAAGCGCAATTGCCCTGGCTGCAGCGGGTGCTGGGAAACTTCACCCTTGTGCCTGTTGTAATGGGAGACCAGAGTTACCAAAGCAGCCGCGCGCTGGGCGTGGCGCTGGCCAGGCTGATCCATGAGGGAGGCGCGGACGGAGATACATTGATTCTGGCAAGTTCCGATCTATCCCACTATCGCGGTTACGACGAGGCCGAGAAGACAGACCATAAGACGCTGAAAGCTCTCGAAGCATGGGACTATTTCAGTATGTCGCGCAACTTTCCATTGCGCGTGTGGGAAGCCTGCGGAGGCGGGCCTATCGTAGCCGCCATGATTGCCGCCGAGCGCATGGGCGCCAACCGGGCGCAAGTGCTGAAGTATGCGAATTCCGGCGATGTTACCGGCGACCGGTCGCGCGTGGTCGGCTACAGCGCCGCCGTTTTTGCGAAGGCGCCGGGAGGAAGCGCCGAGGAAACTCCCTTCTCCCTGCCTGACAGCGACAAGAAAGAATTGCTAACTCTGGCCCGCAACTCGGCGGAGTATGCGGTAAGGGAGAAACAGGCTTATGAGCCGGACGCAAGCCCAAGCGCGGCGCTGAATCGGGAGAGCGGAGCGTTTGTCACCCTGAAAATCGCGGGAAAGCTGCGCGGCTGCATCGGGTTCACCGCGGCCTCCAAGCCGCTCTACCTCACGGTGCGAGATGCGGCCACGCTGGCCGCCTTGCGCGACCCGCGCTTCCCGCCCGTCGAGGCTTCGGAACTGCCGCATCTGGAGTACGAAATCTCCGTTCTTTCGCCTCTGCGGAGGGTGCGGGACGTAGATGAGATAGCTGTCGGCAGGCATGGCTTGCTGATGAAAAACGGCGATCGCGAGGGCCTTCTGTTGCCCCAAGTTCCCGTCGAGCAGGGCTGGGATCGCGCAAAGTTTCTTGAGCAAACCTGCCTGAAGGCGGGCATGGCGGCCGGTTGCTGGAAGGACGACAATACCGACATCTTCCTGTTTACCGCCGTTGTCTTTGGACG
Organism: uncultured Occallatibacter sp.; assembly: GCA_964565955.1. GTDB lineage: Bacteria > Acidobacteriota > Terriglobia > Terriglobales > Acidobacteriaceae > Telmatobacter. Next base: position 3,114 of record CAZMHC010000035.1, read on the forward strand.
GGATCGGCAGCCGGTTTCCGAGTAACTTCTGTCTATATCTCTCGGTGTAAAACTCATTCCGAATCGGTTGACCGTCCCACGTAACGACTTTCTTCCCCGCGAAACATCTTCCAAAACTCCACAAACCCCTTAAGTCGAACCGCTTGAAAGTAATCGCTGACCACAAAGTAGAAGACCGTTGCCGCGACCCACAAAACATGGAGCGCGTCGATCCCTAACTCGTCGCTGAAAGGCAAGGGCGCGGCGGAGAGCACCATAGCCAGCACGATAAGGGCCAGCTTCACGATGCCCATCACCAGGTTGATCTCAACCAGCTTGCCGGTAAAGGGCTTTCCCAGCCGCAAACTGCGCCCCAGCGCCTGCGCCAGGGAGCAATCCTCCAGCAGCATCAGGAGCGGCGCAATCGCCAGCGCCCAGCTTGCCAGCGCCCAGGCAACGAAGAATGCCAGCGAGAGAAAGATTACCCACATCGCGTAGCCGACCAGGTCCGGTTCGCCGTTGGGCGTGATGTGCGTGGCCGCCGCCCACTGCATGGAGCGAAGCCATCCCTCGAAGGTGAGCGCCAACAGCGCCAGCCACGCGGCCTGCAACAGGATCGTCTCCACGGGCCGCAGGCGCAGCGCCGGCTCCATGCGCTTCAAAACCAGCCCGCGGCCCAAGCCGGAGACGACCGCCCAAAAGACCGCGGCCGCCGGCAGCAGCCAGCGCAGAACCGAGGCGACATGGGGCTGATAGAGCGCCCATGCGTCCGTCAACTGCACCGCCCCCACCCACGGGTTTTGCGGATCGAGCGACGCTAGCCCCGCCCGCTCCGGTGGAAGCGCGGCAAGAATCTTCTTTGCCTCGATCCAGCAGACGGCAAGCAATGGCAGCCCGAAGACCCAGCGCCAGAGCACTTCCAAGAGCGTGAGCGAGGGACGCGCGAAGACCCAGCCCATTTGGCCCACCAGCGATTGGGTTCCGCGCAAGGGAACGCTCATACTGCTCCTCATTCAAAAGAGAGATCGCGATTCATGAATTCCCACCCTTGGCGCAAAGACAAATTGGAATTCAGAAAAATCTCAAGCGCCTTTGACGGCAGGATTCATCATGATCCACTCCCTGATCGGGCGCCACTCGCCGCAGTATCCGCACGTCGTGGTTAAATACGATTTCGCGCAGTGCGGACAATTAGCCATTGTCTCGAATGTATCGAATAGCCGCTCACATTTTTCGCACTTCCACTTGGCTCCCAACGGAGGCGCAATCCGGCAACTGGGCCAGGCGAATTCCACTCTACGCGGCATCTTTTCATAGCGCAGCATAACCCTCGATCTCTGCAATCCACTCCAGCAACCCAACAGCAGATAAGCGAAGATCGCTATAGACCAGACGGAAAGATTCCAAAGCGCCACTCCAATCAACCCTAACAAGCCCAGCAATCCAAAAATCGTAACCGTCCTCAAACTCGCGCCAAGCTGACCAGCGGACCCGCAGCGATGCTCCAAAGCGTGGCGCCAGGCCGTTGGGGCGGTTTGACATAAGCCACACCGCCAAAGGGCCAAAGCACGATTCGATCGGCAAATCCACCGACTTGCCGACAGGCCTGAGTATGTCCAAACTCATGCGGCAGCACGATCAAAAACATCGAAAGATACTCTAGCACACTCCAGATCGGCGATGAATACCTGCCTCTTCGACCCTCGATCTCATAAATTGCCACGAGAAACCATGTCCAATTCAGGAAAGCATCGGTCCTTGCAATGCGAAAAGGGCGGATAGAACTCGTACGAAGGCTTGCCATAAGAGTAGATTACTGCATCTCCCATTTTTTTCAACTCCAGCTTTTCGAGTCTTGGATAATTTGTCGGAAAATTCGCTTCAGAAATTAACTTCCACCATTCAATATTATTATCCTCTTGCGCACGGTTCATCCTTCCTTTCGCGGCTGAACCGCGCCTTCGTAAACTTGTTGTGGAACTTAGCTGAACTTGCGAGTTTATCTTATCTTGTCGAACCCGTTTGCGCCGCACAGTCTTCTCTGCCCCAGTCTCGTGACGGTCACGGTTGCGTCGCCAAGAGTAACATTTGCCAGATTACGATCCTCCGCGCCCCGACCAGGCTTGGCGCATTTTGTCGACTATCGAGGTTGGTTTCGTCGCTGGAAACTCGGCGATGCCTTGCATCCGCTTCATGAATCGCCGGATGGCGAACGGAACGTCCGGCGGTGTGGGAGGATGCCGGAAGCGATCCCACCTCCTATCCGATGGGCGATTCTCCGCGATGGCGGTCGAGAGCGGGCAAGGCAAGTTACTTTTTGCGAAAAAATCGGCTGGGAACCCAGAAGTTTTCCCGGATATTGCCGATGACCACCGTTGAGCGGAGTTTCAGGTCAGGCGGGGGAAAACGATGAAGTTCACCAGAGACGAGAACGGACAATCGCTGATGATCGTGGCGATCGTGATGGCGTTGGTCATGATCGGCTTTCTGGCGATGGCGCTCGATGTGGGAAATCTGTTTCGCGAAAAGCGGAAGGCGCAGTCGGCGGCCGATGCGGCCGCGGTGGCCGCCGCGGAGGAAGGCGGAACCGGCGCCAGTGGGCAATCCGCAGCCAATGCGGTCGCCAAGCTGAACGGCTTCGACACGACTCTGGCGAAGAATCCCGCCGTGGTGACGCTGTCGACGCCGTCGTCGGGGAACTTTTCCGGATCTTCTTACGTTCAGGCATCCGTTTCCCAACCGATTCAGACGTTTTTCATGGGCGCATTCAAGAGCGGCCTTCGCACGGTGACGGTTTCCGCATCGTCGGTGGCCGGGGGGGGACAGAACAGTCCGACGTGCCTCTGCTTGGAAGGCACCGCCGGCATGGATCTGAATATGAGCAACAACGCGAAGTTTGTGGGAAACAACTGTAACATTACCGTGGATTCAAGCAGCGGCAATGCGGTGGGAGCGGTTGGAAGCGCAAGCGTCTGCGCTCAAGCGTTGGGCACGGTATCGACGACCTGGGACAACTCCGGCAATATCAATAACGGCGGAAGCATCTGCGGGACCACGCAGATCGTTCAGGGGATTTCGGTTCCCTGCGCTCCGCCCATGCCCAACGTGCCCGTGGATGCGACTTGCGCCGGTGCTCCTAACTCAAGCGGCGGCACATGGATCGGTGCTTATGCCATCGGCCCCGGCGCTCCCAACGTGTCCGGAGCTCCGAACACTCCCGCCACCGTGAACGGCGCGGTCTGCTATACCGGGAATGTAAATATCAACGGAAACGGCAATACGACCACCCTCGAACCCGGTATTTATGTTATTAACGGCGGAGAGTTGCACTTTAACAGTGGCGGTCCCAACGGGGGCGGCAACGGCGTTCTCTTCTACTTGACCAATGGCGCAAACCTGGTGATCGACAATGGGGCGAATGTCAACCTGGTGGCCGGAGGCAACGCGCAGAATGGGGGCGGAACCGCGCCGAGCACGGGGATTTACAACGGCATCGTGTTCTATCAGGACCCCGGCTACCCGGCCGCCGCCAACGACGCCCCGGCGGATGCCGGCGACAGCCAGCCGATCTCGATTCAAGGAGGCGCCAGCACGTTCCTCAGCGGAGAGATTCTGGCGCCGCTTGCAGCTATAACGATGGGCAACGGCAGCGGCACGTCCGTCACCGCGGACATCGTGGCGCAAACGTTGACCATGAACGGCGGCGGAACCCTGACTTCTTACGCGAGTCCGAATCTGGGAACTTTGAGCACCTCGGTTGCAAAGCTGGTGCAGTGAGAGAAAGGGGAAAAGATGAGCCAATCCATTTTTCAATCCAGGCATGGACAGCGCCCCGGGATGGTGGCGGGTCGCGTAGAGCTAGACGGGGAGAACGGCACAGCCATCGTGGAACTGGCACTGTTGTTGCCTTTCCTGATCGTGCCGCTTCTGCTGGGAACGGTAGGGATGGCAACCCTGGTCTACGATTCCATCGAGGTATCCGATGCCGCCAACGCTGGAGCCATGTATGCCATGACCAGCTCCACAATGGCATCTAGCTCGAACTATGGGAACATCGAAGCGGTGTCGCAAGCCGACGCGACGGATTTTGGCTCGAAGCTTAATGTGACTCCCACCAATTATTGGGCCTGCTCCGCGGCGGAAGGAGGCACTCAATATGCCACCTACGCAGCCGCCGCAACCGCTTGCACGGGCGGCTCCAACCACGCGCTCGGCTTCATTCAGGTGCTTACCAGCGCCAGCGTAACTCCGCCGATTCATTGTCCCGGACTGCCGACGAGCTTTACGCTGACCGGCTCTTCGGTGATGGAAGTGGAGGAATAGCATGGATTCGTCAAACGCATTTTCGCGGCGGGCCGGCGAGATGGGAAGGTACTCCTTCCGGATTGTTCGATCTCTATCTCCTTGGGGAAGGGGGTCTGCCGCAGCGAATGCTGGAAAGAAATATCCCGCGCGGGGCAAGAAGGCACGTGAGGGGGGACAATCGCTCGTCGAGTTCGCGATCACGTTTCCCATCCTGATGGGCATGATCTTCGGATTGATTGAAGTATGCGTTCTGTATTACACCTACGAATCGATGTCCGAGGCGGCGCGGGAAGGCACCCGCTATGCGATGGTTCGGGGATCGAGTTGCGTGACATCCGGCAATGCCTCGTGCGAGGCTTCGGTGGCCAGCGTAAAGTCCTACGTATCCGGCCTTCCGTGGGCCAAAGTATACGGGGGCAGCGTCACAGTTACCCCTTCGTATCCGACCAACGGGGCCTGCCCAACCAACACCGAGGCTCCCGGCTGCCCCGTGCAGGTCAACGTAACCTACACATTTCCGTTCAACGTTCCGTTCGTGCCGTCCCATTCCATCTCCATGTCCAGCACATCGCAGACGACGATCATTCAGTAGCGGCGGCAAGCACCGTGTCGCCGCATCGCAGGCCGGATTCCAGCACGAGAGTCACGCCACCCGCGCCAGTTTCTTGGGCTTGAACAGGCGCATGAAGAGGTAAACGATCAGCTGCAGTGCGATGGCGCCGCAGCAGTCCAACAGCACGTCCCAGGGCGAGCCGGTGCGGTTGGGCAGGAAGGTCTGGTGGTACTCATCGGCGCTGGCCACCAGCGCCGTACCCAACAGCGCGAGAAGCGCGTCGGGAAGGAAGCGGGAGCGGGGCAGGGTCATCCACCAGGCGCGCAGCCACGATAGGCCGATCAGTCCGTAGCCGAGAAAGTGGCCGGACTTGCGGATGCAGTGATGGAAGATTGCCCATCGCGGGTCGGGAACGCGGCCGAAGATGGCTTCAAAGAGCCAGCGCAGCGGGCGGCTGGTATGGTCGGCGCCCATGAACTCCGTGGACTCGATGGCGATGACGCCGATTCCGAGGGCGACGGGCAGCCAGGCCCTGATCCAGAAGCCGAGGCCGCGGCGGCTATTCGACATGATAATTGGGAGCCTCTCGTGTGATGATCACATCGTGTACGTGACTCTCGCGGAGTCCAGCGCCGGAGATGCGCACGAACCGCGCCTTCTCCCGCAACTCCCGGATGCTTCCGCATCCCACGTAGCCCATGCCGTGGCGCAGCCCGCCTACAAGCTGGTAGATCATCGACTCCAACGGTCCGCGATAGGGGACGCGCCCCTCGATGCCCTCTGGAACGAACTTGGCCAGACGGTTCTGTCCAGAGCGCTCACGCTCCACGACGCTTTCGGCTCCGGTCTCGACGCTGGCCAGGTCGGCGTTGCTCTGGAAGTAGCGTTCGCCGGCGCCCTGGCTCATGGCGGAGAGCGATCCCATGCCGCGATAGGCCTTGAAGCTGCGTCCCTGATAGAGGATGATCTCGCCGGGACTCTCGTCCACGCCGGCAAAGAGCAAACCGATCATCACGGCGCTGGCGCCGGCGGCCAGCGCCTTGGTGATTTCGCCCGAGTACTTGATGCCGCCGTCGGCAATGACCGGAATTTCGCGATCGCGAGCGGCGCGCCAGGCCTCGGCGATGGCCGTAATCTGCGGCATTCCCGCGCCGGTGACCATGCGCGTGGTGCAGATGGCGCCCGGTCCGATGCCCACCTTGATGGCATCGGCGCCGGCATCGATCAAGGCCAATGCGCCATCGTAGGTGGCCACGTTTCCGGCTAGCAGGCCCACATCGGGGAAGCGCTTCTTGACCTCGCGCACCGCCTCCAACACCCGCGCCTGGTGGCCGTGCGAGGAGTCGATGGTAAGCACATCCGCGCGCGCGCGCACCAACTCGGCGGCCCGCTCCAGGTAGTCGCCGGTAGCTCCGATGGCTCCGCCCACCCGCAGCCGTCCCTTCTCGTCCTTGCTGGCGTTGGGATAGGCGAGCTTTTTCTGGATGTCCTTGACGGTAATCAAACCTTTCAACTCGAACTGATCGTTGACCACCAGCAGCTTTTCCACGCGATGCTTGTGCAATATCTGCGCTGCTTCTTCGAGGGTGGTGCCCACCGGAACGGTGATGAGGTTTTCCTTGGTCATCACGTCGCCGACGGGAATGTCGGTGCGGGTCTCAAAGCGCAGATCGCGGTTGGTGAGGATGCCCACCAGCCGGGCGCCGCGGGTGACCGGCACGCCGGAGATTTTATAGCGCCGCATCACCTCGAGGGCATCGCCGATCATCTGGTCCGGACCGATGGTCACGGGGTCCACGATCATCCCGCTCTCCGAGCGCTTCACCTTGTCGATCTCGCCGGTCTGTGCATCGATCGAAAGGTTGCGATGAACGATGCCGATGCCGCCCTGCTGGGCCATGGCAATGGCCATGCGCGACTCGGTCACCGTGTCCATGGCGGAGGAGAGCAGCGGAGTGTTGAGCGCAATGTCGCGGGTCAACTGGGTTTGAGTGCTGACCTGCACGGGCACCACATCGCTCTGAGCGGGCACCAGCAAGACATCGTCGAAAGTAAGAGCTTCAGGAAGATTCTGAGTAAGCATGATGTTTGCAGCGCCTGGCGGGCCGGGAATCCGTTCCCCGGCGGACAGGCGCTTCCGTCCATTGTAGCGGAGCGGGCCGGGGCGCTCCGGCGAAAGCCGCGACAGGAAAAACGACGCGCTCACGGATGAGATTCACGGTGACGATCGCTTCCGCGCGATCCGGCGCATGGAACTGTGGAAACTCGTCTTAGCGATGCGAGACGGCGAACCTGTACTCGATCGACAATCGAGATAGTACGCCTTCAGCAGTTTCTCAATACTTTAGCTGTAGATGGAATCCAAAAGTGCCGTCTGGAACACCGGAACGAATCAGAACATCCTCGTCCCGGCGCGGAGACGCTTCCACCGAACTGCGGACCCATCTCGCTGAAATGCCATTCGCCGCCAGGAAGGCTATCCCACGGGATTACACCGCCGCCAGCGCCTGATCCAGGTCGGCGATCAGGTCTTCCTTGTCCTCGATTCCGATGGAGAGCCGGATGCGTCCCTGGGTAATGCCCATCGACGCGCGCACCTCCTCGCTCACTGAACCGTGCGTGGTGGTGGCGGAGTGCGAAGCCAGCGACTCGACTCCGCCGAGCGACTCCGCGCTGAGAAAAAGCCTTATCGCCGCCAGGAACCTTCCCGCCGCCTCGCGCGAGGCGACCTCGAAACTCATCATGGAGCCGAAGCCCTTCTGCTGCTTCACAGCGAGATCGTACTGCGGATGGCTTTTCAGTCCGGGATAGGCCAACTTGCTCACCTTGGGATGCGTCGCGAGGAACTCCGCCACCGCGCGGCCATTTTCCTCGTGCTGCTTGACGCGCAGGGGCAAAGTCTTGATGCCGCGCAGCACCAGGAAGCACTCGAAGGGGGAGAGAACTCCGCCGGCGGCCTTCTGGACCAGCAGAAAGCGCTCCTTGTGCTCCGGTGTGGAGCCGATCAGCGCGCCGCCCAGCCCGTCCGAGTGGCCGTTGAGGTACTTGGTCGTCGAGTGCATGACGATGTCCGCGCCCAGCGCTAGCGGACTCTGCAAAACCGGCGAAAGAAAGGTGTTGTCAACGCTAACTTCAACGCCACGCGCATGGGCGATGCGGCTGACGGCCGCAATATCGGTGAGGACCATCAACGGATTGCTGGGCGTTTCAAGGTGGATCAGCTTGGTGGCGGGCCGAATCGCCGCCTCCACCGCCGCCAGGTCGCTGGTGTCCACGTACTCGACCACGATGCCGTAGCCCGCGACGATCCGATCGAAGAGGCGCACCGTGCCGGCGTAAACGTCCTTGGAGCAGATCAGGTGGTCTCCAGCGCGCAGCATGGCCACAAGCGCCGAGATCGCCGCCATTCCGGTGGTAAAGGCATGGCCGCTGAAGCCGCCTTCGAGGGCGGCCAGAGCCTCTTCCAGCCGGTCTCGGGTAGGGTTTCCCGCGCGCGAGTAGTCCCAGCCGCGGTCGGTTCCGATGCCGGTCAACTGAAAGGTCGAGGAAAGGTAAACGGGAACGTTCACGGCGCCCGTCAGCGGGTCGGGGTGCTGACCGGCATGAACGGCAAGAGTCGAGTATCTGTATTCAGGCATGATTGGGTTGTTCGACTTCCATCTCCTGTTCAATAGCTTATCGCGCCCGGATGGGCCGCTATTGGGCGGCGGCGGCGAACTTCCTCACCATGGCCAGCATCAGCTTGCGGTCGCTGTCGTTCAGGCTTGCCGAATAGCGGCGGACCTGGGTGAGAAAGCGCAGTTCCTCGTCGGTGAGGTTCTGCGCATCGATCCTGCGTTTCGTCGTCTCGTCGAGGAAGAACTGGGTGATGGGCATATCCAGGGCATGAGCGATCTTCGACAGCGTATCGAGAGAGGGCACGGTGTGGCCGTTCTCGACGCGGGAAAGGTAACAGCGCAGCAGGCCGGTCCTCTTTTCGATATCCCCCTGGGACAGTCCCATCCGCAGGCGCTGGGCGCGGATGGCGGTGCCGATCTTGCTTGCCGAGAACGCTTTGTTCGATGCCATGCCGGAGTTCACTCGCTTGCCAGCGATCGAAAGATTGTTAACTCAAGAGTTAACATACGCGACGGCGGATTGCAAGCGGGGAGTCGCCGCCGGCCCGGTTTGTCGGAAAGATATGGATTCGTCGCGGCAAGGATATTGCGCGGAACAATCCGTCCGTTTGTCTCGTTGTCACTGGATTGCGACAGTTGGGCCCCTGACCGCGTGGAGGTTCGATCGCAGTAAACTTTCGCAACGGGGGCATCGTCTGAGTGAGTACGAGCCGAGACGGCAGGGAGCGGAAATGCGTGGAGCGGCAAGATGGGCGGCGATGGGGATGGTCGTGGCTGGCGGCTTTGCCGTCCGGGCCCAGGGTACGCCCGCCGCACAAATTTCTTCGCCTACGACAGTCGCGCCCCCATCCCAGTCTTCGTCAACGGCTGCCTCCGGCGGCAGCGAAGTCCCGCAAGCCCCAACTGCTCAGCCCCTCGCGGGCGGCAGACTGCACGGGATGGTGAAGAGCGGCAGCGCACCCCTGCCGGGGGTTACAGTGACCGCACAAAACACGCTAACCGGCAAGCGATTCACCACGATCACCAACATTGCGGGCGGCTGGTCGCTGAATCTGGCGCAGAACGGCCGCTACGTGATTCGCACCCAGTTCGCGGCCTTTGCTGCGGGAACGCAGGAGGCCGTGCTCAACTCCGCCAGCCGCGACCAGACAGTGAACTTCGATTTGTTGCTGGCCTCACGGGCGGCCGCGCAGCAGCAGCGCGAACAGAGCGGAGTAGGAACGCAAGAGGCGCTACAGGCCATCCGGCAACTGGCCGGCAAGGGCGCCGAGAATCTAAGTTTGATCAGTGCGCTGAGTGGCGATGGCGACACTCAGATCGGAACCGCAACGCCGGAAGCGGTAAACGCCGGCGGCGCGACGCTGCCCTCGATTGCCGGCAACGCGGATTTTGGCGGCGAATCGGTGGCTATCACTGGGCAGTCGGGTTCGGTAAGCCCGCTGGCCGGAATGGATATGGACCGGCTGCGGGATGCGATGGAGACGGTTCGCTCTCAGGGCGGACTGGGTGGGCAGGGAGGCAACTTTGGCGGCGTGGGCGGATTGTTTGGCGGTGGAGGCTTCGGAGGAGGAGGATTTGGCGGGCCGGGAGGCTTCGGCGGCGGGCGCGGCAACTTCCGCGGCTTCAACCCAGGACAGCCGCACGGAGCGATCTTCTGGATCGGCAGCAACTCGGCGCTGAATGCCGAGCCGTTCAGCCTTCGCGGCCAGCCGCAGGAGCAGCCGCCCTCTGGGAGCAACCGCTTCGGCATTACTTTCATAAGCGCTCCCTACATTCCCAAGCTGACCAAACCGAGCGGCAAGGATACGATGTTTCTGACGCTTTCCGGTACGCGCAGTTCGAATCCGCTGGATGAGTACGCGACGGTGCCGACGGATGGCAATTTCGGGACGGCCGACGAGAGGGCGGGGAGTATTCCGGGACTTGCCGCGACGGTTTCTCCCATCACTCAGCAGGCAACCTGGCTGTTAACTTGCCCGAACCCATATGCAAGCGGGCCGAATTGCCAGCCCTTCTTTCCCGAACCGAACCTACCCGGCTACACGCAGAACTATCATCTGCTAACCACCGCGCAGTCGAACGCCACGCAGGCTGGGGCGCGCTATATGCGCAGCCTGGGAAAGAACGCGACTCTGCTTGGCGGGGGGCGCGGCGCCAGCGGCGGGCGCAGATCGCAGAATCAGGGGCTTCGCCAAAGCGTCAATTTCAATTACAACTGGAGCGACTCGGCTTCGGACAACGTGAATATCTTTCCGCAATTGGGCGGCAAAAGTTCCTCGGACTCCAACTCCGCGCAGGCGGGTTATACGGTGGGTTACCGCAAGGTAACCAATATCTTCAACGCCAATTGGAATCGAAACAACAGCCGAACGACGAATTACTATACAAATGGAAACGACAACATTGCTTCGGATCTAGGCATCTACGGTCCTCCCGGCATCTCATCGCCGCCCCCTCCGCTGAATTCCAGTGCGCTGAACTACGGCCTGCCAAGCATTGTGCTGAGCAACTTCACGGGCATGAGCGAGCAGCAGCCTAGTTTCTCGCTTTCGCAAACCATCTCGCTTGCGGAGGCCCTGAGTTGGATTCACGCCAAGCATAACCTGCGCTTCGGCGGGGACTATCGGCGGGTACATCGCGACTTTCTGGGCGGCTCGAACGCCACCGGGACGTTCTACTTCACTGGCCTCTACTCCGGATCCGCGCTCGCCGATTTTCTCACCGGGGAGCCGCAAGAGACCGCCATCGACTCTTCGGCATCCAAGAGTTATCTGCGCGAGAATGTGTGGGACGCATACGCAACCGACGATTGGCGCGCGCGGCGCAATCTTACATTGAATTATGGCCTTCGCTACGAGTTCTTCGCTCCCTATACGGAGAAATACGGCCATCTGGCTTTTGTGGACACCAACCCGACAGCGGGATTTACCGACGTCGATGAAGTGCAGTCCGGCAACGCTGGGACTTATAGCGGCAATCTTCCGGCTTCGCTGGTTTATCCCTTCCGCACGGCCTTCGCGCCTCGCGTAGGCGCCGCATTGCGGCTTCCCAAGCAGACTGTGATTCGGGCCGGCTATGGCATCAATTACACCGTTGGCCAGTACGCAACCTTTGCCACCACGATGGCGCATCAGCCTCCTTTTGCCAACGAACAGACCAACGAAGTTGCGACGCAATGCGCATCCGCTACGACCGATTGCCTCTCGCTTGCCAACGGATTTCCAGCGCCTGCGATTACGGGCAACTACGCTCTCGATCCTCACTATCATCTTCCATACGTTCAGGCCTGGAACCTGGATATACAGAAGACGCTCCCCTGGGGCGTGGAAATGAATCTCGGATACAACGGATCGAGAGGCAATCATTTGGATATAGTCAGCGCGCCATTCCCCACCCCCGCCAACTGGCATTTCAACTATGAGCAATCGGCGGCCTTCTCCAAGTTCAACGCCGGAACGCTGCGCGTGAACAAGCGGCTGAGCAAGGGGATTGCGCTGGGCGCGAATTACCAATACTCGCACTCCATCGACGACGCCGGATCAGTGGGCGGAACCTCAACGGTGGTGGCGCAGAACTGGCAAGACTTGGCCGCCGAGGAGGGCAACTCCAGCTTCGACCTGCGTCACAAGGTCACAGGAACCTATTTGTACGAGTTACCCTTCGGCAAGGACAAGTTCTGGGTGACCGACGGAGTGGGATCGCATATTCTGGAGGGTTTTTCGGTCTCCGGAAGTTTTACCTTTGCCACTGGAACCCCGCTGACACCGAGTTACCAAGCGGCCGAGGCCGATGTGGCGCGCGGCACCGCCGGAACGCTGCGGCCGGACCGCGTTCAGGGAGCCTCGATCGCCGCGGGCGGAGGAACGCTGCTCGAATGGTTCAATCCCGCCGCCTTTGGTCCACCGCAGCGCACTTATGGCACGGCCTCGCGCAATTCGATCCCAGGGCCTGGGACCGTCCAAAACAATATGTCGCTCTCAAAGACGATGCAGTTGGGCGATACGCGCAGCGTGGAACTTCGCGCCACGGCCAACAATGTCTTCAACACCGTGCAGTATTCCGGCGTGGATACCACGCTGTATTCAGGTCAGGCGGCCAATGCGGCGACACCTTTCGGCCAAGTAACTTCCGCGGGAGCCATGAGGGCGTTCCAGTTTACAGCGCGATTCAGGTTCTAGTTTTCGCGCCAGGGTTCAGAGTTTGGTACCGTTGTTGTAGTCGGCGGTGATGGCGGTATGCACGCCCGCCATGCAGGCTGGATCGTTGATGACGATGCCCAGTTCGCGGTTCTTGTCGAGGGAATCGGTGGAGAAGTTTTCCGATCCCACGAAAAGTTTTGCCTGCGCGGTTCCGTAGTCGGCAAGGACGGTCTTCGCGTGGATGTAATAGCCCGTGGATGAGGTATAGGCGGCAATCTTGGCTCCATCGGCCTTCAGAGTGGCGAGAATGCGGTTGTATTTGCCGGCTGTATTCTCCTGCGCCAGGGTGAGCGAAACTCCGCGCTTGAGAGCCGACTCCAGTGCGGACTCGATGCCCGTGTCGGCCATCTCTTCCTGAGAGATGAGCAGGGAGTGCGCTGCCCCATCGATGATGGCGAGCGCACTGGCGCGGGAGTTGGTGGGACTCCAGACGAGGTTTTCGCCGGTGGGCGGGGTGATGGCAGCGTCGATGAAATCGGCGTTGAAGGTGGTCTGGATGGCGGCGATATCCGCGGCGTTGTTGGTAATGACAGCGAAGTCGCGGCTGGTGGGATAGTACGCGGACTGGAAGTTGAGGGTCATGATGGCGGATTGTGCGCCATCCACGGTGACGGTCTTCTGGTGGGTGCAGAGATAGACCGGATTGGCCCAGTGGACCGCGACGCCGTGCGCCTGGAGATTGTCAAAGGCCGGCGTGTTGTTGGCCTTCTCGTTGTTCTGGTCGAGGATGACCCGAACCGCGACGCCCTTGGCCTGAGCGGCGGCAAGAAGCGATGTCACGGTGGTGTCGGTGAGATTGTACATGGTGATCTCGATGGTTTTTGTGGCCGAGGAGATGAAATTGTAGATCGGCGTCAAGCCCTGATCCGGCTCGGCGATCAGGGTGTAATTGGCGGACCCGGTCGATGCCGTGGGCTCAGTTGGATGAGCCGGGCGATGGGTCGGATGGCCGGTTTTTCTTTCAGGGGCGATTGAACTGGACATGAGTTCTCCTTTGAAGAAGCTGACGGGGGTTCAGGTTCTGCCGGGTCGAGAAAAAGCCCGGCGGGGGAAGCGCGACTGAAGCGGTGCGCGCGGTCAAGGAGCGCTTGACGTGGGTTGGAACTGTCTTTCGCGCGCGCGGGCTCTCGATAGGTACGCGGCGATTCTATCTCCATTGCGGCGGCATTCCGAGGAGAATTGCATGAAATTATCGTGAATCTGGCATCGACGCTTGGTTTTCGCGCCTGGCCGCCCGGCTGTCAAAAAGCCGGCGAAGCGCATACAATTCTGGATTGAAATGGGTAAAGCGAAGGAACGAATTCTGGAAGTAGCCTGCCCGGAGTGCGGGGCGATGGTGAAGATCGATGCGGCTACCGGATCGGTGGTGAGCCACACGCCCGCGCCGCGCAAACGCACGTTTGAGGATTTGGAGACAGCGGCCCAGGCCTTGCGGGCACAGGAAGAGCGCAAGGAGTCGCTCTTTCGCCAGTCGCTCGAGGCGGAGAAAAACAAGGAAGACTTGTTCGAGAAAAAGTTTGCCGAGGCGTTGCGCAAGGCCAAGGACGCCCCCCAGGGAAAGCCGCTGCGCGAGTTCGATCTCGATTAGGGATGGAACCTCCGAAGACAATGGCGGCGCAGAGCGAACGAGGAATTTTGCCGCTGGGCTGTTTTTCGAGCGATACTTGATTGTCCTTGTCCGAACCCGTAAGCGGCGGGCAAGACGGAAGGAGATTTTATGATCGCTGTACCGCAGGCCAAGCCGACGAAGATTTCCGAGAGCGCTCCGCGCGTCGCCGAGACCGAGAGTTTGGATTGGGTGAGCGTTGCCGCGGCTGGAAGCCTGTTCGCGGGCGGCTTGTTGCTGCTGACCGGCAACCGCCGCTCCGGAACAGTGGCGGCGGCCTCGGGCGCGGCGTTGGCGCTGCTGGACCAGCAAGATATCCTCAGCCTATGGTGGAATCGGCTGCCCGGCTTTATCGATGAAGTACAGCATCTGCTCGGCCAGGTGCAGGGGGCGGTCGAGGACATCTCCGTCCAGCGCGAACGGCTGCGGGCGGTCGTCGGGAAATAGGATTCGGGAATATCCGTTGGCATAGGCAAGCGTCAGTTCTTCCGCTCGATCAGGTAGCGGGCAACGGCTTTGAGTCCGTCGGCGCGGCTGCCGTAGGGTTCGAGAGCGGCGAAGGCTTCTTCGATCAGGCGGACGGCATCGCGCCGGCTTCGCTGGATTCCGTAGACGGCCGGCCAAGTAGCTTTCTCCGTGGCTTGGTCCTTTCCGGCGGTCTTGCCCAGATGCGCCGAGTCCACCGTTAAATCCAGCACATCGTCGACAATTTGGAAGGCCAGGCCGGCCTTGCGACCGAAGAGGTCGAGGCGGGCAACGTCCTCGACGGCGGCTCCGGCGTAGATGCCTCCGGCCACCACGCTGACCCGGATCAGAGCGCCGGTCTTGGCGCGGTGAATGGCTTCGACCAGCTCCGGGGTGGGCTTCTGGCGCTCACTTTCGAGGTCCAGCACCTGGCCGCCTATCATGCCATCGACGGTGCCGACGGCGTTGGCGATGAGGCCGACGATCTGGACGGTTGCGGCGGGCGGAGAACCGAGCGAGGCCAACACCTCGAAGGCGCGGGTCTGGAGCGCGTCGCCTGCCAAAATGGCAATGGCCTCTCCGAAGGCCACGTGGCAGGTGGGTTTGCCGCGGCGCAGCTGGTCGTTATCGAGAGCGGGCAGGTCGTCGTGAATGAGCGAGTATGTGTGGAGCATTTCAAGTGCCGCGCCCAACCGCTCAATGCCCGAGGGGAGCGCGCCGGCGATGGCGACGCCGGCCTGGTAAGCCAGCACTGGACGCAACCGCTTGCCTCCGGCAAAGGTGGAGTGACGCATGGCTCCGTGAATCGAGATGGGCAGGGTCTCGACGCTGGGCAGCAACGCCTCCAGCGCCCGGTCGGTCAAAGTAGCGCCTTCTTGAATGAGCGATTTCACATCGACGGGCATCGCTCTGATGATAAACGAGGCCGGCCGAGCCTTCGCTCGAGCAACCAAAGAGCTGTGAGCAACAATGCGGCCATGAAGCTCATGCGGCAGCCGAGAATTATATCGGCGGTGGTGGTCCAGTCCACGGTCACCTCGACTGGTCCATTCGGCACGGGCACGGCGATCAGGCCGTCTTCTCGGCGCGGCAGGTCGGAGATATGCCGCCCATTGACGCTCACCAGCCAGGCCGGGTAGCTGCGTAGGCGCAGAATCAGAAAGCCCGAATGCGGAATTGTAGCGGAGATGCGGAGATGCTCGATGCGATTGCCGACGGCGGCGAAGGTCGCGTCGCAACTGCGCTGTTCAGGTTGCCATACCGGAGGGCTATCCACGTCATCCGGGCCGTTCGTGGGCATACCGAGCTCCGTCATGGGGTCCACAACCAGGCAGGCGGCGGGCAGTCCGGTGGGCAGCAGCGAATTGTCGGAGCCGATCGGCTCGTACTCATCGGTGCCGGCAAAACCCTGGCCGTTGCGATACGTCACCAACATACCGGCCACCGAGTCTTTGCAATCGCAGTTCTGAAAGAACACCGATCCCGCGCAAACCGTCATAGCCAGAAAAACGGCCGCGCAGGCCGCCGCCACGGCAACACGGCGCCACAGCCGCTCCGCATCGCGTGGCCAGACGGCTGCGGCGAAGAAGATGGCCATCGGCGCTTCCAGCACCAGCAGCCAGCGCCAGGGAAACTGCAAGAAGCGGAGTTCGGGCAACAGATTCCATAGCGGCCGCGAGAAAGCGAACTGAAGGGAGAGAACGACCACAGGGATGAGCGCCAGGGGAAGCCACCAGTCGCGGGCAATCGGCCGGAGAAAACTCCGATGCGCGATCGGTCGATCCGCCCCTGTGAGCCGTTCCGTCCGTGAATCTTCGCGTACCGTGGAGAGCCTGCCGCGCAGCCAACTTACGAGCGCTCCGCCCAGCGCCACGGCCGTCATCAGGACGACGATAATCGAGGCCGTCCGCAGCACCTCATCGTGAGGCTGCAGGCCCGGGTCTGCGTGAACGGCAAACAGCCAACTGTTTTCCAGCGTTTGCCCCGGGTCCTCGGTCACTTGCAAAATATCGACCCAGCGCCGCTCCCACGCGGCGGGGAGCAGGTAGGCCGCGATCAAGCCCATCCCCAGCAACGAGCCGGCTGCGGCGCGCAGGAGCGGCGCCCACGACCATGAGAGCAGGGTCCGCGTCAACGCAACGGCGGCGAGCAGATAGCAGGCCATCACGCCGACGGTTGGGTTGGAAAGCCATGCGCCCGCCACGGCCAGCGCCAGCGGCGCCGCGGAACCGTCGAAAGCGCGTCGCCAGAGAGGAACGGCCTTCGCGCAAGGAGTGGCCTCCGCGCCGACAAAAGCACCCCCGTCGCGCAACAGATAAAGCAGAACCAGAGGAATCCAGAAACCGCCGGCAAACTCCGCAAAGGCCGAGCGCTCGTAGGCAGTGAACAGCGCATAGCCGGAAAACAACGCCGCGCAACCGGCCAGCGTGGCCGCGCCTTCATCGAGCATTTGCCTGGCCAGCGCCCGCGTAGCCAGCCCCGTCAAGGTCAGCAGCAGAAAGGTCAGCGCGATGGGAACCAGCGGCCAGGGCAGCGCCGCGCCCAAAGCCGCGCCCAGCATCCAGGTCAGTGGCGAGTAAAAGACGAAACGCGGCTCGCCCGCGCCGAAGTTGGCGCTGGGGGTCCAGTGCGGATACGCGATTCCTTGCCGCCAGCTCTCCAGCGCATCGAACCAGGAGACCAGATGGAAGTCGAAATCGTGGCCGCAGGAGGGGCCGTGGACCAGTAGCGGCGCGATGGCCGCGGCTGCGGCAAGTAGAATCACGGCGGGGCCAGCGAAACGTGGCCGACGGATTGTCTTACGAGCCTTCAAAGGCTAAACCTGGAGCGCATTGCGTGATCTGAATGAAAATCCATAAAATCCTTGTCTATAAATATCCCACCTTTGGCGCGATGAAGCTGCATAGCGGCGATCGCGGGAGCGAAGGCTTACTCGCCCAGTACGCGCAACCGGGCTGGCCTGTGGTCTTTGGCCAGTTCGTGGCCGCAGCGGGTGCAGAACTGGTCGGTGGCGCGGACGGTGCGGAAGCAGTGGCCGCAACTGGCGCTAAGTTGATAGTCGCACTGCGGGCAGAAGTGGAAGTCGCTCTGCACGTGGGTGGCGCAGGCCGGGCAGCGAAAGACCGCGGGGGTGCGCAGCAGGAAGTAAAGCACTGCGCCGATGCCGGCCGGCATCACGAAGCAAATGGCCATCCAGAAGCGCGCGCTCATGGCGCGACGGGGCGCGTCCTTGCTGACGTAGCCGACCATCAGGAAGTAGAGGGCCGCCAGCAGTCCCCAGGAAAGGTTGAAGTAAGCGCGCAGGCCGATGGGCGGCAGATGGCGCTGCTGGCCGGGCAGAATCAGCCAGAAATAGTACTCGACCAACAGGAAGGCCGCGACGGCCGCGACGATGGACCACACCGGAACCAGGCGAGTGTCTTCGTCGATGGAGATGGATTGTGGATCGCGCATGACGCAACCCCCTCCCAGGGAGGGCCTTTCAGGAAATGAGCGCGGCTTCACCCGTGTTGGATGGACGGAGTCGGGAATGGGGAAGTTGCGGGAATTCGATGAGAGAAAGAAAGAATGCCCGGCTTTTGCGGTCAGGACTTGCGCCGCAACCAGCCAGCCAATAGCGCCGCGGCCAGCAGGGCCACGATGAAGAAGAATATCCACAGGCTGAGCTGGCTGGTCAGGGTGCCCAGGTGCTCCTCCTCAATGAGGTTGTCGGCGATCCACCAGACCGGCGGGCCGAGGGCGAGAATCACCGTCACCGAGGCCGCCAGGGCCAGCGAACGGGTGCGCCGCCGCCCGGCTTTCTGGTCGCGCATCACGCCCTGCGATGCCATGACGACGCGGCGGGTGCGCCAGGCCACGGCGCGCTCGCGGTTGGCTTGATTTCCGGCCAGGGCCGAAACTAGATCGCGGTCGGGATCGGCGGCTTCGCCGATGGTTCCATCATCGGACTCGCCGAGGGGGCGGTCGTCGGGTTTCATGCCGTCCTCGAAGGCTCATCGTATGGCCTCCCCGCGGGCGCTTGGCTGGCCGCACCGCAGGTGCCTTCGAGCCTGGGCTTGAGGGCGGCCAGGCCCCGGTAAAGCCTTGATTTCACAGTGGAGAGCGGAGCGCGGGTCACTTGGGCAATCTCTTGGAGCGACAGCTCCTCGTGAAAGCGCAGCACCAGCACCTCGCGGTAGAGCGTATCCAGTTTGAGCAGCGCCCGCGCGATCCTCTCCCGATCTTCGAGATTGGAAAAGCGGTCGAAGGGAGTGGGTTCGCCATCGGCGGCTTCGAAGGTCATGGGGCGGTCGTCGTCGCCGCGGCTCTCGAAGAGTTCGTCGAGGCTGGCGAGGGTGCGCTTGCGCCGCTGATCGATGACCAGATTGCGAGCGATGGTGAAGAGCCAGGTATCGAAGCGCGCCTGGCCGTTGAACTGAGCGCCGCGCACCAGCACCCGCATCCAAACCTCCTGGAAGAGGTCCTCGGCCATCTCGCGGTTGCCGGTCAGATAGAGAAGATAACGCAGCAGGCGGTGTTGGTAGCGGACGATCAACTCGTCGAGGAGGCCGGCATCCTGGCGTTTAAGGCCGGCGGAGACGGCAAGATTCTCCTGGCTAGCCCGCTCATCGCGGACAACGGCGGAAAATGGGGATAGGAATGGGCGAATCAATGGGGAAGCGCTCATCGTACTCATATAGACGGCAGTGCCGGCCAGGAGTTGCGCCAAACGTCGCCCCATTCCCGACAAAGACGGCGATGGAGGGAATGCTTGGGAAGCGCAGGGCGAGCCGCTCGCGCGCTTTCCCATTCCCTCTTCCCTTTCTCCTCAAGTCGAGTCTCTTCCCACCGATAAAGGGATAGGGCGCTAGCCGCGCAGGAATCGCGAATTCCGCGCGGCGGATGAGTGGACGCGATGGATGAATTGACGAGGGAATTTCTGATCGAGAGCCAGGAAGGGCTGGACCGCATGGAGCGGTGCATGACCGAACTGGAGGAGCGGCCGCGGGATGCGGGGCTGATCGGAGAGATATTCCGTTCGGTGCATACGATCAAGGGGACCACCGGATTTCTGGGCTTCAAGCGGTTGGAAGCGCTGGCCCACAGCGGGGAGAACCTGCTCGGCCTGCTTCGCGAGGGGAAACTGGTCGCCGAAAACTCGATTATCACCGGGCTTTTGCAACTGCTCGACGGTCTGCGCTCGATCCTGAAGAATATCGAGACGGAGGCCAGCGAGGGCGAGGGGCTGGACACCGAGCTGATTGGCCGCCTGGAGGAGCTGCAGTTGCCGGCGCGGGCGGAAGCGAAGCAATACGCGCACGCCAAGGCGGTTGCGGCTCCGCCACAGGCGGCCGACCCTCCTCCCCGCAAGGCGCCTGTCGCGCCCCCGCCCACCGCCGCGCCCGCTCCCGACCCGCCTGATCCGCCCGAGGCAGCGGAGGCCGCCCCGGTCGCTGAGGCGCCAGCGGCCAAGACTTCCGTAGAGACCGACGACACCGCCAAGCCGCGCGCCCAGGCCGCCGGTACGGCCGCCGAAAGCACCTTGCGCGTGGATGTGACGCTGCTGAACCGGATGATGAACCTGGTGGGAGAACTGGTGCTGACCAGAAACCAGGTTCTGCAGGCCACCTCGGCCGATCCCAACATGACCATGCTTTCGCGACGCCTGGATATGGTGACGGCCGACCTGCGCGAGTCGGTGATGAAGGCCCGGATGCAGCCGGTCTCGAACATTTTCTCAAAAATGCCGCGGATTGTGCGCGACCTTTCCCAGGTGCTGGGACGGCGCGTCCGATTGCAGGTTGAGGGCCAGGATACGGAGTTGGACAAGAGCCTGCTGGAGGCCATCAAGGATCCTTTGACTCATGCGGTGAGGAATTCGCTGGATCACGGCATCGAGCCGCCCGAGGTTCGCCGTGCGGCGGGCAAAGACCCGGAGGGGACTCTCAAACTGAAGGCCAGCCAAGAAGGCAGCCACGTGGTCATCGAAGTCTCCGACGACGGGGCCGGCATCGCCGTCGACAAGGTGCGCCAGAAGGCCATCGAGCGCGGGCTGATTGCCGCCGACCGGGCCGCGCAGATGAGCGAACGCGAACTGCTCCAGTTGATCTTTCTGCCCGGCTTCTCCACCGCCGCCGCCGTGACCAACGTGAGCGGCCGCGGGGTGGGCATGGACGTGGTGCGCACCAATGTGGAGAGGATCGGCGGCAAGGTGGAGATCGACTCCCGGGCCGGCAAGGGCACCTCGCTGCGGCTGCGCATTCCGCTGACGCTGGCCATCATTCCCGCGCTGATCGTGCGCAGCGTCGACCAGAGTTTTGCCTTGCCCCAGGGAGCGCTTTCGGAACTGGTGCATATTCCGCCGGAGATGGCCGCGGCGGCCATCGAGTGGATCGAGGATGCGCCGCTCTATCGGCTACGCGGCAAGTTGCTGCCGCTGGTCTTTCTGGACCGGCTGCTGATGCCCGGCGTCGAGCACAAGATCGTCACCGAGCGGGACAACTTCATCGCGGTGCTGGACGCCGACGGGCGGCGCTTCGGCCTGGTCGTCGACGGGCTGGCCGATCCCGAGGAGATCGTGGTCAAGCCGCTCTCGGCGGTGCTAAAGGACATAGGTCTTTACTCCGGGGCGACGGTGCTGGGAAACGCCGATCTGGCCTTGATTCTCGATCCGGGGTCGATCGCCCAGAAGGCCGGGGTGGCGATGAGGGCCGAAGAAGAGGCGGCGCGTGCCTCGGAGACGGAGAGCGAGGCGGACGCGGCCAAGAGTCTGGAGTATCTGCTGGTCGAAGCCGCCGAGCGGCAGGCGGCGGTTCCGCTCGGCGACGTGCTGCGCATCGAGCAATTGAAGGTCTCGCGTATCGAGTACATCGGCTATCGGCCGGTGCTGAACTTCGAGGGCCAACTGCTTCCGGTGGAGGATTCGGGCGGGGTTCTGGCCGCGGTGCAGGGCAATCCGGAGGCGCAGATCATCGTGGTGGTCTGCCGCGAGGGCAACCGCCACGTGGGTATAGCCGTATCGCACGTGCTGGATGTGGCAGCCGGCGGCGACCTCTTCGAGGCCGGCACCAATCAGCGCACCGGGGGCGTAACTCTGTTGAAGAGCCGGGTGACCGGAGTGGTGGACCTGGGCGCGGTGCCCCCGCTGCCGGCCGACGAGAGCCGGTCAAACGAATGGAATGGAATTGCGGAGACACTGGCATGAGCGCAACGACGATGGATCGCAAGGAAAAGGCGGCGGCGCTGGTCGAGATGTGCTCGGTTCGAGTGGGGCAGACGATGTTCGGAGTGCCCATCACCCACATTTTGGAGATCGTCGGCTCGGCCAGACCGCAACCGGTGCCGCTGGCTCCGGCCTATGTGGGCGGACTGGTTCACTACCGGGGCGACGTGCTGACCACGGTGAGTTTGCGGCAACTGCTCGGTTTGCCGCCCAGGGAGGACAAGCAGGACATTCTGGTTTTGGAAAGTGGAGGGGGATGCTTTGGGCTGCTGGTGGATTCGGTGGGCGAGGTGCTGACCGTCTCCTCGGCCGACCACGAGCCGAATCCATCTATCTTGGACGAGCGCCGGAGAGCATTGTTTGCCGGGGCGTACAAGCTCAAGGAGAGCCTTCTGGTAATGCTGGACCCGGAGCGGCTCGATCCCATGAGGCTGAGTCATGCACAGGCCAATTAAGGTAAACGGGACTCGGCCCACTGTCTGGAGGCGACCATGCGAGCACTGATTGTCGACGACTCCCGCTTTGTTCGGGGCTATCTCAGGGGCCTCCTCGAAGAGAAGGGGATTCAGTGCGAGGAGGCGGCCGATGGGCAGGCGGGTATCGAGCGGCTGAACGAAGGGGTTGATTTCGATCTTGCGCTGGTGGACTGGAATATGCCGGTGATGGACGGGCTGGAGATGCTCAAGGCCATGCGTTCGCAGGGATTCATCGATGTCAAGGTGATGATGGTGACCACCGAGGCCGAGAACGATTTCATTCTCCGCGCCCTGGATGCCGGCGCCGACGAGTACCTGATGAAGCCCTTCGACGACGACGCTTTGACGGAAAAGCTGGCCATGCTCGGCCTGGCGGAGGCCTGAGCGATGGCGATCGACCGCCTCATTCGGATTCTCATCGTGGACGACTCGGCGGTGATGCGGAGTCTGCTGCGTTCGGTGGTGGTTGCCGATGTCGGCCTGGAAGTGGCGGGAACGGCCGGCGACGGCGAATCGGCCCTCCGTGCCATTGAAACCATCCGCCCCGATCTGATTCTGTTGGATGTGGAGATGCCGGTCATGGACGGCTTGGCAACACTGCGGGAGTTGCGCGCGCGGGGACACAAAATGCCGGTCATCATGTGCAGTTCGCTCACCCAGCGTGGAGCGAAAGTGACCATCGAGGCGCTGGCCTCGGGCGCATCGGACTACGTGGCCAAACCCGGCGGTCAGGCTGGTCGGGAGGCGGCCGCCCAGGCGCTCTCTCAGGAACTTCTTCCCAAGATTCACGCTTTGGCCGGGCTTGCCAAGCAGCAGACGGTCACGGTCGCTCAGGCGCCATTGTTTCGGCCCTTCGCGCCGCCCAGAGCGCAGCCGATCGCATCGCTACCGGCGGTGGTGGCTATCGGCGTCTCAACTGGCGGTCCGGCGGCGCTCGATATTCTGCTGCCCGCGCTTCCGGCAAATTTTCCGCTTCCCGTGTTGATTGTGCAGCATATGCCCGAGCTGTTCACCAAACTCTTTGCCGAGCGCCTCAACGGACGCTGCCGTTTGCCGGTCCGCGAGGCCGCCGAGGGAGACGCGGTGCGCCCTGGGTGCATCTTCATCGCCAAGGGAAACTGGCACATGGAGGTGCTGGCCGCTGCGCGCATCGGCTCACCAACCACGCTGCGGCTGAACCAAGGGCCGCTGGAGAATCACTGCCGCCCGGCAGTGGATACGCTCTTTCGCTCCACCGCCGCGGTGTATGGCTCCGGGGTATTGGCCGTGGTGCTGACCGGCATGGGGTCGGATGGGCTGGCCGGCAGTCGCCTGATCCGCGAGAACGGCGGTTCGGTGCTGGCCCAGGACCAGGCATCCAGCACAGTATGGGGAATGCCCGGCGCGGTCTCCAATGCCGGACTGGCGCAAAAGGTGCTGCCCCTCAACGCCATCGCCCCCGAAATCCTCAGACTTGCCGTCCGGGCCAACAGCGAAGCGCGAGAGCTTCGGGAAGCGGCGGTCTAGCCATGCAAACCTCCTCCAGCGTTGACTACGGCTACCTTCGCGAGCTCGTCTACGGCCTTTCGCAAAATGTGCTCGACCCTTCGCGCGACTATCTCTTCGATACTCGTCTTACCAAAGTGCTGCGCAACCAAAGCCTGAGCGGTTTGGAGGAACTTGTGCAGCGCTTGCGGTCGAAGAAAAACCCGGTTCTGGAACGCTCCATCGCCGAGGCCATGACCATCAATGAAACCAGCTTCTTTCGCGATGGTCGCCCCTTCGAGCTGTTGCGCGCGGAGCTTCTGCCGAAGATCGTCGAGGCCCGCCGCACCCAGCGCAACCTCCGCTTCTGGAGCGCGGCCTGCTCGACCGGACAGGAGGCATTCAGCATCGCCATGCTCATCCGCGAACATTTTCCTCTGCTGGGCGGCTGGAATATCCGCATCGAGGGCACCGATATTTGCGGCGAAGTGGTCGAGCGCGCGCAGTCCGGCGTCTATCGCCGCATTGAGATCAACCGCGGCCTTCCCGCCCGCTTCGTGGTCCGCTACTTCGACCACGCTGGCGAAGACTGGACGGCCAAGCCGGAGTTACGCCAGATATGCAACTTTAGGCAAGCGAATCTCTGCGTTCCGCCGTTGCCGTTTCACGAACGCTTCGATGTGGTCTTTCTGCGCAACGTGATGCTCTACTTTTCCCAGGAGACGCGACGCTCACTGCTGGCGGGCATTCACCGCCTGCTTGCCCCCGACGGCATCCTTTTCCTCGGCTCCAGCGAGCAACCCGCCGATCCTTCGATCTGGATATCAGTGCTGGCCGGGGGAACCTGCCACTTCCGGCCCAAACAGCTCAATTAGAGGCCCCACGCCGAACCCCGAAGTTATCGTTCCTCTGTCGCACTCGATTGTCCCGATGTGAGTGTCAGCGTCCAAGTTCGCGTCGAGAACGACGAGCGTTGTCCTCCGTCAATCCGCCAAAACCGTTGCGCCGGCTTTCAATGAGGAGAATTCCGTCGTATCCAGACGACCCGCGCCTTGCCGCGCAATCAAAGGCGTGGCAAGATCGTGAAATCCTGCCACGCTTGGTGGAATTGAAACGGATGGCCAAGTCTATTGAGGAGCGCCCCAGGTTCCATAAACCCAAACCTGGGGCGCTCCGTTTGCGATAACTCTGTCCGCGTTCAGTCGGTGACGGTGAACGTCTGCGTGTAAGTGCAGCCGCCGGTGACGTAAGTCGCCGTGTAAGTGCTGGTTGTCGTTGGCAGCGCGATGTCGTCTATCTCGCGCGAGGTCGAGGTGAATCCGTTCGGTCCCGTCCAGCTCCAGGTTCCGCCGACGGGCCAGGGGCCGAGAC
>CAZMHC010000036.1:0-28028 GCA_964565955.1 uncultured Occallatibacter sp.
CTTCTGCTTCTCAATTCGCCGTATTCGCGGGCTTATTCAGAGCTTCCCTAAAGTATCCGAAAGTTGATTCTCTGGTTAGAAGTTTTGACTTCTTCGGGGCATCGAAAGAATCTGGCATTGCTGTTTCAAAAGGCCAGCCCCCAGACAACAACGGACAAGTACGAGGTGCTTGGCAGAGACTTCTTTTTGAAGACGCGGCGATTGAGTTCGAACCTTGGACGGGGCCGGATTCTTTTCCTGCAACAAGCTCTCGATTCACCGCTTGAATTGCCGCCCAGTAAATGCGAGAGAATGTACGGTGCATATCGCATACTCATATGCAGACACAATGCACCGCCACATACTCCGCCGGCTTAGAAGATGGTTTTGACGATCTTAAATCGCTCATTCGCGGATTTGCGAGTAAGAAGATAGGCAGAGTAGTAGTCTCTATGCGGAGTGCTCGAACCACCTCCCTCAATGAGCAAGTCTTCCCATCCGTCTCCGGTGAAGTCCCCTCGCGCAACTATGTGGTATGAATCGTCGCACTGTCCATTGGTTCCTAAGAGAAGTACCTGTTCATCGATCTGAAACCCGTGTCGCCCCTTGCCTCTCCAGTATTGGCTGAGGCTCAAGCCTTTTTTCTCCGCTTGTATGGCCTCCCAATGCGACTTTTCTCCGTCCGCGAAAGCGATGGCTGCAGGCAGTTGCGAAAATAACTCGTTGGTCCATTTATCGTTGCGGACTGCAGAATGCCGAGCTGGGATAACATGACTGAGTGCCTTGATCTCGGCACATCTGACACCTATCAGCCCCCATTCGTTCACTCGATTCAATGACCGGTAGTCGTCTGGATCGATCACCGCCAGCAATTCCTTACAGTTATGTACGTCGGGCTGATGCTGCCCAGAGGAAATCGAGCCGGCGTTCTCCCTGAGATGTTCAATATCGTTTTCATCAAAGGGTTTGGAGAGCAGCGCATCCGCATCTTCGATCTTGTCGAGACCGAGGTCTGGATCCCACCACACCGGATACGCTTCAGGCGCGGCGGTTTGTTCAGCCAGTTTCGCATCCGGCGGTTTGGCTCCAGGGTGCTTCGTTTGGGCCAGAACCAATGTTCCAGACAAACAGATCAATGCAAGAGCAGTTCGCATATTGTGCCAAGTATAGCGCCGATCCAATTGTGGAAGCGGGTCGGCGGGCAGCCCCTTCCTTATCCCACCGGGACCAGATTGGGATCGAGAGGCTTGGGCAGGGGCGCATTCACCAGGCGGATCGCCGTGGGAGTTGCGGAGAGCGTGAATCGCTTGCGGCTGGCGCGAAGGCGCACCAGCAGATTCTTCTGGTCGAAGGTGAGAGCGAAGTTCCGCATGGGGCAGGAGCCGAGGTTGGCCAGCGGAAATGCCGGATTGATCTCGACGAACGAGTGCTCAAATATGTATTCGCCCAGACGCACATCCGCGGCCATGCGGGCGGCTTTGAGCTGGAAGCGGGTGGAAAGCGACTGGCCGTTGGCGAAGGCCACCGGATCGACGGCAAACTTCATCCGTGAGGCAAGGTTTTCCGGCAGGCTGAGGCCTTCGCCGCCGGAGTCGATGAGCGCGTCAAAGCGCAGGTCGCCGACGCTCAGGCCGACGATGGGCACTCCGAAGGGCATGGCAAAGGGCAAGACCGATCTGCCGCCGTCCGCGGCCAGCGATCCACTCGCCAGCGTGATTTGCCGGTTGGGGTAGTCGAGCGTAAACAGAAAGTCTCGAAAGAGCGCGAAGCCGAGCACTCCCTGGCAGGGGCCATCCTGGTCGCTCAAGTTGTGCCGGACAGCCTTGACCCCGGTGAACATGATGCCGTCAATCTGCAAGGATCGGATCAGGACGGCGGGAACGACTTTTTCGCCCAGGCCGCTCGGGTCGTTGAGCTTGACCTGCCCGGCAGCGGGGAGGCCAAGCCGATCGGCCAGTTCCCCAGTCACAATGGCGTCGCCGCCGGTGCCGGTGTCGATGACGAAGCGGAAAGGCCCCTGGCCGTTGACCGTCGCCATCACAAAGGGCTTGCCGTGGGTCACTTCGATGGGAGCGGAGTGAACCGTTTCCTGCGCGGTCAGGGAGAGCGCGGCCATCGCAGCCGGCAGCATGGCGCACACGTAGCGAAGACTTGCGAAAAAGGGCATGACCCTCCTTCGGCGCTCTTCACGAAATCGAACCGGCCGGCGGCCCCATCGCCGCGTTCACGGCAGAGCGCCTTCCGAATTCGCGCTGGGCGGAGAGTGCCCTGTGAGGCGCCCAAGCGGGTGAAGCACTGTCTATTGCGCGCATATTACGCCCGAAAACATACGATTGGCAACGGCTGTTTCACGATCTCGCGGTCACTGCCGGTAGGCGGTGGCCGAATTCGGGAACCTTCCACCCCCGGTCCGCGTAGAATTAAGAGCGATGAAAGGCTTTTCCCGCGCACATTCGATCCTCTTCCGGCTGCTTCCGGCCGTGCTGGTTGCGGTTTTCGCAGCCTCAGTTCCGGCCGAGCGCATCGAGGATCTGCCCCAACCCACCGATTACGTCAGCGACTTTGCGCACGTGCTCTCGCCCCAGGCCATCGCGCGGCTGGACCGCCTCTGCTCCCAACTCGACCACTCGCAGGCCCATGCGCAAGTGGCTGTTGTGACGGTAAGGAATCTGGATGGCGTGGATCCAGCGGAGTTCGCAAACGCTCTTGAAGACAAATGGAAAATGGGCCGGAAGGGAAAGGATTACCGGGGTGTCCTGATCCTGCTGGCGGTGGACGATCACAAGCGCTGGATAGACGTGGGTTACGGTCTGGAAGGCATCCTTCCCGACGGCAAGGTCGGCGATATTGGCCGAGAGATGGTTCCCTATCTGCGGGCCAACGACTTCGACGGCGCGGTAACTCTGGGCGTGGGCGAAGTGGCTCAGGTAATTGCCGCTGACGCCAAGGTGACGCTCGCGGACGATCCGGGACAGATGCAGTCGCAACCGCGCGCCCGGCATGGCTCGGCGCTGGGCAATGCGATTGTGCTGATCATTCTGGTTATCTTCTTTGGCGGCTTCTTTGTTCTGCGGCTGCTCGCCGGCTTTGGACTGCTTGGTATGTTCATGGGCGGGAGAGGGCCGTGGATTGGAGGAGGCGGCTTTGGCGGCGGTGGTGGCTTCGGGGGCGGAGATTCCGGCGGCTCCGGCTTTGGAGGATTTGGCGGTGACGGCGGCGGTTTCGGCGGCGGCGGCGCAGGCGGAAGTTGGTAATGAGCTAGGTTTATGCAAACGGGGCTTCCCATCAAGGAAGCTGGAGGAGAAAAGCACTGTATGAGCAAGGGACTTTGGATTGGACTTGGCGTTGTGGGCGTGTTCGTTGTGATTCTGCTGATGGTCTTCGGCAGTTATGTGGGCGTGAAGAACGATCTTGTCGCCAAGGATGAGGCGGTGAAGACCGCATGGGCAGACGTGGATGTGCAATTGCAGCGGCGAGCCGATCTTATCCCCAACCTGGTGGAGACGGTGAAGGGCTTCACCAAGGAAGAAAGCACGGTCTTCGGCGATATCGCCAATGCCCGCGCCGGGATGCTGAACGCGCAAGGTCCGGCGGCCAAGATCGCCGCTAACGGTCAACTGGACGGGGCGATTGGCCGCCTGCTGCTGCTCACCGAGAACTATCCGCAACTGCGCTCCAGTGAGCAATTCATGCGCTTGCAGGACGAGCTGGCCGGGACCGAGAACCGCATCGGCGTGGCGCGGCGGCGCTACAACGAATCCCTGCGCGACTACAACACATACGTGCGCCAGTTCCCGGCCAGCATCTGGGCGGGCATCGCCGGATTCCACGAGAACAACGCATTCTTCGAGGCCAGCGAAAGCGCCCGCACCGCGCCCACCGTCAAATTCTAGGTGCCGTTTCTCCAAACGCGCTCATCTTGCGGCCCGCCACCTGAGCGCCGGCTTCCTCGCCGCCGCCGCCTCGTCCAGCCGCGAGACCCGCGTCGAGTGCGGCGCGGTCTTGACTAACTCCGGCATCTCCTCGGCCTCGGCGGCGATGGAACGCATGGCTTCGATGAACAGGTCCAGCTCCTCCAACGACTCGCTCTCCGTCGGTTCGATCATAAGCGCGCCGGAGACGATGGTTGGAAAGCTGACCGTGTAGGGATGGAAACCGTAGTCGATCAGCCGCTTGGCTATATCTCCGGTCTTCACGCCCTTGGCCGCCTGCCGCTTGTCGCTGAAAACGACCTCGTGCATGGAGGCGGTCTTGTAAGGAAGCTCGTATAGGTCTTCGAGCTTCTTGCGAATGTAGTTGGCGTTCAGCACGGCATCTTCCGTCGTCTGTCGCAGGCCGTCCGGTCCGTTGGCCAGAATGTAAGCCAGAGCTCGGATGAACATTCCCACGTTGCCGTGGAAGGCGCGGACGCGGCCTATGGATTGCGGCCTATCGTAGCTCCAGCGCTTGCTTCCGTCCTCGTTGCTTTGCAGCACGGGCAAGGGCAGAAACGGCTCCAGAAACGCCTTGCAAGCCACCGGACCGGAGCCGGGACCGCCGCCGCCGTGCGGCGTGGAAAAGGTCTTGTGCAGGTTCAGGTGCATCGCGTCCACGCCGAAGTCGCCCGGCCGCGCCTTGCCCACAAGTGCGTTCATGTTGGCGCCGTCCATGTAAAGCAACGCGCCCTTGGCGTGCAGAATCCCGGCGATCTTGTGTATCTTGCTCTCGAAAACTCCAATGGTGGAGGGGTTGGTGAGCATCAGCGCGGCGGTCTCATCATCCACCTGCCGAGTTAGAGCCTCCATGTCGATGCCGCCCTCGGAGTTGGACTTGAGATTCTCGACCGCATAGCCGCAGACGGCCGCGGTAGCCGGGTTGGTGCCGTGCGCCGAGTCGGGAATAAGTATCTTGCGGCGCGGATTGCCTTGCGACTCATGCCAGGCTCGCATCAGCAGGATGCCGGTAAACTCGCCGTGCGCTCCAGCCGCCGGCTGAAGCGTAATCGCGTCCATGCCGGTAATTTCCAGCAGGCACCGCTGAAGCGAGTCGATAACTTCAAGAATCCCCTGGGCCAGCGAGTCGGGCCGGTAAGGATGCGCCTCTGCCAGACCCTCGACGCGCGCGACTAACTCGTTGACGCGCGGGTTGTACTTCATGGTGCAGGAGCCGAGCGGGTACATTCCCAGGTCGATGGCGTAGTTCCACGTCGAGAGCCGCGTGAAGTGCCGAATAATCTCGATCTCGCTCAACTCCGGCAACTCCGCGTCCATCGAACGATGAGCCGCGCCCAGCAGCGCCGCCGCATCCACTGCCGGCACGTCCAGCGGCGGCAGCTTATATGCGCGCTTGCCCGGAGACGACTTCTCGAAGAGCAGAGCCTCGTTTTGCGTCGGGTGAGGCCGGACTTTGCCGCGCGTCTTTGCCGCCGAATCTTCGCAAGTTGCCATTCTTTCGCCTCATAGCGGCCTGTCCAAACCCACTGCCTATTCGATATTAAACGCAATGGCCAGCCCCTCGGAGCGTCTTGAGGGACGCGGGGGAATGCTTCAAGAACTTTTCGTCAAGAGGCCTTTCGTTCAGCTCACCCGGTAAAATCAAAACGATATGCAGCCCATTGACCCGATTCTCGCCGACGCATCCCACCCCGATAACATTCTCGACGGCAGCCGCTTCGTTCGCGCTTGCCTGCGCCGCCCCGTGGACCGTACGCCGGTGTGGTTCCTGCGCCAGGCGGGACGCTATATGCGGGAGTACCGCGAGGTGCGCAAGCATCACACGCTGGTGGAGATATGCAAGCAGCCGGAGATTGCCGCCGAGGTGACCATCGCCGCCGCCGAAAAGCTGGGCGTGGATGCGGCCATCATCTTTGCCGACCTGCTGCTGCCGCTGGAGCCGATGGGACTGGACTTCGAGTTTCAGGCGGGCGAGGGGCCGGTGGTGCATCGCCCGGTACGCACCGCCGAGGACGTGCGGGCGCTGCGCACCGACCGCGCCGGGGAACTGGCCTACGTGGCGCGGGCCATCGAAAAGGTGGCGGCGCACTTCCGCGAGCGGCTGGGAGTTATCGGCTTTTGCGGCGGACCGTACACGCTGGCAAGTTACATGATCGAGGGCGGCGGATCGAAGAATTACATCCATACCAAGCGGACCATGTACTGCGATAACTTGTCCTGGCGGCTGCTGCTGGACAAGATAGTGAAAGTGCTCGAAGAGTATTGCCGCTTGCAGGTGCAAGCCGGGGCGGATGTCATTCAAATCTTCGACAGTTGGGTAGGTTCGCTGGGGCTGGAGGATTATCGCGATTACGCCTTCGAGGCCTCGAAGCGGTTGGTGCGGGCGGTGCAGAAGATGGGCGTTCCAGTGATCTACTTTGGCGTGGAGACGGCGGGGCTGCTGGGACAGATGGCGGCGACCGGAGCGGATGTTATCGGGCTGGACTGGCGGCAGCCGCTCGATGAGGGATGGCGGGCGGTGGGGCACGGCCACGCGGTGCAGGGGAATCTGGACCCGATTGCGCTTTTTGCGCCGCCGGAGATGCTGGAATTGCGCGTGAAAGAGATACTGCGCGCGGCCAATGGACGGCCGGGGCATATCTTCAACCTAGGGCATGGGATTGTGCCGGAAACGCCGGTGGAGAATGTGCAGGCGGTGGTGAAAATGGTCAAGGAGTTCCGGTTGGAAGAGGCTGGGCGTGGCTAAACAAGCCGTCCTCTTGCTGGCCCACGGAACCCCGGAGTCTGTCGAGCAGATTCCCGATTATCTGCGCAACGTGACTGGAGGCCGCCCGCTGCCGCCGGAAGTTATCGCGGAGATTCAGCGCCGTTACGCGCTGATAGGCGGTAGCCCACTGACGGAGATAACGCGCCGGCAGGCGCAAATGGTGGAAGCGGAACTGGCCGCCACCGGCGATGCCGTGCCCGTCTACGTGGGGATGAGAAACTGGCGGCCTTACATTGCCGACGTGGTGCGGCGGATGCGCGCCGACGGCGTGGAGGAGGCGGCGGTTCTCTGCCTTGCGCCGCATAACTCGCGCACCAGCGTGGGGCTTTATCGCCGCGCGGTCGAGGCCGAAGCGGCCGGATTGCGTATCGACTTCACCGAGGGGTGGGCGAGGCATCCACTGTTGGCCGAAGCCTTTGCCGAGCGGCTTCGGCCCGCGCTGAGCAAACTCGCGGAGGAGACGGGCGAGGCGGTTCCAGTGCTGTTTACCGCGCATAGCGTTCCTTGCCGGACGATTTCCAGTTCCGGCGACCTGCCGCCCGATGATTACGCTGAGGAGGCCAAGCGAACCGCCGCGCTGGTCGCCGAGCGCGTCCCGGAGATTCGCCAATGGTGGTTTGCCTTCCAGAGCCAGGGCGCGAGCGGAGGGCCGTGGATCGGGCCGACGGTGGAGGCTACGCTCGATGCGGCAGCCGCTTCCGGGGTGCGGGCGCTGCTGCTTCAGCCCATAGGGTTTCTCTGCGATCATGTGGAGATTCTCTACGATGTGGATATTCTCTTCCGCGGCTATGCGGCCAAGCTGGGGATTCGGCTGGAGAGACCGGAGTCGCTCAATGGATCGGCGACCTTGGCGACGGGGGTTGCGGAGCTGGCGCGGCAAGGGCTGGAGCGGCTGCGAGCTCAAGCATTGGACTGTGGACGGTTAGTCCGGTGAAAAAAGGCAATGCCGGTTTATAGTAGCCGGCAGTTACCGCGGTGCCGAAAGTTTAACGCGAATTTGAAGGAGGTTGAGGCATTCGCCGATAGAATGGCTGAGTCATTCTCTTTTTTGTCGCCGCGCTTTGCATCCGGGATGCCGACATTGCATCAAAAAGCGAACGGACTCTCATCGACGGCTGATTTTCAGTTGCTCTGCAACGGAATGCTGGGGTAGGCCATGGGATATATGTCGACATTTGAGAAAATGGAAGATCGCGCAGCGTTGAACTGTCCGGACTGCGGATGCAGACAGATGCGCCGATTGCGGCGACAAGGATTCATGCAGGAACGGTTTTTAGCCTGGTTCGGATTCTATCCCTGGGAATGCCCGGTGTGCAGGCAACCCCATTTTCTCAGGAAACGGCGCCTGCGGAGAATCTCCCGAGCGATGGAAGGAAACTGAGGATCGGGCAGCGGGAAGGGCTGCCCGAAAAGCGCATTCCGGCTGCGTGGAGGCAGGCCCGCATGGTCTCTATTCGACGCGAAACAGCGCGCAGCCGTGAGCCGGAATCGTTCCCGCCTTCAGAGTCTTCGCCGAGGGAATCCGCTTTTCGTTCCAAACGTCGTAGACGGCATGATTTTTGTCGGCCAGGTGAAAGTAACTCCAGGGAACGTCGATGTCTTGCGGCGCGTCTTTCAGGTTGAAGACGGCCAGATAGCGCTTCGGATGCGCGCCTCCAGTCTTCGCCCACCAATAGCGGGGACGCAGAGGGTCTTCGGGATAAGTTGCCGCTTCGCCGCTGGCAACGGCATTCTGGTCGATGTCGATTGCCTCTCTATTGCTCAGTAGCGACCGCGTGAAGTCGTCCAGCTTGGTTAGATTTCCGCCGTAGATGAGAGGCGAGCGGGCCATCGCCCAGAGCGTGACCTCCGTCCGCTCCTCATCGAGGGTCAGCCGCGATTGACGAGTTACGTCGTTGCCGGGATGCGGTCCCAACCAACCCAGCGGAAGCATATCCGCGTCGGGCCAAGCGCCTGGTTGGGCATAAGGCGCCCATTTCGCCAGCCGGTCGAACTC
Source organism: uncultured Occallatibacter sp. (assembly GCA_964565955.1). GTDB lineage: Bacteria > Acidobacteriota > Terriglobia > Terriglobales > Acidobacteriaceae > Telmatobacter. The sequence continues at coordinate 8,675 of CAZMHC010000036.1, forward strand.
GTCGCGCAATCCGAAGGGCCACTCCCCGTCGCCGGGCTTGCGCTGAAAGGTCCAGCCGTCCCAGTGATCGTTGGAGACACGCCACATTTGCGCGTATTTGGCCACTTCCGCCGCGTGCTCGATCTGGGTGGGACCGGGCGAGAGGCTCAACACGATGGCCCGGCCGGTCTTTCGTATCGCCGCCGCGATCTGGCGAATCTCGCTGGGCCGGTAAGGGTGGTCGCTGATGCAATCCACCTTGATGAAGTCCAGGCCCCAGCCCGCGTAGAGCTTGAGCATCGAATCGTAGTACGCTTGGCCGGCCTCGTTGTCCTTGATGCCGTAGTTGCCTTCGTCCCAGGGGCAAAGATCGCCCGTGTCGGCCGCCTCGGAGGCGCGATAGCTCGATCCGGCGATGGGCAGATTGTCCTTCACCGCCTGGCGCGGAATCCCGCGAATGATATGGAAGCCGAATTTCAACCCCTGGGCATGAAGCCAGTCGGCCAGCGGCTTGAAGCCCGCCCCACCGGCCGAGGAGGGAAACCGGTTGGCGACCGGAATCAGGATTCCGTTCGCGTCCAATAGATACTTTCTTTCGGCCAGATCCGCGCCGAGGGGGTTCTCCATATACCAACCCTCGTCGATCACCGCGTAGTTCCATCCATACTGCCGCAACCCCGCCAGCGCCGTGGCATTGGCCTTGAACTCGGCCTCGTCGATGGTAAAGCCGTAGGCATCCCAGCTATTCCAACCCATCGGCGGTGTCGGAGCCAGGTTTTGCGCCGGTGTGAGGGTCGCGCAGGCGAGAATTACGGAATAAAGAAAGGCGAGATTCAAGCGTCGGGATTTCATAGGTAGACGTATACCACAACCGACGGAGTCGTGGCGCGGAGTTGGGTCATTGGAAAGGATCGGTCCTGACGGATAGGGGCCATTCCGCCTTGCTCGAATCTCTGCCGGGTCTTGCAATGCTTTCGTCGGTCGTTTCCTGATAAATTGCGCCCGATGCAAGGAAATCCATTCCATCGTCAAGCGCTCCCTCAAATTTTCCGCATGGAGCCTGTATCCTGGTGTAGTGTCCATTGCATTCGGCAAACGTGTCCGCACCCTCTGGGACGACGCGGATACGGCTCCACGCGAAGGGAAGGCGCCGGAAAAATCCGAACTTTTGGATCGGTTCACGCGGAGCGAGATCGCGCTCCAGCCCTTCGGGACCGAATGCGGTTGAACTCGACCTCATGTCTTGTCACTAACTCCGAAATGGCGCAATCCGCGAATTGTCTTTGGCGTTTGAGATGCAGTGGCAGGGAATTGCTCTATGACCGCATCCTCACGCGCGATTCTCTCATGGCAACTCCGCACACGGTCGCTCGAACTCGGCCGACGAACGCTGGTGATGGGCGTCGTCAACGTCACGCCGGATTCGTTCAGCGACGGCGGGCTGTTTCTTGACCCCGAAGCCGCCGTGGCCCGCGCCTTGCAATTGCTCGACGAGGGCGCCGACCTGCTTGACCTGGGCGCGGAGAGCACCCGGCCCGGTTCGCGGGCGGGCCATGCGCCAGACTCCGCGCAGGCTCCGGCGGTGAGTGCCGAAGAGGAGCAGGCGCGGCTGTTGCCGGTGCTGGAAGCGATTCTCCGCGAGCGGCCCCGCGCCCTGCTCTCCGTGGATACCTACAAGGCGGCGACCGCGCGGGCGGCGCTGGCGGCGGGCGCCGAGATCGTCAACGACGTAAGCGGTTTCGCATGGGACGCGGAGATGGCCTCGGTGTGCGCGCGGGCGCGGTGCGGCGTGGTGCTGATGCACACGCGGGGCCGGCCCGACGAATGGCGCGCCCAGCCGCGACTCGACTGCGATGCGCTGCCGGCGACGGTGCGCGCGGGGCTTGCGGCGAGTTTGAGCGCGGCGACTCAGTCGGGGATTTCACGTGAGGCCATCGTGCTCGATCCCGGCTATGGATTCGGCAAGCGCAACGAGGAGAACTACGCTCTGCTCGCGCGGCAGGGCGAACTGCTCTCCCTGGGCCGTCCGCTGCTGGCCGGGCTGAGCCGCAAGTCGTTCCTGGGGCGGACGCTGGCCCCGCTCCACGGCGGTCTTGAAGCGCCCGTGGAGGAGCGCGAGGCGGCCAGTTTGGCGGCCCAGGTCGCGGCTATCCTGCATGGAGCTTCCATCGTTCGCGTTCATGCGGTCCGGCCCGCGGTCGAGGCCGCGTCGATTGCGGATGCCATTCTGGCCCAGTCGAGCTGCCCGCCGCCCGCGGTTTGACTCCCAATCGCCGGCAAACTCCCTTGTAACAGCCCAAACAGCCGCGCGGAAGTCAAGACCGGACGCTTTCAGTTTCTTCCTTGGCAAACAGTTAAAAAGAAAATTCTTTCGACAAGCCTCCAATCTTGGTTACAATGACTCAACCCCTGATGCGGCTGCATTGCCGTGGCGAAATAGCGGCGGCGATTGCAGTCATCTCTTGCGACCCACTCACAACTTCCCCCGGAATTGCTTGAAGGAGATCACGAAAACCATGCCAGACCCAACTGCGAGAACGTTCAGATACCATTCGGTAGCGAAGGTATTGGAGGGCAGCCTGGTCCTGCCCTTGCAACAGAAGATTCCAACCCAGGGCCACGCGTTCCTGGACGAGGACGGAGGATACCGGGCGCAGCACTCGACCGGATACCGTGTGGAAGGCATTCTCTCCTTCAGCGAGGGCCACAGCCAGGTGGCTGGCAACCTCAGCACCAAGCCCGAAGGAGGCTGGTGTACGCTGAACACCACGGTCATCAAAGACCTGAGTGTGCTGGAGATTCTGACGGCCGACAAGGTCGTGGGGCAGATCATCACCAATCATCCCGCCAATGGCGACGTGCCGACCGTCTCCTTTCTGGGCACACGCTATGAAAATCTGCGCATCGCCGGCTACCCGGTCGAGCTGAAGATGAATCTCGACATCCTGGGCGACAAACCCGCCAACGATGCTTCCTACACTGAAGACTCCGGCGTTCTGAGCCGCGTCTCCAAGCAGCACGAGAGCTTCAGACAGGCCGGGAGCCTTCCGGCAGAAGCGGCCGAACGCTACAATCAGCAGATAGCGCGGCGTAGGTCCGCGGAGGTCATCGAGTGCTCGATAGTCGATCAGGCATTCGGTCAGTACCCTGGCTATTCTCATGGGAACCATATCTGGGTTCCCGAATTTGGCCTCATCACTCTGGGAAAGTTGACGGTCTCGCTGGATTCCAAAAGGAGAACCACCGTCGAGTTGACGATGATCGGTCTAAAGCTTGGCTGCGCCATCCACGCCGAGGTCGAAATCGGTTCCAGCGGATGCAATGGGGTCGGATAACGCGAACCTTCGCCCAATTTTTATTTGACATCGGATGGCGTCGACAATTCGACTTTGAGACAGGAGGATTTTTGATGCTCAGTTGACTCACCCCGTTTTTTGTGCTGCTTCTGCATATCACACCAGCGCAATCGGTCGTACACTCTCGTTACACAGCCTCGGAGACAACCCATTCACTGGGATCCGGTGTCCATGCGGGTATTACTATCGGGGATGGTGGATGCAATGGCGGCGCTAGCAGCAACACAAACTTTGCTCCCCGCTGCCCGGTGGACAATGGATAATACTTCTGATCGCCCGGGAATCGGGGGGCGTGGTGCCAGCGAATCGCCCGGTCTCCGGTTCATGGGAATGCGCCTCGCCTGGGTGTTCCTGCCGCTTTTGCTGCTGATTCCACTGCAAGATATATGCACCGGCAGCGCGCAGGCTGCGTATGACCACGCTTTGCGTCTTTTCCAGCACGGCGAATTGATAAAAAGTCAGCGAGAAGCGGAACAGGCATACGGGCAATTTCAGATTTCCAATCCCGCATGGGCATCGAAGTTTCAACTGCTGGAAGCTCAGGGCATGACGTGGCGTGGTTCTTACAATGACGCCCTGCGCGTCCTCAGGGATCACCACGCCCCCTCCCACGACCTAGATGAAAACATCTGGGAATTGGCGCTGGAAGGTGAAGTGCTGGCGCGTTTGAAAGAGTTGACCGCGGCAGATCAGAGACTTATGCAAGCCGAAGTTCTTTGTAAGAGCGCGGACTCTCCATCCTGCGGAGGCGTACTTTGGACGCGCGGCTATCTGGCATTCAGTCAAGGTAACTTTGCTCAGTCTCAACGTTACTATCTTGACGCCGTTGCCTTTGCCCAAGCCCGTCACGACCGTTTTTTGGAGACAAGAGCATCCGTCCTCCTCGGACTTGTCTCTCTTCAGGTTGACCGATACGACGAGGCGATCGATTGGTCGAGGTCGGCTCATCGGATTGCCGTGGAAATGGACTCTGAGGACTTGGCGCAACTCGCGACCGGCAATCTCGGATGGGCCTATTATCAGTTGGGAGATTTAGAAAGAGCGCTGGCTCTCTTTCTGGAAGCGGATAAAGGCGCAGCAAGGCTCGGAGATATTCGAACTGAACTCAAATTAATCAGCGACGCCGGAGCTGTCTATTACGATACCGGCGATTCGACACGTGCAACTCAGTCCTATCTACAGGCTCTCTATCTGGCACGACAGATCGACAGCAAGGAAGACATTACGAACTTGCTGGTAGACCTCGCCAAGGCTTCCATCGAGGCTGGAAAACTGGACGAAGCGAACGGTTACATCGGTCAGGTTGCGGCGAGAGAGCGCGAGGGCAACATTCGTTTGAGCGCGGATGTGAATCTCACGCGGGGAATGGTGGCTTCCGCGCGGGGCCAGGACCGGCAGGCGGAAGCGTTTCTCAGCGCCCTTGAAGGGAACTCAGCATATCCAACAACTTCGCGGCTGGATGCAGGGCGCGAACTGGCCCTGCTCTATGAGCGGGAGGGCCGCGCCCAGGCTGCGGAAGAGATGTACAAGGCTACGCTGGCCGCCTACGACGCGGCGCGGGCGCAGCTCAAAAACACAGATTCAAGACTTCCCTTCGCGGCCAATGCCGAACCCATCTACGACAGTTACATTCACTTCCTTGTGCAGCAGGGCAAAACGGACGAGGCGCTGGCGGTGGCCGACCAAAGCCGCGCCCGAACGCTGGAGGAAGGGCTGGGCGTGGAGGCGGCGAAGGCATCGCTGCGGCGCGTTGCGCTGAATCCCCGCCGCATCGCGCAAAAGGCGGGCGCGACGCTGCTTTTTTACTGGCTGGGCGAGAAGCAGTCCTATCTATGGGCGATCACTCCGCAAAAGGCCGCGCTCTTTCCGCTGCCCGCGCGGGCGGAGATCGTGGCCCGCGTGGAGCGCTACCGCAAGGCGCTGTTGAATCTGGAAGACCCGCTGGAGAGCGGCAACCAGGACGGGCGCGCCCTCTATCGGTTGCTGGTGGCGCCGGCAGCGGGAGCCCTGCGCGCCGATGCGCCGGTCATCGTGCTGGCCGACGGCGCGCTGAACGAACTGAACTTCGAGACCCTGCTTGCGCCCGGTCCTGGCCCAAATCCGTCGCCGAGCAACGCGGGCAGCCATTATTGGATCGAGGACGCAACTTTGCTCTCGGTTCCCTCGCTGGCCATGCTTGCCTCCGCCCGGCCCGCCGTCCGCGCCGGTGCCGGCAATCTTCTGCTGATGGGCGACGCCGTCTCCGCCAACGAGGATTATCCCGAGCTGCCGCTGGCGGCGATGGAGATGAAGTTGATCCAAAAGCGCTTCGCCGCGCGCGGGGAGACGGTTCTGGCGCGAGAGCGAGCCAATCCGCCGGCATACGCAGCCAGCGGGCCGGAGCGGTATGCCTACATTCATTTCGTCACCCACGGCACCGCTAGCCGCGTCGATCCACTGGATTCGGCCATCATCCTCTCCCCGGCGGGCCAGAAATCGAATCAGGATCGGGAATCCTTCAAGCTCTATGCCCGCGAGATCGTGCAGCACCCCATCGATGCCCGACTGGTGACGGTTTCCGCCTGTTATGGAAGCGGCTCGCGGGCCTACGCGGGGGAGGGCCTGGTCGGCCTTTCCTGGGCATTTCTGCGCGCCGGGGCGCACAGCGTGATCGCCGCACTTTGGGATGTGAGCGACGAATCGACGCCGCGGCTGATGGACAGCCTCTACCAGGGCATGGACGAGGGCAAATCGCCTTCCGTGGCGCTGCGCCGGGCCAAGCTCGCCCTGCTGCGCTCGGCGGGCCGCTTCCGCGCGCCGTTCTACTGGGCGCCGTTTCAGATTTATGCGGGACCGTGAGCGGCGGGGCCGGCATGAATCTTCGCCCGCCTCGACTGCGCTCAGAACAACTCGATGGCCGGGCGGCTGTGGTCGCCCTCCGAAGCGCCTCCGGTCACCGCAAGGTGGGTGACGGTCTGGCTCGCCATTCTGTATTTGACTTTGTGGGCCTCCAGCAATTTGCTGAAGGTCGTATCGAAAAGCCCGTCCCATCCCGGACGTTCCGGGCTTTCGCTCAACTGCAACAGATGGTCGCGCATCTCCACCAGCGCTTCCTGCACGTGCTCCATTCTCTGCCGCATTACGTCCTGGAACTGAATGTGCCCCAACGCCTCGGTCAGCCGCTCGACGCTCTCCGCGTAGTTCGCGTCCACCTCGGAGATTACCTCCAGTAGCAGCCGGCTGTTGTTGGCGAACTCGGCCTGCATCTGGCCAAGTTCGCCCACCAATTGACCGATCGCGTCGCTGGCCTCGTGGCGTTGCAGCGATTCCTGCGCCTCGGCCATCTCCGTATTCACTTTCTTGCAGGTGGCATTGATCTTGTGGGCAATGTCGCCGGCCGCCTGGGTGGAGAGCACGGCCAGCTTTCTCACCTCGAAGGCCACCACGGAAAACCCTTTGCCGGCGCTCCCCGCGCGCGCCGCCTCGATCTCCGCATTGAGCGCCAGCAGGCTGGTTTGCTGCGCGATGGAGGCGATGACCTTGATCAACGGCGTCAACGCTCCCACCTCGTTGGCCAGACCGTGGATGCGCTCGAAGTTGTTCCTGAACGCCTCGGTCTGCGCCACCAATTGCCTCTCTATGGCGGCGATGACCTGCTTGTTGTTGTCCACCCGATGATTGGTGCTTTCGGTCAGCGCCTTGCCGCTCTGGATCGATTCGGCGATGTGCTGCCTTTGCAGTTCGGCCTTCGCGTTCAGAATGCCGATCTGCTCGATCGCCTCGACAACCTCGCGTTCGGATTCAGCCAGCGAGTCGCCGATCTGGCCGTGCATAACCTCGATATACGGCTTCGAGTCCTTGATGTCCGCCTCGATCGCCTTGCGCGTCGCCAGCTCCCGCGATACCTCCGCATTGCTCAAATGTCCGAAGGCCCACATATCGCTGATCGCGCTCTTGGCCTGCTTCCAGTTCCAGGAAATCAGGATCATGCCCGGAAGCACAATGAATAGAAAGAACAGTCCGGCCACCAGCGGCCAACGATCCACAAAGCCAGGCCCCACAACGGCGGACAACGAAAGCCAAAGAAGCAGGTTGCATGCCAACCCAAGCGCGGACTGAAAGAGCAGCCGATTGCGTATCCGTCGCAGGCGCGATTTGCCTTCCATCGCCCCCGTCTTCTGTGAACCGCCCGGGCTGGGAAAGATTGTCGATCGAGGAGTGATTTGCGCCAGCGCCATCTTCATTACGCTCCCGGCAGAACTTTCTTGATGACCGCCAGCAGGTCGTTGCCCGAAAGAGGCTTCACCAGCCACCCCGTGGCGCCCTGCCGCTTCCCCTCGTCGCGCTTGGAGGCCTCGCTCTCCGTGGTCAGGGTGAGGATCGGAACGAAGCGAAAGTTGGGCAGGGCGCGCACCTTGCCGATCAGTTCCAGCCCCCCCATCACCGGCATATTCACGTCGGTTAGGATCAGATGCGGCTTGATTCCCGCATTCAACTTGTCCAGCGCCGCCTGGCCGTTGCCGGCCGTCTCCACCTCGAAGCCGCTCATGGTCAAGGTGGTCTTGAGACTCATGAGCATGGTGACCGAGTCATCGACGACGAGAATTGTCTTTGCCATTCGGGCATCCTCGGAATGCCGGTCCCGCGCAACCTCAATGCTTGCGCGCAACCCGCAGTCTTCCCGCCAACTGGTTTCGGTTGGCCGGAGCAAGCATGTATAGCTACTTCATCGTCCGCATTCGCCCCAGGGTTAACGGAAATTCGAGCGGACTGGATAAGCGCCTGGAAAGCGTCCATGCCCCCTCCCATCCCGCAAAATGGAACTCCGCTTGCCCCTTCAGCCCCGCGGCGGCGATACTGCATGAAACCCGTCTTGCGGGCCGCATCTTCCCTATTGAGAGATTTCACTTGGCGCATGAACTGCTTACCGCGCGGCTGGATCGAAAAGACTGCATCTCGGAGGTCGCCCAGTGCTACCACTTCGAGTTCGTCCTCGACCGCTTGGAGAGCTTTCCCTTCCTCCCCGGCCAGTTCGTCTCGGCGGTGGCAGAGGATGCCAACGGCAAGCTCCAGACCCGCGCCTACTCGCTGGCCTCGGCGCCTAACAAGAATCGCTTCGAGCTATGCGTCAACCGGGTCGAGGAGGGCTTCTTCTCCAACCATCTCGCCGACCTGCCCGATCTGCCCATCGGCGCGACCATCGATATCCACGGGCCGCACGGCCACTTCGTCCTGCGCCAGCCGCTCACCGATTCCATTCTGATCGCCACCGGCACCGGCATCGCGCCCATGCGCGGCTTTCTGCGGTGGCTGTTCCCCGACAACGCCCAGGACCGCAGCGCGGGCAAGGACATCTGGCTGGTCTACGGCACCCGCCATGAGAGCGACATTTATTACCGGGACGAGTTCGAGGCCCTTGCCGCGCGAAACGCCAACTTCCACTACCTCCCCACTCTGAGCCGCGCCGAAGACAGTTGGCGCGGCCTGCGCGGCTACGTGCAGGATCACGTCGCCCGCATCCTCGCCGAGCGCGCCGAGCGCCTCGGCCAGCCGCTGCCCACGCCCGCCCCCGATCCCGCCACGCCCCCCGCCGCGTTGAACTTCGATATCCACGCTTACGTCTGCGGACTCAACGATATGGTCGCCGCCGTCCGGGAGCGCCTCGCCGCCTTCGGCTGGCACCGCAAGCAGATCGTCTTCGAGCGCTACGACTGACTCCAATGCCGCGGCTGGCCTGTGCGTCTCCGATAGCGAGAGGAGGCACGTATTTCCCACACCCCGGAAGCGAAACGCGGAGTATTGCAGTTCGTGCTTGACGTTTGCATATTTGCCAGGTATGTTATGTGTGTTATGTAACATTACACGAGTGGTTAGCAATGGCGGTGGGAAAATCGGGCAGGATCGTTTTGGAGGTTGAGCCGGAATTGAAACAGAGGCTCTACGCGACGCTCGCCCTTGAGAACAAAACGCTCAAAGAGTGGTTCATACTGACCGCTAACGATCACATTCGTTCGCAGCAACAACCAAATATGTTCGAATCCTCGGAGCGAGGGCCGCGCCCATGAATTTCATCGTAAACGAGAGCGCACAAAAGCTGCGGGGCGGATACTACACGCCTCTCGACCTCGCTGCATACATTGTCCGTTGGACACTGGAACACAACCCAAAAACGCTGCTTGAGCCAAGTTGCGGCGATGGCGTTTTCGTTCAAGCTCTCTCCGAAGTCGGATTTTCGCAATCCCTGTCATTCACCGGATTTGAGATTTTGGAAGCGGAAGCGGCCAAGGCGCGGAATCGTTGCCGGAATCAACCTCGACTGCGCTGGTCTATCCAAGGGGAGGATTTTCTCGGTTGCGCGATCGACAAAATGTTGGGCCGCCAGCAGGAATTTGACGCCGTGGTAGGCAATCCTCCCTTCATTCGCTATCAATACTTGCCGCAAGATTCGCAGCGGAAGGCCGAAGCTATCTTCAAAATACTTGGGTTGCCCTTTACAAAGCACACCAACGCCTGGGTGCCTTTCGTCCTGGCATCCATCGCTCTCTTGAAGCCGGGCGGCCGGCTGGGGATGATTCTTCCCTCCGAAATCGTTCATGTGGCACATGCGCAGTCGCTCAGAACTTATCTTGGAACTTCGTGCAGCCGGCTGCTGATTATCGATCCCGAAGAAATCTGGTTCGATGGAACCTTGCAAGGCGCAGTTATTTTGTTTGCCGAGAAGAAGAGGGATTTTGCGGATCACAGCGACGGGTTGGGAATTGTTAGAGTATGCGGACGTGAATTTCTGAAGGATGCTCCTGCCGATCTGTTCAATGACACTTCGAGGATGAATGGCAAGACGGTGGAGGGGAAATGGACGCGCGCGCTGCTTACGGCGAGTGAGCGGGGTTTGCTGGACGCACTGGAGGAACGGCCTGACGTTCATCGCTTCCATGAAATTGCCGATGTCGATGTTGGCATCGTAACCGGGGCAAACAAGTTCTTTCTTGTGCCCGATGAAACAGTCGAGCGATTCAAGTTACAGGCCTTCGCGCGCCCCATGTTTGGGCGAAGCGAACATTGTCAGGGCGTGATCTATGACGAGCGGCAGCATCGAGAAAACGCGCGCGTCGGCAATCCTACAAATTTCATTTGGATTCAGAAGGATGCTGCGAGGCTGAGTAAGTCCGTGCTCGAATATATCCAACTTGGGGAATCTCAGAGCCTTCACACGCGGTACAAATGCCGAATCAGGAATCCGTGGTATGCCGTTCCGTCTGTCTACACAACGAAGATCGGAATGCTCAAGCGTTCGCATGACACGCCGCGCCTGATCTACAACCGGCTCGGAGCCTTCACAACGGATACAGCCTATCGAATTAACACGACCGTATCGACCCCGGAGAAACTGATCTATTGTTTCCTGAACGCGCTGACGGCTCTGAGCGCGGAGCTTGAAGGCAGACATTACGGCGGCGGCGTTCTTGAGCTGGTCCCAACTGAAATCGAGAAACTGCTCGTGCCGGTCCCTTCATCCGTTCGCCCTGAAATCCGGAAGCTGGATACGCTGGTGCGCCTATCGAATGTGGCAACCGTTCTTGAGGAACAGAACGGGAAAATTCTGGGCGCGATGGGCATAGCTGAATCCGACCAAGATTCGCTTCTGGCCGCGTGGCTCCGCTTGAAAAACCGACGCCAGCGCATTAAGACCGAGGAAGAAGTCAGTCTATCTCAATCGTAAATTCCGGCGGGGTTGTGTCCTTGCGATAGAGGTAGAGGATACGGTCTAACAAGTCGTCCTTTGCTATGTACTGCTTGGCATCTCCCCAATGAAGTTGGGTCATTGAGTTTGACCGCTTGTAAGATGTGGTATTCGTGTTGGTGTTGTGGCGAAGCTGAAGATTGAATGTGCCACAATTTATGTTCTTGATTACGACCTCAAACTTTGCGAATGCACTCTCCATATGGTCTCTCTTGGGAGACCCGACCTTCGTCCAGAATAGCCGATCGAAAACATCGTTGCGAAAATAGACTCGCTGGTCGATGTTGTGAAAAGCGCCTTGATTAAGGAGAATCGATCCAGTAGGATTTGTCTTTTTGTTATTCCTGCTTATGGGGATGGGAATGCTGAGATCACGTCTTTTAAGCGGGTTGCTTTTCCAAACCAAAAGCCCTGTGGGTATTGGCACCAAAGCAGGAGTACCCTGTTTCGTCGGCTTCGAGGTAGCAGCCGCCTTTATAAGCATGTGCTTGATATGAGGTCGGACGGTCTGGTGCAAGTTCATGGGTGAGAGGGTGTCGCGCTCACCGGTTCTTATACTGCTCATAGTGGTCGGAGCAGGAATCAGCGTCTCATCGGCGAGACGGCCTGATTCAAAAAGCTTGTCTGCGAACTGGTTGTCTTTGATCTGAAAGACGTGCTGTGGATGGGCTTTGAGCATTGCCGCGAAAGCATCAATCACTTCAATGCGGAATTTCTTGTCCGCAGCATCGGTTAGGTCCAGGTTCACGCGGGAGCTTGCCTCGATGTTGTTGTGCAATCCTCCAAAGGTAAGGTTCGCGCTGCCGATTAGGATCGTCGCCTGCATTGCGTTGGCGGCCAGATAGAGTTTGGGGTGGAAGAGGATGCCGCGGGAACCTGTGTCAACTGCATATAACTCGACTTTCATCGCCAAGAGACGCTTGACCGCCTGAATCGAAGTAATGTCGTTTCGGATGCCTATGAAAAATCTTGCTCTGGTCGCGAGTGGCTTGATCGCCTCTTCAATCGCATCGAGACCAGGTTCACGAACGAAGGCTACGCTTACAAGAATTTCAGTTGGGTTGGGCAGGGCAAGCAAGGTCTGAAGAGCGTCGGCATGGTTCACGGCAGTGACGGCCTGGAGAATGAAATCGAGTTCTGCCATCTTTGGCCTCAAGGAAGGTGCTTGAAACTCACGCTCCTTGCAAGCAGGTTAACAGCCGCAGACCACTTTTGGGGTTGACTTTGTTGATTCTCCTGCCGGGTGCCCAGGTCGCGGCAGGTGGCCCGGTATGACCTTCCACAAATGACTGGGTGCCCCAGGTTCCGATTTTGGGACCTGGGAGACGATGAACTGAGATGAGGCGGGTCGCGCATCCTGAGTTTTCGGAATCTTGACCATCCCACAACCGAGGGTGCCCCATCCTTTCCGCGGTCTCATCGCGGAAAGGATGGGTGAGCGCAGACCTCGACCATCCATTCCATCTTCCCAATTCCGGCAACTTTCGCCAACCCGCATTGCGCGCTTTTCAGGCGCTTTGCCGAAGATAGCCTCTCACCAGCGCACAATAGGAATCGGAGCGAGAGAGGCCGCGAAGCGGACGTCCCGCAACTATCGCTCTCCATGTCACGAAATGCGCCTTTCTCGCGTTCGATAACAACCTTCTTATCAACCGTTTGCCAAAAATCGACTGGACCGAAAACACCGAAATATTCGCGATTTTGGCTGTGAAACTGTGGAGGCCTATATAACTCCCACATAATCAATGCTTTCCGTGGCCACCCTCCACAGAAACACAGAAACACAGAAACTGTGAAACTGTGAACCCTATGCTAACTTACCTGCAATCAATAACTTTCAACAGTGCGCTCCACAGGAACACTAATCCTGTGTTCCTGTGCCCGTCTTCCCACCTTTGACCGAACATTGCCCCTCAGCGACTCCCGCCCTCCTCTGCCGCTCCTGTCATCCGTCTACAATCTGTAAAGATGGCCGACACGCTTTATCTGAGTTTGTGGTACCCCAATCTGCGCTTGGCCGCGCTTGCGGACAAACTGACGGCGGTGCTGGGAGAGTTTGCCGCCCACGGCGGCGAGTCGCGCGTCTATGCGGCCACCGTATGGCCGATAACTTGGAGCGAGTCTCCGATCTTTCATCGCGTCTGGGGGCGCGGCGCAGCCCGGGCCGAGCTTGGCGCGGAACCGCGGTTGGCGGTGGAAGAGGCGCTGGAGCTTTTGCATGAAGATTGCGCTTATGAGTTCCAGATCGGCTGGAGTTTGTGGGAGCTTGCCGGGCACGGCGGTCTCGATCCGCAATGGGCGCGGGAGCCGCGGCTTGTGCGAGTGACCGGCTTTGGACCGCTCTTCGACCAAGGAGCTTACGAGCAGGAGGGGCACATTCGCCTGGACTTCGGCTCGGACGCCCCGTTTCTGGAAGAGGGCATCGAACTGGACTCGGTGGCGGCGCGGCGCGTGGAGGAAAACGTGCGCCAACTGGTGGAGTTGACAGCGGCTGTCGAGAAGGCTTCCGGCGCCACCGCGCGGCTTTTGTGGAGCGAGTTGGGCGAGAGTTTGGCGCAACGGCTGGCGGCGCGCCTCGGAGGCGTGAACTGACCGTGCGCCTGACCATCGAGCGAATGCGCCTGCTGGTGCTGACGGCGGGATTCCTGTTGCTGGCGGCGCTGCTGTCGTTTTGGGTTGCGCGCCGGTGGAAGGAAGCCGTCAATCTGAAAGAACTGCCGCGGCGGCTGGGGGTCAATATCCAGCAGGACGCCAGCGGCTTCACCTATACACAGGCGCATGGCGACAAGACGCTCTTCAAGATTCATGCCTCCAAAGTGGTCCAATTGAAGCAGGGCAACGCGCTGCTGCACGACGTGCGGATCGAGCTGTACGGCGAGGACGGCAGCCGCGTGGACCGCATCGAGGGCAAGGAGTTCGAGTACGACCAGAAGGCGGGCAAGGCCACGGCCACCGGGCCGGTGGAGATTACGCTGATGCGTCCTGGCGTAGCTCCGGCGATCGCGCCCAAGGCGATGCCGGGACAGACCGCGGGCGGCAAGGCGAGTCCGCTGACGGCTGCGGCCGAGACCGCCGCGCGGGGCGAGATTCAGGTGAAAACCAGCGCGCTGATCTTCGACCAGAAGAGCGAGATTGCAACCACGAATCAGCGTGTCGATTTTTCCATGGCCCAGGGCGGCGGCAGCTCAATGGGTGCCACATACGACTCGCAGAATGGCTTTCTGGTTCTGGACCGGGCGGTGGAGTTGACCACCGAGCGCGCCGGAGCGACGGTACGGATTCATGCCCGCCACGGGGAGTTCGAGCGCGATACCCAGGTTTGCCGGCTGCATACGGCCACCGCCGAGTACAAGGACGGGCAGGCATCTGCGGGCGATGCGACGGTGCTCTTCCGCGAGGACGGAACGGCGCAGCGGCTGGATGCGGTGAACGGCTTCAGCCTGGCAACAGCGTCCGGCGCGCGCATTGCGGCACCTACGGGCCGCATGGACTTCGATGAGAAGAATCGGCCCCGCCACGGCCATCTGGAGGGCGGGGTCGCGATGGATTCGACGCGCGAAAGCGCGGGCCTGCGCCGCCAGACGCACGAAAGCTCGCCGACCGCGGAGTTGGAGTTCACCGCGCAAGGAGAGCTGCGCCACGCGCATTTGGAACGGGGCGTGGAGATGCGCAGCGAGGAGTTGAGCGAGAGCGACGGCGCCGCCAAAGCTGGCGGCCCTTTGCGAGTCAGCCGGACCTGGCGGTCGCCGGTAGCCGACATCGAGTTTCGCAATGCTGAAAAAGGACAGGTGGAACCGAGCGCGATTCACGGCACGGGCGGCGTGATTGTGACTGGCGAGAGCCAGCGCGGCAACGGAGCGATCGCGCCCTCGCGGCTGGCGGCAGACGAGGTGAACGGAACCTTCGGGCCGGAATCGCAACTGACCGCGATGACCGGCACAGGCCACGCCGCCATCGAAGAGACCTCGACGACTGGTGCCCGGCAAACTGCGACCGGCGACCGGCTGGAGGCGCATTTTGCGCCGCCACCGTCGAACGGGACCAAGCCCGGAGACGGGAACGGCGCGGCGCAGGTGGAATCGGCGGCGCTCGATGGCCACGTGACGATGACCCAGACGCCGGCCGCCAAGCCGGACGCGCCGGCGGAGGCTCCGCTGCGAGCTACCGCTGGGCGGGCTGTCTACGATGGAGCGGGAGAATGGCTGCATCTGACGGTCAATCCCCGCGTGGAGGACGGAGGCCTGGAACTGACGGCGGAGAAGGTGGACGTTTCGCGGGCCACGGGCGATGCCTTTGCGCATGGAAACGTGAAAGCGAGCTGGACGCAGACGGCGGCAGGCAAAGCGGCCCCGCAGCCGGCCAGCCAGCAGCCGGCAAGCGCGGCATTGGGCGGTCAGGGACAGGCGCACGCGGTTTCCGCCGAGGCGCAACTGCATCAGGCGACGGGCGAGGTCACCTTCCGCGGGCAGGCGCGGATGTGGCGGCAGGGCAACTCGGTTGCGGCTCCGGCGATCATGCTGGATCGCCAGCGGCAGACGCTGGTGGCGCGAAGCGCGGACGCGGCGGAACCGGTGCGGGCGGTGCTGTTGAGCGCGTCCGGGGCGGATTCCAGTCGGGCGCCGCGCAGCGAGGCCGGCAAATCCACCTCGCCTTCCGTCATTCGGCTGCGCGGAGGGTACCTCAAGTACTCCGATGCCGAACGCAAGGCGACCATGCGCGGCGGAGAGTTGGGCACGGTGGTGGCCGAGACGGCCGCGGCGACTTCGATCTCGAACGAAGCCGAACTGCTGCTGCTGCCGCCGGGCAATCGCGCTGGCAAGGATGGGGAAGCCGCCCAGGTAGACCGCTTGACGGCGCGGGGCCGGGTGACGGTGACCTCGCAGGGCCGGCGCGGAACCGGGGAGCAGTTGGTCTACAGCAGCGAGACCGGAGAGTATGTGCTGACCGGAACCGCGTCCGCGCCGCCGCGCATGACCGATCCGGAGCGGGGAACGACGACCGGCGAGGCGTTGATTTTCCATGGCGGCGACCAAAGCGTCAGCGTCGAGTCCGCAGGCGGAGGCAAAACTTCCACGGAGACGACGGCACCCAAGTGACGGTCGGCAGATAGCATCCAAAAGTGAAACTCGGAAGAGAAAAGGCGGGCAGAGCCGGCTTGCCGACCCGCTCTATCCCATTTGCCGAACCTATTCCTGGGACCGCCTCGCTCCTCCAACCCTCAGTGGCAATCCGGCATCCCGGACTGGGAGATTCGCTTGGCATTCAGGGACGGTGCGAGGATGGATCCTTCGATTCCCGTATCCAAAATGCGGCGCATGAGGAGACGGAGCGGGACCGTTCCGGTATGCTAATATGAAGCTCGAAGATCCAGTTTCCCCGGAGAACTCAGAAATGGCTTACGTCATTGCAGAACCTTGTATCGGCACCAAGGACACCGCCTGTGTGGACGCCTGTCCTGTCGATTGCATCCACCCCAAGAAAGACGAAGAAGGCTTCGCCGCTTCGGATCAATTGTTCATCGACCCGGTTGAGTGCATCGACTGCGGCGCCTGCGTGCCGGCCTGCCCGGTTTCGGCCATCTTCGCTCAAGACGACCTGCCGGAGAAATGGTCCAGCTTCACCAAGAAGAACGCCGCCCATTTCCGCCACTAGGAGTTTCTAGCGAGTATCGTCGTCGCCGGCTTGACTTCGCTTGGCTGTGAGCGACAAGTGACGGCGTTCGCCGAACGGATGCTCATTTAGGTCTTGAAAGGTTCGGCTTTAGCCGTTTTGAAATCTTTTCGACGAATCCGGCGGTCGGCATCGGCCGCTGAGCGGAGCGGCAATGCTGAATGAACTCTTGTCGAACCGTCTTTGCGCTGCTGATTGAGCATCTGCCTCACAAGGAACTCGTCAGAACCGATGTGCGGACTCGGAAGGTTCTGAGAACTCCGAGAATCTCCTCGAACTCGGCTGGGAATTCTACGGCAGGAATCGCGGCTGCGTGGCGGTAGTCTGAATTTCGTTGAGATTCCGTATCTCCGCGGGAATATGCCGCTACCAGGACATGCGCCGAAGTGCCATGCCAGATAGTGGGCTTCCAAGCACCTTGTTCGATCCATCGTCGCGGATTGCGTAGGATGCCTCGTCCTCTCCAGACTTGCCTTTTCCGCTTGAACCGGGCTATCTTTTTGCTTGAATGCTGTTCGCATGGCATGGGAGGCTCCCATGATCCGGCTATCGATATGTGAAGGCTTGCGAACCTCTTTTCGCCGTCCAGTTCGCGCTGGCGGCAAGAATGCTCTCCGGCGGTCGGCATTCCGGCGCCTGTTGGCCGCCACGCTGCTGGCAACCGGCGCGGCCGCCGCCCAGGTCATCACCGTCGATACCCGCACTGGCACCGTGACCAATGGCGCTGCTTCCGGGTCAGCGCCGGTGGATCGCCGCTACCAACAGATTGCGCCCACCCATGTGCCGCTAACCAAATCCGAACTGGACGCCAAGACGCGGCTTGAGTTGATTCGGCTGCTCAACGCGGAGCAGGGTTTTGCCATGCGCCCCTTTCCGCGCGGTCACAAGGGCCTGACGCTGGCCGCCAACGGCAAACTGGAGCCGGTCGGCGAGAACTATTTGGATATGGTCACCAAGGAAGGCCTCTCCGCCAAGCCGGGCGACCGCCTGGTGCTGACAGATGTCAAGATCGAGCGCGCCAAGATCGTCTTCGATCTGAACGGCGGGCCGGACCCCAAGCACCGCTTCATGCGCCATGTTCAGGTAGGCGTAGGGCCGGAAATGAATCCGGTGATGCAGGGGGGAAACGATCCTGAACCGGTGGGCGCGCGCCTGACACTCGCCTTTCAGGGTCGCGTTCCGGAACTGACCGGCGCGGAGCTCAAGGCGCTGCTGGCGCCGCTGATCTCCTTCGATGTGAAGACGCCCATCCAGGCCTTTACCGATACGCTTCCGGGCAAGCTGAAAGAAGCCATTCTCGGTCACCATGTGCTGGTGGGCATGAGCACGGATATGGTGCTGTTCGCCAAGGGCGCGCCGGAGTCGAAGACGCGGGAGATGGACGGGCTGATGCCCTTCGAGGAGTGGATATACGGTCGTCCGCCCCAGCCGGTCGAGTTCGTGCGCATCAACGGCAATCAGGTGATTCGCGTGGAGATTGCCAAAATGGGCGAGCCGCCGGCGATCTTTACCAAGAACGAAGTGGAAGGGCTGATGCGCACCGACGGCACACCGCTCGATATGGGCGAATCCAAGACCTGGACGGCCAAGGTGGGAGATGTGGAGCGCGACCCGGATACCCAGGCGCCAGCCGCGCCGCCCAGCCTCCGCGCGCCCGGTGAGAAACTGCCCGCCGGCGATGCGACAACCGGAGAGATGAAGCCGGTGCGATTTCCCAAGCAGACACCGGACGCGCAGTCCAGTTCGAGTACAGACGAGCAACCGGATGGGCAACCATCCGGGAAGGCGCAAATGCCCGCCGCGGATGCCTCGCAGCCTGCCCCAGCCAAGGCTCCGCCAACCAATGGCGCTCCGCCGAACTGAAACCGGCCGGCGATCCTGATGTAAACTGAAAGCTAGCGAGTCGGGCTGCCTGCGCGCAATGTGCAGAGCGCTTGGCCGCGCCGTTGAAGCCGCGCGCAGAGCCGTGCGCGTGTGTGCAGAGACACCTCAAGAAGGAGAACCGCCCGATCAATGGCCAAGATTGCCAAAACAGGTGACCGCAAGAAGGTAATGGACACGACGAAGTCGACCGACTGTCCCAAGTGCAGCAAGCCGACGCGCATCGTCAAGCGCGTGAAGGACCGCGAACGCGGCATCCCCGGCGGCGTCTACATCTCGTGCTCGGTCTGCGAATTTTACGAGAAGCTCTAAGCGCCCAACGAACTCCGCGCGTGAAAAGGCTCGGCCATACGCCGGGCCTTTTCCGATTTCAGGAGCCTGATCCTTCGCGGAGCGAGTTATCAGGGTTGCCGCGGCTCGACAGTTTCCGTGTTTTCCCGATATTTCGGATTTGCGCCACCCCGCATACGAGCCGCATTGGCGAAAAGCCACATTCGCAGGCAAAAACGGAGCGCCCCAGGTTCCATAACTTCGAACCTGGGGCGCTCCGTTTGCGATAGCTCTGTCCGCGTTCAGTCGGTTACGGTGAAGGTCTGCGTGTAAGTGCAGCCGCCGGTGACGTAAGTCGCCGTGTAAGTGCTGACGGTCGTGGGCAGCGCGATGTCGTCTATCTCGCGCGAGTTGGAGGTAAATCCGTTCGGTCCCGTCCAGCTCCAGGTTCCGCCGACGGGCCAGGGGCCGAGACTTA
>CAZMHC010000037.1:0-27574 GCA_964565955.1 uncultured Occallatibacter sp.
CTCTCTGTTTATCAGAGTCGAAAAGACCGTTTACACAAAATGTTTTACACCCTCGTGCATGGAGGATTGTGCCGTTATTCCCTTTTGATAGTTAATGCGTTGCAAGGCGGATTGGCGCTCTGACTTTTTCCCGCGTTTTTCCTTCCATATCTCCTCGGCCTGCTGCATCCACTTCCAAAGCGACCTATAGCCCTTTCTTCTCAGATAATCGGTCTCAAGAATGCGATACGAGCCGTTATCTTCTTCTTCCAGCGGCAGCACAATCTTGGCTGGCTCCAGCAGTGCAAAGGGCAGTACATGGCGCGAGATCGCCGTGCAGAATAGAAATCTTCCCTCGACAAGGCCCCTTAGCCTGATTTCCTGATAGGGCGGCTTGGAGTCCCGCGTACTTTCCCTGCTGGTTTCCATCCAGTAGTATCTTCCAGGTTCCATATCCAGCGGATACTCGAAGTCCGCGACCGTCACAAAGTAGAAGTTTCTCGGCACGATGGTCGCTCCCTGTTTGAAGGCTTTCGCATAGGGGCTTGGCTTGGTCTCCGACTTCGCCCCGGGCACGGTGGACAGCGCCGAGCGCCCTCCCAGCCAAATCACGTGAGCCTTCGCCTTTGTTATGGAAAACAGATCCGCGACTTTCTCCCAGGGCAGGTCGCGCCCCGTCAACTGGCCCTGCCATATCTGAGCAGGAATCGAGTCGCTCACGCTTCCGTGGCGTCTGGATTGCTCGGCAAAGAGAACGGAGGAGGGTACGTTGAAGAGCGGCTTCACAGCCCATAGGTCCCAGTAGCCTGTAAGACGAAAGTCCGCATCGTACTTGCGCTGGATAAGATTCTGGTGCTGGTCGGCGGTAAGAATGGCGCGGGGCATGACAAATGCGAGTTTGCCTCCGGGCCGCGCGAAAGTCTGCATGGAATGGGCGAGGAAGACGGTCGCCAATTCCATCTGCGTGAAGAGTTCTTGTGATCTGGGCGCGATCTTATAGGTTTCAACGGCCCGAAGTTTGATTTCCTTTTGGTACTCTGGGTCTGTCACATAACGATAGGCGACCCAGGGCGGATTGCCGACGATAATGTCGAATTGCCGGCGCAACATCGCCGGCCTATAGCTGTTACGGATGATGAAGGACCAGATCGAATTTTGTTTCTGCTGGATAAGTTCGGCAAGCCCAACTGTGAAGTTCCACAGAGAATCCACAATTTCGTCCCCTTGCAGAACCTCCGAGAGTCCGGGGACCACCAGGCGGAGGTATATGTCCATCGATTCGCGCGACTCCGTACCGTTGTTAGCAAGTTCTTTTGCCATCCTTGTCGCGGCGACGATGGCGTCGTCGAAGTTTTCCGGCTGGTTCACCATCATGTCCGGCAGGATGAAGCTTCGCTGATTCCGCCTGGGTCCGAAGGTTATCTCAATACCGCTTAATTGTTCAATCAGGTCTTTTTCCACTTCGCGGGGCAGAAAGAGAGAGTCGGCCAGATAGACGGGAATTTGGATGGGGCGGCGCGCCGAACCAACCAGCTTTCCCAGCGCCAATACATAAGTCGCGCGGGCAATGGTTACCGCTACCGGATGAATGTCAATGCCTTTGACATTGGCCAGAATCTGGCGGAGCCGGTCATGAGGCGTTCCGGCGGTGTTGTGACTGAGGAAGTGGCTGACGGAAGCCCGCAAAAAACTTCCCGAACCGCAGCTTGGGTCGAGAACCGACTTATAGCCTTCCTCCGGCAGCATCTCGGCGACAATGCGTTCGCAGAGCCAATCGGGAGTGTAATACTCGCCGAGATCATGGCGGTCCTTGGGGTCAATAAGTTGCTGGTAAACGCCTTTCAAAACGTCTTCGCGGATACGGAACAAATCGTAGGTAAGCAAGATGTCAAGAACGCGCTCCCATACCGGGGCGAGAATCTGCTCGGCTTTCGCAGCTCGAATCCAATGAAAGAAATCCTCATCGGCAAGATTGGCCAGACGCTTGGATTCAAAGTAGCTTCCGGAAAAAATATCTTGCGCCGCCTGGCGCAGCGTTCCGCCGGTCTCTCCGCCGGAGAGTGATGCCCATACCATCAGGCGGGAAACGCTTACAAGCCAGGTGTGGCGCAGGAACAGTTCGTCCATCTCGGAGACTTCCTCGCCCGTCTCCCTGTCTCGTTTCAACTTGTCGGACTCGCTCAACTTGCCATAGGTAACGGTGAGGTAACTTTGCCAGGTATCGAAGGCCAATCGGGCTTCGCTGGCTTCACGGGACGCGACCCATGCACGGCGCAGGGCAGCCAGACCCTCATGAAAAAGATGGCTCCAGGCGCCAAAGTCTTCCCGTATGGCTTCGGAGGTGGGTTCAAGCCGCGCGGGCCGGAAGAGGAACAGATTGAGCCATCGGTAGAAGTCGTTGAGGGTTTCTTCTTTGAGGGGGATTTCTCGGCGGAGTTCGAGGACAATGTTCTCCGGGATCAGTTCCGCGTCTTCCGGCAAGACGGGGCGGTAGATTCGCCAACGAACGCCGTCGGTGGCCACGGCATCAAGGTTGCGCCGCGATAAAGGCTCGCTCTGCCAGATGCCTGTGACATACTCGCGGAGTTAGCGTTCGGCCTCGGAGAGGGTTTGGTTGAGGTTCTTCTCGAACTCGACGACCGCGGAACCATAGATGGTATCCGCTCTTCCTCTTTTGTCCTTGTCCGGGGTTTTGATGCGCAGCGAGGTCTCCGCGCCTCGGGCGTAGATGCCGACTTCACGGGTGTTCGGAAAGAGCGTTCCCAAGAGCGAACTGAATCGCTCGCGCTTTCCGATTTCGCTATGGGTGGTCTTCACCTCGCGGAGATAGGCGCGGAGGAAGTTCGACGTGCTGTCAGCCAGCGGGATGGACATTGCGTATATCAGAGAGTAGCAAAATCATCTGTAGCCGCGATATGGTTTGCGGCGCGAATTCTGGAGCGCGGGGCGAATTCGTGTGATGTGGAACACCAACGCGGGGGGCTAAGTTCGTGTCAAAATGTAGAGACTCTAAATTTTTTATCCGAAAATTCACGCGAAGGAGTTCTGTGCATGGGGAACCTATCGACTACCGATGTGACGATTGCCGATGCGGTGCGCGCGCTGGCGGAGGGTCCGCGTGTGCGGGCCAACCTGTCGGTCGACCACCTGATTGAAATCGCTCTGGAGCGCGGGGAGGCGCGCAAGGCCGCCAATGGCGCGCTGGTGGCTTACACCGGGGACCGCACCGGGCGAAGTCCCAAGGACAAGTTCATTGTGGACGACGAGACGACCCATGCGTCCGTCGATTGGGGCAAGGTGAATGCGCCGTTTGCGCCGGAGCGCTTCGAGGCGCTGCTGGAGCGGGTCACAGAGCACCTGAGCGGACGCGAACTTTTTGTACAGGACCTTTACAGTGGGGCCGATCCGGCTTACCGGCTGCCCGTTCGGGTGATTGCCGAGTACGCATGGCACGCGCTATTCGTTCGGCAACTGTTGGTGCGGCCGGAGGCGGGGGAGCTGGCCGGCCACTCGCCGGAGTTCACGGTGATTGCGGCGCCGGAGTTTGAGGCGGTGCCGGAGCGGGACGGGACGCGGTCGAAAGCGTTTATCCTGGCGGATTTCACGCGCAAGATAGTGCTGATCGGCGGCACCAAGTACGCCGGGGAGATGAAGAAGTCGGTCTTTGGAATCATGAACTTCCTGGTTCCGGGGCGGGATGTGCTGCCGATGCACTGCTCGGCCAACGTGGGCGCGGATGGGGTCACGGCGCTGTTCTTCGGGCTGTCTGGGACGGGCAAGACGACGCTTTCGGCGGACCCGGCGCGGCGGCTGATCGGCGACGATGAGCATGGCTGGGGGCCGGCGGGGATATTCAACTTCGAGGGCGGCTGCTACGCGAAGTGCGCGGACCTGAGCGAGGAGAAGGAGCCGCAGATCTACCGCGCGATCCGCTACGGATCGGTGTTGGAGAATGTAATTCTGGATGCGGCAACCGGGCTGCCGAACTACGCGGACCTTTCGCTGACCGAGAATACGCGCGCGGCTTATCCGGTAAACTTCATTGAAAATGCAGTGGTTCCGGGCATTGCCGGGCATCCGCGGAACGTGATGTTCTTGGCGGCGGACGCCTTTGGAGTGCTGCCGCCGATCGCGCGGCTGACGGCGGAGCAGGCGATGTACCACTTCCTCTCCGGCTACACAGCCAAGCTGGCGGGGACCGAGGCGGGGATGGGCCGTGACCCGGTGCCGGAGTTTTCGGCGGGCTTTGGCGCGCCGTTTTTGCCGCTGGCGCCGCGCGTTTATGCGGAGATGCTGGGACGGCGGCTCAAGGAGCACAAGGCCGCTTGCTGGCTGGTGAACACAGGCTGGTCGGGGGGCAAATTCGGCGTGGGCGGCAGAATGAGCATCAAGCACTCGCGGGCGCTGGTGAGCGCGGCGCTCAACGGGCTGCTGGATGGCGTGGAGTTTGTCGCGGAAGACGCCTTCGGACTGCAAATTCCAGTAAGTTGCCCCGGCGTTCCTTCGGAGATACTGAACCCGCGCAACGCCTGGGCGGACAAGGACGCTTACGACCGTCAGGCCGCGGAGCTGGCTGCGCGCTTCGAGGCTAACTTCGCCAAGTTCGAGGCGCCGGAAGAGGTGAGGGCGGCGGGACCGAAAGCGCGTTGAGCGCGAACTGAATAGACGACCGCGATTCGTTTCCGAATGGAATGACCGCGGCAAACCCCAGGTCCAAAGGGTTGGACCTGGGGTGCCCATAGGCGTATGCGGTACACAGCCCAGTCCATCCTCGGCTTGGATACTACCCAATTTTTCAAAGGCCTATGGAGCCTCTGCGCAGTTGCACGACTTCTTAACAACACGGTATGCGTCTGACCCACAAGGCCGAACACGCGGTGGACATGGAATCTGGCACGATCAGAGTAGTTACCTCGCAGGCCGCCGAGCTGGGCGATGCCACGACCGTGCGCCCAACTCTGCCCGCGACTGGAGGAAGTTCCGCAACCGAGCGCGCCATCGTGGCTTTCCGTCTAAAACAGAATGCCGCAAAATCAGTGCAAAGTGAACAGTATTTGAGCTAAGGGTCGAGGCGCTCCGCTTCAAGGCGGCGGCAATGGCCCCCCTGAAGCCCGACTCCAACTGAGCCTGAGTGTAACCCGCTCAGATAAACTCAAATGCTGATAACGATTCCCCATGCAACATCATCCCACATGGATTTGTTGCACTTCGAGATTGAGCGCGACGTGTCATACTCGTCCATCCTGAAACTCCTTATCTGTGCTTTGCCGGCTCCCGTTTGGAGTTTCCGGGATGGACGCCTGGACTTGTCAAACTTCGACTGTCGCCCCGGCAGAGCCCGGGGGGGGGCAGTTTATAGTAACTGCGACTAAAATGCATGAGCGGCGACGGGGGCAAATCTCATTTGCGAAAGCACTCCGGAGCAAGCGGCCGCAATCCTCACGCCTGCTTGCGCACTTCCCTATCCAAGCGCCCGATCCAGGCGAGGAATCCCAATAGTTCCCACCGGGAAGTCCAGAGAAAGGCCATGATGTCTTTGGCCGTGAGGGTCTCCGCCCGCTTGCCGGAGTAAGTCTCGACGCGCCAGCGCAGAAACTCGCTACGCCACGGCGCCAGACGATGGCCGCGCGTCGCATTCCAGAGAAATCTGAGCGAAGCAAGCAAAGCTAGTCCTCTTGATTGAGTGTAGAACACCTGATGGAAGGCCTGCCACCTGCCACAAACCAAGCCGCCCGCGGCCAGCGGCTGAGAGAACTCGATACTTCGAAATATCGCTCAAGCCGCAAGGACAAAGACGCGGCGAGGGCGGGGAGCCAAACTCATGCCAACTCCGCAACTCGCTCTCCGCGCTTATTGCAGCTTGCTGAATAGGTTGTTGGAAGTCGAATCGAGTTGCGCGATAACATCCTCGAGCGCCGTTTGCTGGGTTTCGGTGAGGGAAAGCTGCGTGGAGATGGAAGGAATGTCGGCCTGCATCAGGTCGGTCTGGGCGGTGGTCAACTGCGTCTGATTGTCGGTCACAGACTCGGAGGCGGCAGTAAGTTGCGTCATGGAGTTGTCGATGGTCACGCGCTGCTGCGAGACGTAGTTCAGCGCCGTGTTCA
Organism: uncultured Occallatibacter sp.; assembly: GCA_964565955.1. Taxonomy (GTDB): domain Bacteria; phylum Acidobacteriota; class Terriglobia; order Terriglobales; family Acidobacteriaceae; genus Telmatobacter. The sequence goes on from CAZMHC010000037.1 coordinate 6,084, forward strand.
ACGCCTCGGTGTCGCTCACCGCTTTGTCGGTATCGACCGTGCCGGTCGAGTAATCGCCCACCAAGCTGTTCAGCGCGCCGAAGACGCTGTTCGCGCCGTCGCCGAGAAATATCCGGCTCCCTGGAACGTTCAACTGAATTTTCTGTCCGTTGGGCGTCTCCAGATAATCCACGTCTTCGTCGCCGTTATAAGTGGTGACGCTGGGCGAACCGCTGGTCGTGGTGGTGAACGGAGAGGTGGATGTCTTGCCGCCGGCGAAGATGTATTGTCCCTGATATGCGGTGTTGGCCAGCGAGGTTACCTCGTCGAGAATGCCGGATATCTGACTGCCGATCGACTGAACGTCGCTAGAGTTCATGGTGCCGTTGTTGGCGCTGGTGGCCAGCGAAAGCGCCGAGGTAAGCTGCGTGACCACGCTGCCCAGAGTCGAATCGGCCACCTGCAACTGGCCGGTGACCAGATTCGAGCTTTGCGTGAACGAGTCGTCCTGTTGAATCTGGTTGAGCAACAGCACGTTCTGCCCGGAAGCCACCGGATTCTGGCCCAGGGACGTGATGCCCACGCCGCTCGAAAGTTCGGACGACAACTGTTGCTCCGTGGCCTGGGACTGATCTATCGAACCGGCCAGATTTGCAATGTAACTCGGATCCACCCGCATCCTGACTCCTCCACCCGCCCGAACAGTTCACGTCCTGCCGCCGCCGCGCATGCGCGGCCAGTTGCGCGCTAAGTCACGGCCGTCGATTCTCCCAGGTTGATTGCCGATCCTATGACCGTATTGAGCATGGTGAACACCTGCGATGCCGCTTGATAGCTGCGCTCGAAGGTGGTCATCGAAGATGCTTCGTCGTCGAGGCTGACCTCGGAGAGCGCATTGTTCTGCGTCTGCAACTGGGTCACGGAGGCGTTCTGCGCCGTGTTCTCGGTTTCCACCTCGGAGACCGTCGAACCGAGATCGGAGACAAGACTCGAATAGAAATCGGTCGGCGTCTGGCCGTCGACGATGCCTTGATTGGCCAGATCGGCCATCGCCGTCGCATTGGAGTTGTCGCCCGTTCCCTTTCCCAGCGCGGCGGCGGCGACCCGGTTGGGATCGGTCATCGCCACGCTCATGTTGGCCGCGCTGCCGGCCGCCGTTGTAGGTTGGTTGAAGATATTGAGAGGGTCGGCGGTTGTGCCCGTGTTTCCGTCGAGATCGGTCCCCGCATTGTTCAGCGCGTTCACGCTCGTCGAGACGTTGTAGGCCAGTTGATCGAGCGAGGAAAGAACGCTGGGAATATCCTGATCGCGCGCCGTGAGGTAACCGCCCAACTGGCCGCCGCCCGCGGCCAACTGCGAGGTCGCGTCCACCGTTCCCACAAAGAAGTGCGTGATGCCGTCAACCGGGCCGGATGTCATCTGAAAGCTCGACGATCCGGAGACCAGCAACTGACCGCCGGTGGTCGCAATCGATAGACCGTTGTTCTCGGTCGTAATCTGATTGATCCCAATCAACTGCGAAAGCCGGCTCAGATCCTGCTGGCGCTCGTCCTCCAGGGTTCCAGCGTCGGCGTTGGGCGAGATGGTCGTAATCTGCCGGTTCACCTGAGCGATGGCGCTGGTCAGCGCATTCACCTGGCTGGTGACCCCGCTCGCCTCCTCGTCCAAAGCCGTCCTCTGGGAGTTGAGGCTGCTTGCGGCATTGGATACGTCGCTGGCCAGCGTCGATGCCGAGGAAAGAACCTGCTGCCGGAGCGCATTGTCGGTGGGATTGGCCTCCAACGACGAGAAAGAGTTGAAAAATCCGGTCAGGTCGCTGCCGATGTCTCCCGCTGTCGAACTGGAAGATCCCGAATCGGGCGTGAAAAGGGCTTGAAGCGTATTGAGCGCCGTCAGCCGCGTACCGGATGCCGAAGCCAACTGCTGCTGCTGGTCCAGCCGCTCGGTGAGCACACGATCCCGCACTGAGGTGGGACCGGTCTGCGCAACCCCATCGCCATTGGCGATTCCATTGATAAGGACCGGCGGATTCTCCTGCCAGTTGGGAACTTCCCGCGTATAGCCGGGGGTGTTGGCGTTGGCCACATTGTTGGCTACGATGTTCAGGGCCTCCTGATCGGCGTCCAAGGCCCCCGCGGTGATGCTGAATGCGGAGCTAATTGTCCCCATACACTCTCTCCGCCCGCGCCCATCTCGATTCATCGCCCTGCGCCTGCGCCGCGCCGTACTCCAGAGGGCTTTCACGCAGTTGCCGCAAACGGTTCATCACATTCAGATTGGCTCGCGTCGCCTCCAGAACTCGGGCGAAGACCGCCATATCCCGCGCGGCCTCCCTGGCTTCACGGACCAGCGCCGCGCGTTCCTCCGCATCCGCCGTGGGCAGATGGGCGGACAGATCGCGGTTCAGGGCTTGACACGAGAAGGCCAGTTCCTCCAGCCGGTTGGCATCCAGGCGGGCCAGCGCCCCCGCGGCCTCTACGACCAACTCCTTCATCTCCGGATGCACCCGGCTCTGCCCAGCCCGCCGCATGGCCCGATTGCCTTTCGTCGCCGCCAAACTGGCTTCCATTCAAATCAACCTCGCGTTCTTTCCGCGCCCCACTTCTCGGCCGCCGCACACCGGGCGGCTATCGTTTCCAGCTCTCCGGTCGAGCGGCTGGAGAGGACCGCGTTCCGGTTTACTCGCCGCCCCCCAGCATCGAATCCACCACCTTCGAGGCCACCGCCGAAGCGGAGACGTTGTAGCTCCCCGCCGCCAGCGCCGCCTGAATGCCGGCAACCTTGTCGGTGCGCACATCGGAGTCGGTGACGGTCGAGGCGACCTCGCTCCCGACGCTGCTCAAGGTCGCCCGGTCGCTGCTGAATGCCGATCCGCTCACCGTCGCGCCGCTCTTGGGCGGCTGTGGCGGGGCGGCCGGGGCCGTTCCCAAAAGCGACTTCAATCCATCGAGACTGCTGCGAATGTCCATCGTAAAAGCTCCTTGCTGGCTCTATCGGCCTTCCTGCCTGTCACTCTAGTCATTCAAGAGACTTCATGACGGTATTTCCGGTTGGATTGGCGGTGACCGAGCCGGTTACCTTCCGGTTACCTGGATGGGAGAGGTCGCGCACAATTTTATCGGCCAGCCCGAAGCCGCCCCGCTCGCTCAGAGCGCGTCCCAGAGCCTCCGAGGCGAACTCCCCCAGCGCCCCGCCCGAGCCTGAGCCGGAGTCGTCGTCCTCCCCGGTCAGCGCATTCGCCGCGGTCATCGGCTTTAAGAGTTCCTTCATCATCTGCGCCTCGAACTCATGCGCCGCCTTAACCAAACGGGGCTGGGGCGCGTCGGGAAGACTCGCCCCCCCCGTTGCCGCCGCCATCTGCACCGTCAAAGCACCCATCGAAGCACCTCACAATACCTCCAGGTCGGCTTCGAGTGCGCCGGCCTCCTTCATGGCTTGCAGGATGGAGATTACGTCCCGCGCGCCCGCTCCAGTACGCTGCAATTCCTGGACCAAATCCTCGACCGTCGCGCCCTCTTTCAGATCGATCCTGTTCACCGGCTTGTCGACCGCCTGTACGCTGGTCTGTTGCACCACTTGCGTCGACCCCGCGGAGAGTGGGCCAGGCTGCGAGACCTCCACCTGAGAGAGCACGTTGACCGACAATCCGCCATGCAGAATCGAAACCGGCTGCAGGCGAACCGTGCCCCCGATCACCACCGTCCCGGTGCGCTCGTTCACCACCACCCTGGCGCGGGGAAAGACCTCGACTTCGACCGCTTCCACCCGGTCCAGAAGCGCCGCAATGTCCTCCTCCGGCGAGGTGGAAACCTCCACGCGCCGGCTGTCGACGGCGTGCGTCCGCGCCGCTCCCAGAGCCTGATCGATGGCTGCGGCCATGCGCTCGGCGGTGTGGAAGTCGGCGTCGTTCAGCACCACGCTCACCGTGCGCATCTGCTTCAAATCGAAGGGCACCGGCCGCTCCACCAGCGCCCCACCCGGTATCCGCGCGGTGGTTGGGTGGTTGAGCTGACGGCTGTTGCCCCCCGCGGTCGCCATATAGCCGCCCAGCACCAGCGCCCCCTGGGCCTGCGCGTAGATCTGGCCGTCGGGTCCGTAAAGCGGGGTCATCAGCAGAATGCCGCCTTCGAGCGAACGCGCATCGCCGGCCGAGGAGGCGGTAATATCGACCTTGTATCCGGGACGGCTGAAGGGCGGCAGCGTGGCCACCACAAAGACCGCGGCCATGTTCTTCACCTGCATGTTGCTGGCGCTGTTGGCCCCGGTTTGGGGCACTGTGATCCCCATCCGCTCCAGGGCGGAGAGCAAGGTCTGCGCGGGAAAGACGGTCTGCGAACTGTCGCCGGTGCCGCGCAATCCCACCACAAGTCCATAGCCGACCAGTTGATTGTCCCGAATCCCCTCGATGGTAGCCACGTCCTTGACCCGCGCCAACTGCGGAGCCGCCCCGGCATAGCTCTCGACCGGCGCCGCCGAAAGCGTCAAAGCCAAAGCCGGCGCAACCCACCGCCGGAACTTTCCCCTCCCTCGCCTTTCCGTTCTCTCGTCCGCCAACCGCATGGCCGATCTCCGTTTCGCAAGCAGCTTTTAGCTTCTAGCTTCTAGCTATTAGCTATTAGCTCATCCAATCCCGCCCGTCTCCACGCCGAACCAGCTAGAAGCTAGAGGCTAGAAGCTGCTTTTAGAACACCAGCAGCTTCTCGACGAAGCGCACCAGCGGGTTTTGCCGGTAAGTCGAGTCGTTGACGATGCCCTTGCCCGTCACTTCCAGTTCCAGATCGGTCATGGCCGTCGACTGGACCTCGTTCTGCGAACTCACGTCCTCGGGACGCACCAGCCCGCGCAGCTTGATAAGTTGCGTCTGCTGCGAGAAAGTCAACTGGCGGGTCGCCTGCACCACCAGCATTCCATTGGGCAGCACGTCCACCACCTCGGCGCCGAAGGTCGTGGCCAGACTGGAATTGGTGGTGCTCTGGCCCTGCGCCGTCAGCCCGGAGGCGGCGGTCGCGCCAAGCAGATTCTGCATACTGTTCGAAGCCTTGAGCGCGCCAAAAAGTCCGCTCAGACCGGAACTCGCGTTCGAGGCGCGCGAGTTCTTCACCTGTCCGGCGGTCGAGGCGGCCAGACTTTCGGAGACCACGACCGAGACCACATCGTGCAGCCGCACCGCCTTGGCATCGGTGCCCAGGCGCACCAACCGGCCTTCGGGCGTCCAGATCGAACCCACGGTCCGCACCTCGGCGGCCTGTTGCGCCCGCACCCGCTCGATGTAGGCGCGCAGAGCGGCCTCCGGGGGAGTGCTCTTGGCGGCTCCCGCGGGCGGTTTTTGCTTGTTGAGGATCGCCGCCGCGGGCGCCGTCGATCCCAGCGCCACCGCCCCCGCCAAAACCGCCGACACCAGGGATTTCAACTTCATCGCCTAGCCCCGTTCTCCGCCGTCAAGCGGGCGCGGCCAGGCCCCAGCGCCACTCCGCGCACAACCTTGCCGCCAATCTTCAGCCTCAGCTCGAACGAGGCGCCGGGAAGCGCCGGCCCCAGCGCCACCGCCTCCAGCGTCGCATCTACAACCGCCGTGCGCTCCTCGACGGACAGCCGGTCTCCGGCGCGAATCGCGGGACGGGGCGGAGCGGGAACCGCCGGCGAGTTCGGAGCGCCGTCGGGAAGGCTTTGATTGGGGCGATCTCCGGATATCTCGCCGCTCTCTGAACCGGCGACCAACAAGAGCTTTCCCGGTCCGCCTGGGTGGTCGCCGTCGCGCACCAGCAGCCAGCGGTCTCCGGTGCGCGGATCGTCGATCTCGCGGACGATCTCGCCGGGCGTCAGGCCCTGGAGCCTGACCGAATCCGAGGAGAGAGATGGAAGAGAACCGGAAGCGCCGGCAATTGCCGGTTGCTCCGCCACCGACCGTTCGCCGATGGCCAGAGACGCCGTCAGAACCAGCGCACCCACCTCCAGCGCGATGCTCGTCGCAATTCGCCTTTCGCTCGATCTCTTCCGGCCCATTCCATCCTCCCCGCTTCAGCGCCTCATCGGAAACTTCACGTTCAGTGTGTCATATTGTTGACCTGAGAGTACATATCGTCGGCCGCCTTGATCACCTTGGAGTTCGATTCGTAGGCCCGCTGGGCCAGCACCATCTGCACGAACATGGTCACCACGTCCACATTCGAGTTCTCCAGATATCCCTGTTGCAGCGTCCCCAGCCCCTCGGTTCCTCCGGGATTGCCCAGCACCGGGTCGCCGGAGTTGAGCGTCGCCTGGAGCAGATTCGACCCCATGCTCTGGAGCCCTCCCGGATTGGGGAAGGTGGCCAATTGAAGCTGGCCCAGTTGCGAGGGGTTCTGCTGCCCCGGCAGGGTCGCGTTCACCACCCCGTACTGAGTGATGGTTACCGCCGTGGCATTGGCGGGAATGGTGATGGTGGGTATGACCGGATCGCCGTCGGTGGTCACTAGCGTTCCCTGGCTATTCAACTGGAACTGTCCGGCCCGGGTATAGGCGATCGACCCGTCGGGGCGCTGCACCTGGAAGAATCCGCTGCCCTCGATGGCCACATCGAGAGGATTCGAGGTCTGATTCAGCGATCCCTGGGTCATGATGACCTCGGTGGCCGCCGGCTTGGTGCCCAGGCCGATCTGCAAGCCGGCCGAGACCGTGGACTGGCTCTGCGCCGCCCCCGGCGTGACCAGATTTTGGTAGACCATGTCCTGAAACTCGAGGCTCAACTGGCGAAAGCCGGTGGTCGAGGAGTTGGCCAGATTGTTGGCGATCGTATCCAGATTCATCTGCTGCGCGCTCATGCCGCTGGCGGCGGTGTACAAGGCTCGAATCATCTCTGCTCCTTCGGAGAACAGTTCCCGGTTCCCGGTTCCCAGTTGTCAGTTCTCAGTAAAAGCCCGGGCTTTGTGACTGACGACTGAGAACTGGCAACTGACAACTGTTCTTCACACTCGCGGCAAATCCTCGACGGCGGTCTTGTTGAACTCGGTGTGGAAGACGGTCAGCGCCCGCTGCATCATCTCCGCCTGGCGCTGCATGACCATCAGGTCCAAGGAACCCTGAATCACATCCTGGTTGGCGGCTTCGATGGCCCCTTGTCGAACCGTCGCGGTCTTTGAAGGCGACGGAATTGCGTCATCGGGAGCGATGTAGCGGTTGGCGCCCTCCGGGATCATCGCATCCTCGGCAGGAAAGGTCACTACCCCCACGGTGGCCACCACCCCGCCGGCCGCCGAGAGCACACCGTTGGCGCCCACCGTCACCTCGCCCGGGGGCACGAGAATCGTCTGGCCGGCGGCCGTCAGCACCGGTTCCCCGGCGGCAGTGACCAGCCTTCCATTGGGGGCGCGGTGGAATCCGCCGTCGCGGGTGTAGCGCAGACCGTTGGCGGCCTGAATTTGAAAGAAACCCTCTCCCTGGATGGCCAGATCGAGCGGATTTCCGGTCAGCTGAATCGCGCCCTGGGCCATGTTGAGCCGATCGCCGCCCAACAGACCGTAGTTGTTCACCGTGCGCCCCAACTGCGAATCGAAGGCGTCAGGCCCCAACAGCACCGAGCGGAAGTACTCGCGCTCGGCGCGGTAGCCCGGGGTCTGCGCGTTGGCCAGGTTGGCCGCCGCCGTATCCAGAGCCTGAGTGCGCGCCACCAAGCCAGTCAAGGCCGCGTAATATCCACTGTCCATCGAGGGCCCTCCCGCCGCAACCCTGGCGTTGCAGTTGGACGACCGGAGGAGAGGAGAAGAGATTAGAGCGAGATTAGAATTGCGCCGGCCGCGCGCCGCAATCGCCCCTCACGCCGCCCGCCCTGCCCACGCAAAAAACCGCGCGATGCACTCATCTCCCGCTGGACAAAGCGTCTTTGCCTGCTACCCTGCTCGTATGGCGAATCCCGAACATCTCAAAGCGCTTGGCAAAGGAAGCGAAAGCTGGAACAGCTTCAGGTCATCTTTAGGCGATCAACTGCCGGACCTGAGCGGGGTGGACCTGATCAAGGAGAACCTGCGCGGGAGGAACCTGAGCAAAGCGAATCTGAGCGAGACGAACCTGGGCGAGGCGGACCTGAGCGAAGCGAATCTGGGCGAGGCGAGCCTGTTCAAGGCGAACCTGGGCGGAGCGAACCTGAGCGAAGCGAACCTGAGTGGAGCGAACCTCAGCAAGGCATGCCTGAGCAATGCGGACCTATTCGATGCCAACCTGCGCGGGACGAACTTGGACGAGGCCTACCTGAGCGAGGCGAACCTGTGCCGAGCGTATCTAAGCCATGCGAACCTGCGCCATGCGAATCTGGGCGAAGCGAACCTGAGCGACGCGATTTCTCACGAGGCGAATCTGTTCAAGGCAAACCTGAGCGAGGCGAACCTCAACAAGGCATACCTGAGCGGAACGAACTTGGGCGAGGCGCACCTGTTCAAGGCGAACCTGAGCGGAGCCAATCTATCGAGAGCGAACTTATCGAATTGTTGTCTTCAGAACGCAAGTCTGGACGGCGCCACGCTCACCGGCGCCTGCTTATGGGAGACCCAGCGGGCGGGCTGGTCCATCAAGAACGCGATCTGCGAATACGTCTATTGGGATCGGGAAGCGTGGTGGGAGGATCGGGAATCGAAGCAACCCGCGCGCGCCACGCATTACGCGCCCGGCGAGTTCGAGCGCATCCACTCCGAGCAGACCTGTATCGAACTCGTTTATCCCGGCGGCGTCTCCACCTTCGAATTGAACACCCTGCCCGCGCTGCTGCAATATGTGGCCTCGCTGCATCCCGGTCAATCGCTGCGCGTGAAATCGCTGGAGGAGAGCGGCGGCGGGGCCAAAATCCGCATCAGCCTCGGCGACGCCGACCCTGAAACCGCCCGCAGGATCGAAGCCTCTCTCCAGGAGGCGCATGAGGCGCAACTTCATGTTCTCCGCGATGAAAATTTAAGACTTCAAATTGAAAAGGAATACATTGAAACTCTTCTATCGTCCGGTAAGTTGTTCAAAGGAGTGCTCAGCGTGGCTTCGGAAAACAAGCCGATGGTGCAGAACTTCGGAAACATCTCCGGGTCTTTTTCTTTGGTGAATCAGACGGGCGATGACGCAAAGACGGAGGTCCATCAGCAATCGAACGGTTCCAAAGAACTGATCGCTCTTTTGGAGAAGACGATGAATCGTATCCCCGCGATCGGATTGGATTCGGCTGAGGAAGAGCGGTTCAAAGAAACATCGCAATCGGCCATCGCCGAGTTGCGGAAGCCCGATCCCGATAAGTCGCGTCTGCAAGCCGGCTGTCAATTCTTCAAGAAGTTTGCCGGCGAGGTCATGTCCAAAACATCCGGGAAGTTCGCCGATTCGGCTGGCGAGGCCCTATCGACGGATTTGCAGACGCTTATCCATGGACTGAGCCATTTCCTCCCTCCGGCCTTGCTTCATCTTCGGTAATATCCGCGCCGAAGCCGGGTGGACAACCTCTGCGGCCTTCGCGCGGTTGGTCTCATTGCAGCCCGTCGCAGATGATGGTGACCTCGAAGCCGGTATCCTCGAAGCGATAGGCATGATGCAGCTTGAACTCCGGCGCCTGGACGTGCAGGTTGTAATCCCGCCCGGTGATGACGGCCGGAACCGAAAGCCCGCAGTTGGCCGCCAGGTCCGGCACCTTGCCCTTCCACGCTCCGGCCAGCATATTGCAGATCTCGCCGATCCCGTCCTTGACGGTGTCGTCTATCTCCGCAAACTCCATGCCGGTCATATGCGCGGCGATCTTGATGGCCGCCGAACTTCCGCTCTTGAAGACGCAGGCCCCGCTCAATAGCCCGCCAAATCCGACCACCGCGGTCACCGATTCCGGTTCGCTCTCGATCGGCCCCGGATCGCGCCGGCATTCGACCCCCAGCATCAATTGAAAGACCTCGTCCACGCTCGCATCCAGGTTCTTCGGATCGCTGACCTGATGCACGTTCGCCCGCAACGATAGCGCCATCACCCGCTCCATTTCCTTGATGCCGCCCCCCCGCGCTCGCGCGATGGCGGCTGTTCTCACTCCGTTCAAAGGCACGTCGCTCCTCCCGGCTACGCCGCATTCAGCAACGGCAGCACCCGCTCCTTTACCTGTTCGGCCGTGAACGGCTTGCGAATGTAGCCTTGCGCTCCGGCCAGAATCGCCTGCTTGACGTGCTCCTCGCTCGATTCGGTGGTAATCATCACCACGGGAACGCCGGGAGCCAGATTCTGGGCCCGGACCTGACGCAGAAACTCCAGTCCATCCATCGAGGGCATATTGATATCGGAAAGAATCAAGTCCACCTGTTTGGCCTTCAACAGGTCCAATCCCTCCGTGCCGCTGCCGGCTTCATGCACCACCAGCGGGTCCAGGCCCGCCTGACGAAGCGCGCGCTCCACAATCTTTCGCATCACCGTGGAATCGTCGACGATCAAGGCTCGAACTTCACTCATGCCGGACTCCTCATCTTGGTTGTCTATCGGCCCTTCCTCTCAATCCATGAGAGAAGTTTTCCGCTTCCCGGCTCCCGCCCCCTCAGCCCGCTCCGATCGAGCAGATCAGGTCGCGAACCGCATCGCGCTCCGGCACGGCGCCCGCCTGCGGCCGTTGCCAGAGGCGCAGCCACAGGCAGTCGTGCACCCTGACCAGCCTGGACTCGACCGGACGCTCCCGCTCGATGGCCCGGGTCAGCGCATGAACCATGGCCGGCTCGGAGGCGGCCTCGATCAACTCCACCGCGGGAAAGACGGCTTTCAGCATCCGCGTGTGCGCCGCCCGGAACAGCGATCCCCGCACCAGCCCGCTCTCCACCCTCAGCCCCGTCATACGCGCGACGGACAGGGTCAGGACCGGGTCCAGCCGATCCTCGAAACCTATATAGAGCAGCTTGCCGGCCGCCACCCGCAGGGGCAGCGCGCCGAAGGCGTCCACAAACAGCCGCGGCAGCAGAACGGTCAGCGCCTCGGAGTCGTGAAACTCCAAAGGCAGCACCGGACAGCTCCACTGCAAGCCCAGAGCCCTGGTCACCAACTGTTCGCTCACCCCCTGCTGGCGCACCAGCCAGTCGCCCAGCCGCCCGGCTCCGGCCACCCTCTGGGCCTCCAGCGCCTGGCGCAGTTGCGCTGCCGTGATCCAGCCCTGCTCCAGCATCGCCAGACCGAGCGGAATCCGGTGACGGTGGCCGTCGAAGGCGCTTCCGCGCGCTTCCATCTCGCGGGCGACCGCGACCCGCAGGCGCGCCGCGGTGCAGCCGGCCGAGCAGCTCCACCCGCCCTCGAAGACCGGCGCGGAGCGGCCCCGCCACAGATGCAGCCAGCCGGAGCGACAGCCGGGGTTGGCGCAGGTCTCGAAGAATCCCGGCCCCCCGCGCTCCGCGCCGCGCCCCGCCGGCGAACCGTCGGCCAAGGCCGGTTCCCACCCGGCGACCGCTCGCGGCGGGGAAAACCTTCGGTTCAGAACAGGCATCGTATGCTCTCCAGCCGCTTCCTGGGCGCGGCCACCTCGGTCACCCGCAGGCCGAAGTTGCCGTTCACCAGCACCACCTCGCCGCGGGCCACGATCTTGTCGCCGACAATCATATCCACCGGGTCGGCCACATGGCGGTCCAGTTGCACCACATCCCCCGGCCCCAAGTCGAGAAGTTCGCCCAGCGGCATCTCCCGGCAGCCGAAGCGAAGGGTGGCCTCGAGTTCGATGTCGAGCAACAGTTCGATGCCTGGATTCAGGGGGACCGGATTGAGGGGTGGCGCGGCGGCGACCGGCGGCGGAGTGGCCGGGACGGCCGGTTTGGCGGTCGGCTTGGGGGCGCGCACCTCGTCGCGCACCAGGATCGTCCAGGAGCGGTCGCCGGACTTCAACTGGAAGGCGCTCGATACCTTGCTCTCCCCGGCGATCTCCTCGAAGCTCTCCACCCGGCACTTCTTTCCTGTCTTGGCCAGCAGCTCTCCAACCGCGGCCTCGGCCACCTCGCGCAGCAACTCGGTCCAGCCGGCCTTCTGGTCCATTCCCTCTCCCAGCAACGGCGCGTCCAGCAGCGCGGGGTCGAGAACCACCGCGAAGCGCCCCTGCTCGTCTCCGGCGATGGTGGCGGCAAAGGCGAAGGCGCCGGCCTCGAGCGGCTTGGGCAGAGACTCGCTCAACTCCGGCTCGCCGGCCAGCGCCTGGGAGAAGAGCGCGGTGGCCGCGCCGATCCAGCAATCGAGATAGGTCTTCACAATTCAGCCTCATCGATCCGGCGGGCGATGCGCGCCGCGCGGTAGGGGCCCTGGCGGATGGGCTGGGCCTGGCAGAGAGATTGGCCTCCCACCCTCCACTCGGGCAGTGCGTTGGCGGGCATATCGAGACGCAACACCGTGCCCGGCTCCAGGTTCTCCACGGCGCTGGCCGCCAGCCGCACGGTGGGCAGTTGCAGGCTGCCTCCGAAGCGAATGCGGCGGGCGGCGGCCTCCATGCGCGCCCTGGTCTCGACGGCGTGGCGACGGCGCCGGCCCCAGTCCGAGGTCAGGCGGCGCAGAATGGTGTTGGCCACCACCGCCGGGAAGGCCAGGTTGAGCAGTCCCGAACTGTGCGGCATCCGTATCTCGAAGCTCAGGCAGAGAGTCTTCTCGGTCACCGACATGATGCGCGCCACCTGGGTCTGCATCTGGCGGCGCTCGAAGCTGAAACTCAACCCCACCGGCTGCCAGGCCGCGGTCAGCTCGCGGCAGACGATCTCCACCACCGAGGCCAGGATGGACTCTTCAATGTCGGTCAGCTCGCGCAGCGGGCCGTCCCGCCCCTCGCCGCCCAGAAGCAGGTCGATGATGGGCGGGGCCAGAGCCAGGTCCAGTTGCAGCACCGAGAGCGCGCCCAGCGGCTCCAGGCGCACCGAGGCCACGTAGCTGATCTCCGGGATGCGCAGCAGGAATTCGTTGAACTGAATCTGCTCGGCGGAGACCAGGTTGACCTGGAAGCGGGTGCGCAGCCAGGCGGCCAGATTGTGCGTCAGGTTGCGCGCGAACAGGTCGTTCAGCATACTGATGGCGCGCAACTGATCGGTCGAGATCTGTCCCGCCGAGGAGAAGTTGTAAGGGACCACCCGCGCCCGCACCTCGGCCTGCGGAGACTCCGGCGTCGAGCTCCGGGCCGCCTGAAAGAGGGCATCGATCTCATCCTGCTTGAGCGTCTTTTCCATCGGTCAATTCCTTCCACCAGGGATCAGGGATCCCCGATCCCTCAACTTCATCGCCTTGCCCGCTCCGGCCCCTTGTTCCGTCCGGGCCGGTCGAAGACGCCGCGCGCCGCCAGGTCCTTGAGCGTGGCGCGCAGATGCGCCACAGCGGAGGCATGGACCTGCGAGACCCTGGACTCGACCACCCCCAGCGCCAGGCCGATCTCGCGCATGGTCATCTCCTCGTAGTAGTAGAGGCTCATCACCAGCCGCTCCCGGTCCGGCAGCGCGGCGATGGCCTCCGACAGCCGCTCCTCCAGTTCGCCCCGCAGGCAGCGGAAGAGCGGGTCCTCTTCAATCCGGCCGGGCACGTAGGCCAACTCCTCCTCGCCCGAGTCCTCGTTGCGCTCCATGTGCAAGGTGCCGATCTCCAGGCCCTTCAGGTCGCCCAGCAACTGCTGGTACTCCTCCAGCCCCAGCGCCATCTCCGCCGCCACCTCGCCCTCGCCCGGGGCCCGGCCCATGCGCGCGGTCAGCGCCCGGATGGCCTCCTCCACCGCGCGTCCCTTGCGGCGCAGCTCCCTGGGACTCCAGTCCAACGTGCGCAGACTGTCCAGGATGGCGCCCCGGATGCGGAACTGCGCGTAGGAGCGGAACTGGACTTTCTTGGTCGGGTCGAATTTCGCGAAGGCGTCCATCAGCCCCACCACCCCGGCCGAGACCAAATCCTCGATGTCCACGTGCTGGGGCAGCCGCTCGTGAATGCGGCGGGCCAGAAAACGCACGATGGGCAGATGGTCGAGCAGCACCCGCTCCTGCTCGTCGGTTAGCACCGGGGTGGCCGCCGCCTGGGGCGGATACCCGCCGCCCGCCCGCCCGCCGCGGCGCGCCGTTGCTGGATTGCCCGCCGCCCCGGGATTGACTGCCGCGCTCGCCGACTCCATGCCCATTCCCCCTATTCCCAATCCCCTTCAAGGCCCTCAGCGCACCGTTCCCACCGGACGCAGCCGGATCTCGGGCGGAATCTCGGCCGCCGCCACCACCGCCAACCGCGGCAGCACCGGCTCCAGCCATCGCTTGACGTGATAACGCGCCGGACTGGGGCAAAGGAGCACGGGCAGGGCCGCTGCCGTGGCGCCGCCGATAAGTTGCCTCAAAGAATCGGCGAGGCGGCGCACCAGAGGCGTGGCTGGCGCCCCGCTTGAGGCCAATAGCCGCTGTCCGCCCTCCGGCGAGAGGGTGTTCAGAATCTCCTCCTCGAGCGCCGGGTCGAGCAGGAGCACCGGCAACTGGCCTTCGCCGTCGAGCAGCGGCTTGATCAGCCGCCTGCCCATCGACTGGCGCGCCGCCTCGACCAGCGCCACGGCGCTCTTGTTCACCGCCGCGGTTTCAAGCAAGGATTCGAGGATCGCTCCCAGGTCGCGGATCGAGACCCGCTCGCGCAGCAGTTGCTCCAGCACCCGGCCCACCTCGCCCAGGCTCAGCAGCTTGGGCACCAGCTCTTCCATCAGCTTGGGATGGCTGTCGTTGAGCGAATCCAGCAGCCGCTTGGTCTCCGCCCTGCCCAACAGCTCCCAGGCGTGTTGACGGATCAGCTCTCCCAGATGGGTGGTGACGACGGTGACCGCGTCCACCACCGAGTAGCCGGCGGCCGCGGCCTGGTCCTCGAGCGCCGGAGCGATCCAGATGGCGGGCACCCCGAAGGCCGGCTCGCGGGCCTCCTTGCCGGCCAGCGGACGCCGCCGCGGGTCGCCGGAGACGGCCAGCAGCAGCGCTCCCTCGGTCTGCCAGCGGCCGATCTCCATGCCCCGCAGCGAGAAGACGTACTCGCGCGGGCGCAGGCGCAGATTGTCCGAGATATGCACCGGCGGAACCAGGAAACCCATCTCCGCGGAGAGGTGACGGCGCAGGGAGCGGACCCGGCTCAGCAACTGTCCGCCCTGCTTTTCGTCCACAAGCGGAATCAACTGGAAGCCGATCTCCAGGGTCAGATCCTCCAGACGCAACAACTGAGCGAGATCCGAACTCTGGGCATCGGCCGCCTTCTTCTTTTCGCCGGTGGCCGCCTCGGCCGCCGGCGGAGCCGCTGGAACGCGAGCCGAAACTCGGCGCGCCCCCCAGAAGAGCGCCGCCGCCACGGTCAGAAATGCGAATTTGGGCAGCCCGGGAATCAGGCACATGGCCGCCGAGACCAGGCTGGCCAGGTAAAGCGTCGCCGGCCGGCCCAGCAGCTGCTGCTGAATCTCCCCGCCCAGCATCCCGGCCGAGTTGGCCCGGGTCAGCGTGATGCCCCCGGCAACCGAGACCAACAGCGACGGGATCAGCGTGACCAGGCCGTCGCCCACCGTCAGAACGGTGTAGGTGCGGGCCGCCTCGCCCAACTCGATCCCCTGCTGCAAGGTGCCGATCAAAAGCCCGGCGACGATGTTGATGGCGGTAATCAGAATGGTGGCCAGCGAATCCCGCTGATTGAAGCGCGCGGCGCCGTCCATGGCCCCGTAGAACTCGGCCTCGCGGGCGATGGCCTGGCGGCGGCGGCGGGCCTCCTGCTCGTCGATCAGCCCCGCGTTCATATCCGCGTCGATGGCCATCTGCTTGCCCGGCAGCGCGTCGAGAGTGAAGCGGGCGGTGACCTCGGCGGTGCGCACGGCTCCGTGAGAGACCACCAGGAATTGAATGGCGATCAGGGCCAGGAAGAGCACGAAGCCGACCACGTAGTTGCCGCCCACCACGAACTGCCCGAAGGCCTCGATGACCTTGCCGGCCGCGGCCGTGCCCTCCGAGCCGTGCAAGAGAATCCGGCGGCTGGAGGCGATATTCAAGGCCAGCCGGAAGAGGGTCAAGAGCAGGAGCAGGGTGGGGAAGACCGAGAGTTCGACGGCGCGGCGAATCTGCATCGCGGAGAGAAAGACGATGATCGAGGCGGCCATGGAGAGGGCCAGCAGGAAGTCCAGGCCGGCGGCCGGCAAGGGCACCAGCATCACGAAGATCACGCTGATGGCGGCCATCGGCAGCGCGTATTCGCGCAATCGCTGCCAGATGGACTGGGCGGGCAAGGTTGGAGCGGACAGGGCGGCGGCGCTCATCTCGGACCTCCGTTCGCGGGCCGATTGCCGGAACCGGGTTGGCCCGCATCGCCGCGTCTCGCCCGCTGGGCCGCCTGAGCCTGCGCGTTGGCCCGCGCGGCGCTCTCCCGGGCGCGGCGATCGCGCAGCTCGGCCTCCACCCGCTGGCGGTAGAGATAGGCGAGAATGGCGGCGACAGCGGCGTAGAGATCGACCGGAATCGGTTGGCCGACCTCCACCGCTCGATAGATGGAGCGGGCCAGCGGCGGATTTTCGATAATCGGAACCCCATGCCAGCGGGCCTCGGCCTTGATCTCCTCGGCCAGCAGGTTGCGCCCCTTGGCCACCACCCGGGGCGCCTCCATGGTGGCGAAATCGAAGCCCAGGGCCACGGCGTAGTGAGTTGGGTTGGTCAGCACCACGGCGGCCTTGGAGACGTCGGCCTTGACCTTGCGCTTGCGCATCTGCCGCTGCAGGTTGCGAATGCGCCCGCGAATCTGCGGATTGCCCTCGGTCTGCTTCATCTCGTCGCGCATATCCTGGCGGCTCATCCTCAGCCGCGACTCGCGGCTCTGCCACTCCACCAGGTAGTCGATCGCCGACCAGGCGAAGAGCAGCCAGGCGGCCGCCTCCAGCAGCCCGTAGACGTCCGCGCCCAGCATCTCCAGCCGCGCCGTCGAGAAGGGCGGGACGGTCAACTGCCTTCCGATGCGCTGCGCCGCGAAGACCGCCAGCAGGGCGGCCGGAATCAGCGATTTGGCCAGCCGCGCGGCGGCGCGCATGGAAAACAGGTTCTTGACGTTCGACACTGGGTTGACGCGGTCCAGCTTGAAGCCGATCGCCCCGGCATGGAAGTTGACCCCGCCGGTCTGCGCGACTCCCGTCCCCAGAGCGGCCACGGCCACCGTGGCCATCACCGCTCCCGGCGGGCCGAGCAATCCAACCGTCAGCCGGCGCAGCGCATACAGCGTGGGCATGATCTCCGCGGGTTCCCAGCGGGCGGGCGCGCCCAGCGCCAGGAAGGCGGCGAAGTTCTCCCGCCAGGAGATCAGTACGCGGCTGCCCAGCATCCCCAGCGCGAGCACCCCGGCCAGGGTTCCGGCCGCGGCCGAGAGCTCCCGGCTGTGCAGAATGTCGCCTTCCTTGCGAGCCTCCTCGCGGCGATGCTGGGTTGCCTGTTCGGTCTTCTCTCCGGCCATCGGCTATCCTCCCGTTCCGGGAGCGGCGATCAGCCTCTCGGCCATATCCAGCAGTCCGCCGAAGCGGGCCTCGATGAAGCGCGGCCACAGGGCCAGGGAGCCGATCAAGAGCGCGAAGCCGGTGAGAGTCTTGAGCGGCACGGTCAGATTCATCACCGGCAACTGCGGACTGAGCTTGCCCAACAGAGCCACCGCCACCTCCACCAGCAGGGTGGCGGCCAGCACCGGCGCGGCCAGTTCCACGGCGGCCAGAAAGATGCCCCCGGCGGTGCGCGCGATGGCCAGCGCGCTCGCCGGAGCCAGAGCGTAACAGCCCAGCGGCGCGGCGCGGAAGCTGCGAACCATCGAGGCAATAAGGATGCGATCCAGGCCCGCGCCGATTATCACCAGCGTACCCATCAACTGGAAGAGGTCGCCCATGAGCGGCGTCTGAATCTGCGAAGTCGGGTCGAGAAGATTGACCATCGAGAAGCTGAACTGGACGCCTACGATCTGGCCGGCAAAGAGCAGCATCTCGGTCAACAGCGTCAGCGTCAGCCCGTAGACCAGCCCCACCGCCAGTTCGCCGAGCAGCGCGGAGTAGCTCAGTTCCGTCCGGGCGAGAGGCAGCGCGGCCACCAAAGGCGCCAGCAGATAGGCCACCGCCCCCACGAAGACCGCCTTGACGCGCAGAGGAAGCGCGGTCGAGGAGAAAAACGGGGCAAAGACGACCATGCCGCTCACCCGGACCAGGGCGAGGGTCATCGCGCTCAGGAAGCTTGTCCACTCCGCCGACATACTTTTCAGCTCCTAGCTCCTAGCTTCTAGCTCCTAGCTTTTTGCCGCTCGCCCAATGGCTCACCGGCATCCATCTTGATTCTGCTTGTTTCACGCTTGTCCAGCCCGCGCCAAAGCTAGAAGCTAGGAGCTAGAAGCTGGAAGCTGCCTCACAAGTACCTGTGAAAATCGCTCATCAGCAGTCGGGTATAGGCCGCCATCCGCTCCAGAAACCAGGGCATCCCGACCAGCAGGATCATGGCCACGGCGGCCAGCCGCGGAACCGAGGTCAAGGACTGCTCCTGCAAGCTGGTCAGGGTCTGGACCAGGCTGAGCAGAAAGCTCAGCAGAGCGGCCGCAATCAGCGCCGGCGCGGCCAGAATCATGGCCTCCCTCATCAGTTGGCGCAGCAGTTCGGAAACCATATCGGGCGTCATGCGGTCCTTTCAAAAGCTCTTCAAGAGCGAACCGGCCAGCAGGTTCCAGCCGTCCACCATCACGAACAGCAGAATCTTGAGCGGCGTCGAGATCACTACCGGCGGCAACTGGAACATTCCGATGGAGGTGGTGATCGCCGCCGTCACCATGTCGATCAAAAGAAAGGGAAGAAACAGCACCGCCCCGATCGAGAAGCCGGCCTTCAACTCGGAGAGAATGTAGGCCGGAACCACCACCCGCATGGGCAGGTCGTCGGGTTTGTTGGGGCGCGCAACCTGACCTGCCGCCGTAAACAGCGCCAGGTCTTTCTCGCGCGCGTAGCGCAGAAGAAAGACCTTCACCGGTCGGGAACCGAGATCGATAGCCTCCCAGCCCGTCACTTGCCCCTGGCGGTAAGGCTCGACCGCCTGTAGGTCCACTTGGTTGAGCACCGGGGCCATCAAGAACCAGGTCATCATCAGGGCCAAGCCCATCAGCGTGGGGTTCGAGGGCGCGGTCTGGGTGCCCAGGGCCTGGCGCAGGAAGTGGAAGACCACCAGCAATCGCACCAGCGGGGTCATGGCCATCAAAATCGCCGGCAGCAGGGTAATCAGCGTCAGAACGAAGAGAATCGTCCACGGGGTCGAGTCCGAGGGGTGAAGCCGGGCGCTCAGATCGGGCAACAGCGGTGCGGCAGGAGCCTGAGCCGCCCGCGCGGCCAGCAGCAGGACTACCATGAGACCCTCGCAGCCGCTCTCGACAGGGTCGCCCGCGCGGTCGCCGTCGGCAGTTGGTCGAGCGCATAGAAGGCCGGCGCGCCCTCCGGCGAGGTCGCCACCAGAAATCGCCGCCCCTCGGCCTCGACCAGGGCCAGGGATTGGCGCGGCGCCAGGGCGATGCGTTCGACCAGCGCCAGCCGCGGCCGGCGCCGCTGGGCCGAACGCAGCCGCTGCAGCAGCCAGACGGACAGGCCGCCAATTAGACCGCCGCTCCGGCCCCCAATCCGGACCCCGTCATGACCTCCGACATGGCCATCGCATTGATTCGCTTCCCGCATCGTCCGCTTCCACCCTCTCCCATCGAACTGTCCAGCCCTCAAATCAGGCGCGTCACGCGCACCGCCAGCTTGGAATCGTCGACCACCTCGAACTCGCTCCACGCCAGTTGCACCTTGCCCGAGGTCAAAGGCACATCGTCGCCGTGCCCCCATTCGGTTTCGAGCACGTGCCCCGGCTCCAGAACCAACAGGTTGCGCACTCTGAAATCCCGCACCGCCACGGCAACGTTCAACTCCACCGGGAGCCTCGACAACGGCGCGCTCAACCGCATCAGGTTCTCTTCTCCCGGCATCAGCGGAGAAGGCGCCAGCGCCTGTTCGGCGGCGATCGAAACCGCGTCGGCCGCATCCGTCGCTTGCGCCGGCAAGACAGCTGGAGCGGGAAGTGGAGGCGCGGTTGCCATGCGCATCGGTTGAAGCAGAAAGCTGACCAGAAGCGCGACATGGAGATTGGAATGGTCCAATAAATGCGCCCTGCTCTCCTCTCCCGCCGTCGCGCAGCGGAAACTCGCAGGCTGCCTCGCTGCTACACTGGTCTGGAACGGAAAACGCGGTTGGAGTCGGCCCACCAAGCCTCGGCCGCCTTCGATAGAGGTTGAAGATCATGACGGAACAAAATGACAAGAAGAGTTTTACTGGAACCAGTCTGCGCCTCAAGATCGGACTGGCCGAGATGCTCAAGGGCGGCGTCATCATGGACGTGATGAACGTCGAGCAGGCCCGCATCGCCGAGGAGGCCGGCGCCACCTCGGTCATGGCTCTCGAGCGCGTCCCCGCCATGATCCGCGCCGAGGGCGGCGTGGCCCGCATGGCCAAGCCCAGCCTTATCAAGCAGATCATCCAGGCGGTCTCCATCCCCGTAATGGCCAAGGCGCGCATCGGCCACTTTGCCGAGGCCCAGATTTTGCAGCAGTTGGGCGTCGACTTCATCGACGAGAGCGAGGTCCTCACCCCCGCCGACGAGGCCCATCACATCGACAAGCACGCCTTCACCACGCCCTTCGTCTGCGGCGCGCGCAACCTGGGCGAGGCCCTGCGCCGCATCGCCGAGGGCGCGGCCATGATCCGCACCAAGGGCGAGGCCGGCACCGGCGACGTGGTCCACGCCGTCCAGCATATGCGCCAGATCACCCGCGAGATGCGCGCCCTCACCGTGCTCACCGAGCAGGAACTCTACGCCGCCGCGAAAGACCATCAGGCTCCCTACGAGCTCATCCGAATGGTCGCGCAAACCGGCAAACTCCCCGTCCCCAACTTCTCCGCCGGAGGCATCGCAACCCCCGCCGACGCCGCTCTGATGATGCAGCTAGGCGCGGAGGCAATCTTCGTCGGCTCCGGCATCTTCATGAAGGGCAACGCCACGCCCCTCGATGTCGAGAACGACCCCAAGGAGCGCGAAGAAGCCGTCTCCCGCGCCAAGGCCATCGTCGTTGCCACCACCCACTTCAACGACCCCAAAATCCTCGCCGAAGTCAGCGAGCAAGTCACCGGCACGATGAAGGGCCTAGCCGCCGCCGGATTAGAAGAGTCCCAACTCCTCCAAACCCGCGGTTGGTAAGCTTGCCGCTCCGGCGACGCTCGCCCCAACGGAGGGAGCAGGGGCCTTCAGGCCCCTGAATGTAGCGCCTTCAATAGCTGGCCTTCAGGCCCGGGCCTTTCGTTTATGCTTTTGGGATGCGTTTTGCTCCTCAGGAAACCCGAACTTACTTCATTACCACGGTGGCGGCCGAACGCCACAGCCTCTTTCAGGTCACGGCTACGGCGGAGCTGTTGAAGCAAACCATCCTCGACTATCGCAGTCAGGGAAAGTTCCTCTTGCATACCTTCGTCATCATGCCGGATCACTGCTGTCCGGCTATAAGCTGAACAAATTCAGTTATTTGGCGGGGCACGG
>CAZMHC010000038.1:0-22929 GCA_964565955.1 uncultured Occallatibacter sp.
ATGCTGTCGTGCAACAGGTTAGGAGATTTTCCCGAAAAATAGCCGGACAGCAGTGGTCGGTCATAGATGCGTGATGAAGCCTACAGCGTGGTTCGCAGGCTCCGTTTTAAGTTCGATTTATGGGCCAGAACTTCTTTCCCGACACCGTCAACCAGACGCTTCTGTTTCCGCCCTCGCTTCACGATTGGCTTCCCGATGGCCACTTAGCTCGCTTTCTTGTGGATGTGGTTGCGGCGCTGGATTTGAGCACGATCCCATCGAGGCTTTCGCTCGCGAGAGCTTTTGTAAAGACCACGACTGATGGCCGGTTCCATGTGGCTGGCCGATAGCAACATTCTGATTCGCCTGGTGAAGCGGGACCATCCTGACTACCAACTCGTGCGCGGATCCGTGAGCGCGATGGATGCTCACGGACTCACCCACATCCTTACTTTCAATGGAGCCGACTTTAGCCGTTTCGCCGGTCTCACTGCGATACATCCATCCGAATGGGAATCAGCGTCTACGGAGCCGATATGCTAAGGTCGTGAACGCTGAAGAACAAGCAAAGGGAACTGCGAAGTCCAGCCGGCGGCTCTTGCCCGGCCTTTCCGTCAAAGACGGTTTCACGCGCCACCCCTTCGATGAAGAGTACGGGGTGCGGACCAGCGGTCTGATCGCGGGCAGGCATCTGAAGTGCGGGCACCGGCACGACCGGCACAATACCGCTTACTACGGGGTTGCTCCTTCGGTGTTTCGCTCTCTGGTCGGGCGCTGGCAGAGGCGCAGGCCAGCGGCGCGGATGGAAGAGTTCACTTTCATCGACGTTGGCGCGGGGATGGGCCGGGCCGTACTGCTGGCCGCCGAGTTGCCGTTTCACGAGGTGATCGGCATCGAAATGCACCCCACGCTGGCGCGGATCGCGCGGAAGAATCTGGCGATTTGGCAGGCGGCGGGACGGGCGCGCGCTCCGATGAGGATCGTTTGCGGGGATGCGGTGGAGTTCAAGATGCCGGCCGGTCCATGCCTGGCCTTTCTCTTCAATCCCTTCGGCGAGACGGTGCTGCGGCGGCTGTTGGCTGCGTGGAGCAAGAGCTTTGCCGAGCGCCCGGGGCAACTGGACATACTCTATGTGAACAACGAGCAAGAGAGGGTGCTGGAGCTGCAAGCGGGCTTCGCGCAGTCCTATCGCGGGAATGTGGCGCGGTCGAAGGCCGATGCGATCGCCGACCATCGCATTCTGGCCAACCAGCCGGATGGGGAGTACGTCTCGTCGAACCATGAGGATTGTTCGATCTGGCGCTGGGTGGGCAAAGCCGCTTATTGAGGATGGTTTGCCTGTGGTGCGGGCGGCGGACTGGGCTTGCGTTTGGCGCGAAGATAGGCGACCAACTGGGCGGCTTCCTGGTCGGTGACGGAGTCGCGGAAGGGCGGCATCTTCTGGCCGCCATCGAAAATCTGGCCAGTGATTTTCTTAGGGGTCCAAAGTTTGTCTTTGCGGAGGCCGCCGAGGCTCGGTCCCTTTTTGCCGCCGCTGCCGCCGACGCCGTGGCAATGGGCGCAGCCTTTGTCGCGAAAGAGAATCGCGCCAACCTGCTCGGCGGCTTTGGTCTTGGCTCCAAAAAGCGCGTGGGCCGGCAGCGCGGCCAGCGCGATGACAGCCGTCGGGAGGAGGAGAAAATGGAGTTTCATTCGCCAGTTCACTCAGGACATCTTCTCATCCCAACCGATGCGCGCGCCTCGATCTTTGGGTGCGATCGTCCAGGGCGAGAATCCCTCGCCGGGTGAAGTGGGCATCGCCGGTGCGGCGAAACCGCGACGCATTGCCGGGACGGGGATTGCTTCCGCTGTATTGGCCGTTTGGAGCCTGAACTACAAGCGGGAGAGTTCGCAAAAACTGCGAAATTGCTCCACATGAGGCACGTAAAATGTTACAAAGAGAAAGGATGCCTAAGAGATCGAAACCCGCGGCCGAGCCTGAGTCCGGCCAACCCATCAGTCTGCGTATTCTGGGCGACTACCTGAACCTGTCTCCGGCGACCATCTCGCTCGTGCTCAACAACGCTCCCGGTGTGCGTTCAATTCCCCAGGAGACCCGCGACCGGGTGATGGCGGCGGCGCTCAAGTTCAACTATCGCCCCAGCTTCTATGCCCGTTCGCTGCGCAAACGGCAAAGCTTTTCGGTAGGGATGCTGGTGCCGAACCTGAACGACGCCTATTCGACGCAGGTGATGGCCGGCGCCGAGGAGATTCTCATTGAGGAAGGCTACTTCTATCTGACCGCAAGCCATCGTCGCAAGCCGGACCTGATCGAGGAGTACCAGTGCCTGCTGATGGACCGCTCCGTCGAAGGCTTCATCCTGATCGATACGCCTCTCGACAAAGGCCTGCGGCTGCCTGTGGTCTCGGTGGCCGGGCACCGCCGCATCGAAGGCGTCACCAACGTGGCTCTCGATCAGCGCCGGGCGGCGGAACTGGCCCTCCGCCACCTCAGCCAGTTGGGACACCGGAAGATCGCCTTCATGCGCGGTGGAAGCCACAGTTCCGATGCCGACGAACGCTGGGAGTGCCTGATGAAGGTTGCGGGGGAGTTGAAAATCGAGGTCCGCCCCGAGCTTACAGTGCAGGTGCAGTTGCAGGTTTCCACGCCGGAGATGGGCTTTGAACCGGCCCGCGAACTGGAGTCCCGCGGAGAGCAATTCACCGCCCTTGTCTGCTACAACGACATGGCCGCCATTGGAGCGATTCGCGCCCTGATGGACCGCGGCCTGCGGGTGCCGGAAGACGTCTCTGTGGTTGGCTTCGACGATATTCAAAGCGCGGCCTTCCACAACCCCAGCCTGACCACCGTTCGCCAGCCCCTGAATCAGATGGGCGCGGTGGCCGCGCGCATCCTCTTGCAACGGATTCGCGGCCAGGCAACCTTTCCGGATTCGGTGCCGATCCTGCCGGAATTGGTGATTCGCGAGTCGTCCGGCCCACCCGGTTCCCGGCGCGGCCGCGGAATTCGGAGCTGATCCTCAGCATGAATTCAAGTCACCCGGATGTTCTTTCGTTCCCAACTTCTCATCTCAAGGCTATTCCACATCCATCCTCGCAGTCTTGCCTGAGGGGCGGTGCACGGGCGAACTCGCAACCGTCGGCGAATTCGGCGCGCTTGTGAGTGGGCTTGGTCGCTTGCCGGTCCGAACGTAAGCGGATAATCCCAAGCTGAAAAACAGACTCAATTCAGGAATGCGATCGACGAAGACGCCGAGATCGGAGCGCGAAAAAGCAAGATGGCGTTGGAAGATGTAGCCATGAACGAGAATACGCAATTTTTCGCGGAGTCGAATGCGAAAGACGGGGCCAATCCTAGCGCCGCCGCGGAGGCGTCTCCGAAGCTGTCCCAGGCGATCGTCTCGCAGTGGCCGAATGGCGAATTCGGAGTGCGAGCCATTGCGTCGGAGACCCTGTCCCCGACCGACGAAGCGGCGGCGAAGAACGACTGCCGGCCCGGCTTCCGCGAATCCTCGCCGAGCAAGGCTAGGACCTTTTCCGTGGGTGTGCTGGTGCCGCACATGAACGACCACTATGCGACGCAGGTGCTGGCCGGCGCGGAGGAGTATCTCATCGAGGAGGGCTGTTTTTGCCTGACGGCCAACCATTGCCACAAGCGGAATTTGATTGAAGAATACCCGCCGCAACTGATGGACCGCGGCATCGATGGCTTGTTTCTGATCGATACGCCGCTTCAACATGGCTTGAATCTTCCGGTGGTGGCGGTGGCCAACCATCGCAGCGTCGCCGGGGTCACCAACGTGGTGCTCGATCAGCGTCGCGGGGCGGCGTTGGTCTTGGAGCATCTGCATGAGTTGGGACATCGCAAGATAGCGTTCATGCGCGGCGGCAGCCATAGCTCGGATGCCGACGATCGCTGGGAGTGCCTTATGGCGGTGGCGCGGGAGTTCGACCTGGAAGTGCCGCCGGGGTTGACCGAACAAGTGCGGATGCGGGTCTCGACTCCGGATATAGGCTACGGGCCGGCCGTCGAGCTGATCGAGCGCGGCGAGGAATTCACCGCCTTGATCTGCTACAACGACTTGGCCGCCATCGGAGCCATACGCGCGCTGATGAATCGCGGCCTGCACGTGCCGGGAGACGTTTCCGTGGTGGGCTTCGACGACATTCAGTCCGCCGCCTTCAAC
The DNA here is from genome assembly GCA_964565955.1 of uncultured Occallatibacter sp. Lineage (GTDB taxonomy): Bacteria > Acidobacteriota > Terriglobia > Terriglobales > Acidobacteriaceae > Telmatobacter. The sequence goes on from CAZMHC010000038.1 coordinate 4,167, forward strand.
AACCCCGCGTTGACCACCGTTCATCAGCCGTTGGAGAGGATGGGCTTGACGGCCGCGGCCATCCTGGTGGAAAGAATGCGCAACGACGAGACGTTCCCGGAGACGGTGATGATCGAGCCGACTTTGGTCGTTCGCGAGTCGACTTGCCCGCCCAACTCACGATGCACTCGCGGAATCTGGATTTGATGGGCTGTTGCGGAGAGGCTGCGGTTGCGGGTTCCCATCATTCGTCTTCGCCTGGACACTTCTCCGCGATCCGTTCCCCTGCCAGCCGCTCCAACTGATTCCGCCAGTCCAGAGACTCGACGAAGCTCTTCGACTCGCGCCATCCCGGTTCGACGATCACGCGCAGTTCGAGATAAACGCGGGTTCCGAGAAGCGATTCTATCTGACGTCGGGCTCCGGAGCCGATCTCCTTGAGCTTCGACCCGCCCTTGCCGATCAAAATAGCCTTTTGCCCCTCGCGCTCGCAATAAATTGCCGCCGCTATGCGAGTGAGCGGAAGACTCGACGGGGTCTCGCTCTTCTTGCGCGGAGGCGCTGCCTTCGGCTCCTCGAACTGCTCGATCGCCACCGCCGAGGCGTAAGGAACCTCTTCTCCCGTCTCCGCCAGTATGCTCTCGCGGATCAACTCGGCGACCATGAAGCGCTGCGGCTGGTCGGTGTACTGGTCTTTGGGATAGTAGCGTTCGCCGGTGGGCAGAACCTCGACGATCTTGCGCATCAAGATGTCGAGTCCGTCGCGTTTGCGGGCGCTTACCGGAACGATCTCAGCAAAGTTGTACTGCTTGGTCAGCGCATCGATGAGCGGCAGCAGGCGATCCTTGGAGACAAGGTCGATCTTGGTCAGCAGCAAGAAGACCGGACAGTCCAGCTTGCGGATCAGGCCGAAGAGGAACTCGTCCTCGCTGGCCCAATTCGTGCGCTCACGCTTGGGAGCTTGTGCATTCCCAGGTCCGGATTTTCGGACCTGGGATTCAATTTCGCTTCCCTCGCCGGCAGCCGGCTCTGCAGCCGCTTCCAGTTGCACCCGCCGCGTCGCGTCCATCAGCACCAGTACCAGGTCGCGGGTCTCCAGCGCCTCGTAAACCTCCTGCAGCATCCGCCGGTCCAGATGCGAACCAGGCTGATGCACACCGGGCGTATCCACAAAGACGATCTGCGCCGCCGGATGCACGCCCTTGCGTGCCGGCACCTCGACCACCCCGGCGATGCGGTTGCGGGTGGTCTGCGGCTTGGGCGAGACGATGGCGACCTTTTCGCCGGTAACGGCGTTGAGCAGCGTACTCTTGCCGGCGTTGGGCCGGCCCAGTATGGCGACAAATCCTGATTTCAAAAGGGGTAAGGCTCCTGTCTGAGTTTACCGCTCTTTTTATGCGAGCAGAGAGGGGAAATGGGGAATCCATGCGCCGCGATTGCCGTATCGTCGCGTATCTCTCTCGTCGTTCAAGTGACAGTAGGCTAGCGGTAACGGCGGGTGGTTTTGAGAACCATGGAAAAGACGCCGGATTCGTCGCGGGCTACGAGCAGGGAGACGTGGCGGTTGATGGCGACTTCGGCCTGAATCAACTGCTGGGCGGTGGTGTTGACGTTGGTGGCGTAGGTGAGGGTGACATTGGAGCCTAACTGCTCCTCGGCGATGATGCGCGAAGTGGAGTTGCCGAGGGCGCCGAGGTAGTTGGGATCGACTTTGACGGAGCCGGCGCCGAAGAGTTTTTGCACACGGCTGCTGACGGTGGCGTTGAGCGCGCCGCCGAGCAGGGCGTCGGTGGTGGGGCTGGCGCCGGACTGCTCCTGCTGCTGGGTATAGAGGCGCTGCTGGTTCTGGGTGCGGCCGAGGGCCAACAGAGCCACCACGTCGGCCTCGGGCAGGGGGGGATCGCTGCGGTAGTTTACGGCGAGCTTCCGCGGGGTTCCGTGCAGATCGAGGGTGATGTCGTAGTCCTCGACGCGGGCGGTGGCGCTGAGGTCGATGTTGGGTTCGATGCGGACGGGATTGGTGAAATCGAGTTCGCCGCGCTGCAGTTCGTAGCGGGTTCCGGCGATGAGGGCGCTGCCCTCGGCGATGGAAACGCGGCCGAGGAGCGAGGGCGAGGCCAGGGTTCCGCGCAGATGCAGGTCCACGTCGCCGGCCAGCTTGGCGAAGGAGTTCTGGAAGTTCAACTGCGAGGAGGAGGCCACGTGAACGTCGAGGCGGATGCGGTTGGAGGGGGCGTCAGGCGGGGCGATGGATTGCACGGCGTTGGCCTGCGCGGTCAGGGCGGCGATATCGAAGTCGGGACTGACGGCGAAGCGGGTTACAAGCACGTCGCCGGATAGGAGCAGATTGTTGCGCGCGCCTTGCAGCGTGAGTTGGGCATCGGCTTGGGAACTGATGCCTTGGGGATAGCGAATGCGAATGTTCTTGCCGGTCGCCGAGAGATTGGCATAAAGGCCGTTCTGCCAGGCAAGATAGCCACCCAGGCTGAGCAGGCCGCCGCCGGTCATGGCGGTGAGCGACTTGACCTCAAGGCGGTCTTGGTTGAACTCGAGTGTGCCGTGGAGCTGGCTGAGGCCGTTGGGCAGGTCTCCGAGAGCCAGCGAACCGTCCTGGAATTCGATGCGGCCTTTCAGGACCGGATTGCGCAGAGGACCGTGGGCTTCGACCTGGAAGGCGCTGGCGCCGCTGGCGCTCAGATCGGGATCGAAGGTCTCGGCGATCTTGAGGTTGATGGAACCGCTGGCGGCCAGATCGAGTTGCTGCTTTCCTCGGAGATCGAGGGTTCCCTGGGCGCGCAAGTCGGTCTGCTCGCCGGTTATGCGGAGCGGGTCGAGTGCAACGCGGGAGTCGGCGAGCGTTGCGTGGATGCCGCCCTCGCTTTTGAGGTGAACTCCGTAGAGGGTCGCCGCCAGCTCTTGCAGGCGCGCTTCGCCGCGCAGCCTTTCTGGATGGGCGAGGGGGCCTGCCAGGGTAACTGTGCCGGCCAGCGCGGAATCGCCGTTGAAGCCCTGAATGTGGGCGAAGTTGAGCAACGCTCCGATGCTGAAATGCGAAAAGTCGAGTTTGGCCTGGGTTGCATAGTCGCCGCCAAGCGCGGTCTGGCCATGCGCGGTGAATTCCGCGGTTTCCAGGCGCAAGCTCGCATCGTAGGCGACGATGCGGTCGGCGGTGCGGGCGACGATTTGCAGGTTGCCGATAGGTTCCGATGCCAGAGAGAGATTGTCGATGACGGCGTGGGTTTCAAAGCGTGGATCGTCGAGGGTTCCGGACCCCGAGATGGAGATATTCAGCTTGCCCGCCGCTGCCAGGTTCCGCTTGCGCAGCCAGTCGATGCGCGCCAGATCGAGGCTCGCGGCTTTTGCGTCCAACTGGAAACGCTTGGAGTGGAGATCGTAGGCGGCGGTGGCGGAAAGATCTCCGGCGGCGTGATTCACCGCAATCGAAGTGAACCTGAGCGTCTGGTTGGCAATGGTGGCCTGGGCGCGGATGCGCTGGATCGGCTCGCCGTAGACGCTAACTCCGCGCAGATCGACCCAGCCGGAGCCGCTGAGAGCATGGATCGGCCCATCGGCGTGAAGCTGCGCATCGAGCGAGCCTGTGACGGGAATGTTTTGACCGATGAAAGTCTGCACGTCGCCGATACCTAAATCGGAGGCGCGAAGGCGGAGATGGAGCAGGGAGTTGGCGTTGAAGGAGGGAGCGGTGAGCGAAGCGGCGGCTAGGCTCCCGTCGAGGGCCATAGTTGTCTTTCCTCGGCGCAACAGAGCGCGCTCGATGGCGATGCGGGCGGAAGAGTAGCTGCCCGTGGCCTCGACGGAGTCCCAGCGGAGGAATTGGGATTGGTTGGGCGGGATCGTCGGCAGCTCGATGGCCAGTTGCGTGGCCGTGACGGCGCCGGCAAGGTGCGGATCGACGAGCGAACCGGACCATGAGCCGTGGAATTCGGCTTGGCCGGAGAGAGCGACGGGCAGAGCGGCGGTTCCCGATCGCCCGTTGCGGGTCAGCCCCAGATCGCGCAGGACGGTATCGAAGTCTGCGAGGTTGGCGGAGTGGAGTTCCACGGCGATTGCCGTGGCGGTGGAGAGAGGATAAGCGCCGAGATGGCCGTGGGCCTCGATCCGGCTGGAAGGCAGGCTGAGATTGAATGCGCGCAGATCAACCGCGCCGTCGCGCTGAGTGTAGCTTCCGTCGATGGCGCCGCTGGCGGGGACTTCCCCGGCGACGGGGCGCTGGGAGGGGCTGAGGGCGAGTTGAGCGGCAACGCAAAGGGTGCGGTTGTCTCCGTTGGTCCAAGTGGCGATTGCCGGGCCGTTGACGAGGGTATTGAACCCAAGCCGCTGGAATGGCCCCTGGCCCACCATATCCATGATCGCATCGAGAGATACGTTTTTGAACTCGGCGCTTACCTTGCCGTTGACGGGAATCGGGATCGGCGCTGGATGAGGCGGCGCGACCGAGGCTTGGGAGGGAGGCTTGATTCGCGGCTGAGTGCGGAAAAGTCCCTTGCGGGCTTTTACTCTGGCCACGGGTGGCGGCATCGCGGGGAGCGGGGGCAGCCAGTGGTCAAGGGCTACTTCGCCGTGCAACTGGCCGCCCTGGCGCAGGCGGGCAACGATTGAGGAGATCAGCAATTGGTTGGGGTCGGCATGAACGCGCGCGTCCAACAGTATGCCGGTCGCAACCACTCCGGTTCCGATATAGTCGCCATTGTCGATGTGAATGGGGCCATCGATGCGAAATTGGTCGGCTTGGCCAGCCGCAATGAGGTCCAGATGCGCGATTCCCGCCGGCGCATAGGGATAGCCGGTGATGGGATCGAGCAGCTTCATATCCAGATCGCCAAGCGCGCGGGCTTGCCAGTGGGGATGGGCGAAGTCTTCGAGAGAGCCGGAGATTTCCAGTGCCCGGTCCTTCAGCCCGCGGCAGCGGGAGACGATTTGCAGGGAGCGGAGATAGGCCGCCTTGCGCGTCAGGTCCAGAATCGCTTGAAAGCTGCCCTCGACCGGGAGCGGTTCCGATTTGACGGTTCGCTCGGAAGCGACGATCGCCGGGCGGCCGCGGGAGAGATTCAAATTGGCGGCTTGGGCTTCGATTCGATAACTTTCCGGGTTGCCGGAAGCGGATGGAATGTAGCTCATGCGCAGGGCAACGTCGCTTGCTATGAAATCGAGGGGCAGGTAACGGTTTTGAAAGTCGAACGCGGCGGCGCGGTCTTCGTAATGAAAGAGGCCCCGCGCAACCTCAACGCGGCCGGCCTTGGCATCGAAGAGCCTTTCGATGGCCGATGCGCCCTGCTGGCGGGGATTGCGCGGCTGGGGCAGATTGGTCGAGCCGTCGGGGTAGACGATCAGATGCAGCGCGGGCGCGGTAACTTCGAGATCGCGGAGCAGAATGCGCGGACTCCAGAAGTCCAACAGGCTCAAGCGCAGGCGCAGGCGCCCGATCTGGGCGCAGGGAGCTTCTTCGGGGGCTTCGCGTCCGTGAATGACCACCCCTCCGGCCTCGGCTTCGAGATGGAGCAGCTTCCAGTGGAAGGAAGCGATCTCGACGCGCCCACCGGTTGCGGCTTGCAGGCCGTGCACCAAGCGATTGCGAACGAAATTCTCCCCGGCAGCCGAACTGGCCCAGAAGTAGAGGCCAGCCAGTGCCAGAACCGTCAAAGCCGCGGTGCAGAGTGCCGTAAGAGGAAGATGGCGCAGAAAGAAGCGGCGCAGTCGGCGAGGCGGCTCTATCGAAGAGGGGAAGGGCGGTGTGGGTTCGCTCATTGGCTTCCCTCTCCGTCCGCGCCCTGCGATGCGGGGGGTTCAAGCGCCGGGTCCAGCACTTCAACATCGCCCTGTTCGCGCAGGTTCTTGAGCCAGTCGCCGAAGAGCAGGTTCACCTGTTGCTGAAGCAGTATCTCCTGAATGCGCGGGGCCACTTGGTCGAGCGATGGAACCGGATCACCGGCGGCGTACCGCGTCAGCAGGGTTTCGCGGTAGTACGTCGCGATCGCCTGCTGCGGGATTTGAATGCCTTGCCGAAAGCGCTGTTCGATGAAGCGCAGAATCTCAAGCCGATAGCGCAGATAGCTTTCGACCCGCTGCGGCGAGAGGCGGCGATCGGCGAGGAAAGCCTTCCATCCGGCCTCGGAGGAGCAGTCTTGGCGAACGCAAGCGGGCAACTCCCTGCGAATCTCCGCCAGCCGCGCGGCCACCTCGGCCTGCGAAGGTTCGACGGCTTGGGCATCCTCCTGGCGGATCTGCTGCTGGATGAGGGCGCGGGCGATCAACTGTTGCAGGGCGCGTGGGGGAGAGAGAACGTCGCTGCCGGCGTTGGCGGGGTCGAGAACGGCCAGCCGCATCTCCTCCTTCAGATCGCTGGCCAGGATGGGCTGGTTGTTGACAGCGGCGATTACTCGGTCAAGTACGGCGGGGGCGGCTGATGCCGCGGCCTGAGCGCTGGAACGAAGCAGCCCCACGGCGGCCATGCACAAAAGGCAGGCTTGCGCGCGCAGAGACTTGCGCCAGTTTGAGTGCCGGGTTGAGGAAGCGATGCTCATCAGAAGGTCTGCCCCAGACTGAAGAAGAAATTGAAGTGGGGAGCCTCGCCCACGTGCGGATCGGAGAAAATAATCGACTGCGAGTAGTTCACGCTGATGGGATAGATGGGTGGGTTCAGGTCATAGCTGAAATCCAGCCGGATCGGCCCAACTGGTGTATGGTAGCGCAAACCCAAACCCGGCGCGTGGGAAAAGTAATTGAAGCTGCACCCCCATTGTTGGCCGGTTGAATTTGCCGGGGGGAGAGTCGATGGCAACGTCGTGTCCTTGCAGTTTTCCCGCTCCGGCTGATGAACTCTCAGAGCGCTGGCCCAGACATCTCCCGCGTTGGTGAAGACGTTGCCCATATCGTGGAAGAGCACGAAGCTGACGGTGTTGCCAAGCCAGGGGAGCGTGGGCGGGGGCAGACGCATCTCGGTGCTATTGATAAGCGCGCCCGCCCCGCCGATGGGGAAGCCGGTCTCCGGATCGCGAGGGCCCGCGGAGTTGCTGGCGAAGCTGCGCAGCGAACTGGCGCCGCCGGCGTAAAGGCGCTCTGGCAAGGGGATCAACTCCGCGCCGCCCGTCCCAAAGGCTCGCTCCTGGCCGTAGCGGGTATTGCGGGCCAGCACAAAGCGGCCTTTGTCGAAGGCATAATAGCTGGAGTTGGACACGTCGATGCGGTTGAACTCGGCCTGGGCGCCGAAGACCGCTCCGGAGAGAAACTCCTGGAAGCTGATGTAAGTGCCGCGATGCGCATCGAGGGGCGAGTCTCGGGTATCGCGAATCCAGGTGAAGGCCGGGCCGGCCACGCGCACCGCCGTGGCCAACTCGGCGATCTCGGCGGGAAACACCTGCAAGCTGCTGGCCTGCACCTTGACGCGGCGGAAATCGAGTTCGTAGAGCAGCGTGTTGGCCCTGGAGATGCGCGATCCGGGGGTATCGAAGCGCTCGGTCCAGCGCATGCTGCCCTCCAGTTTCGAGGCAACGTAGGTGCTCACATCGAGGCTGTTGGCGTAGCCGGCGGAGAAGTTGAGCCCGAAATTGCGGTTGCCCTCGAAGTGCGGATTCTGGAAGAGCAGATCGAGTTTCTGCTCCAGCAAGCCGTAGGTGCCGCGCAGCGAGGCCGACTGCTGGCGTCCAAAGAGGTTGTTGCGGGTGATGCCGGCGAGTACGCGGGGACTCACTCCGGTCTTTCCGTTCGGGTTGCAGGGAAGGCCGCCGGCATAGGCGCTGGCGCAGTTGTTCTGGGGGGTTCCCGTCTGCGCCTCGAATCCGAACCCGTAAGTGAGCGCCCAGCGGCGCGCCTCGGTCGCCTGGAGCAGCACGGTCTTGTCGGTCTCCCCGCCGTCGGCATTCTCGACCGCCGCATCGACCTCGCTGAAGAGCGCTAGGTCGTAGAGGTTGCGTTGCGTCTCGGTGAGAGCCGTCTGGTTGAGCGGATCGCCGGGATGCAGCTCGATGGTCTTTGCGACGGTAGACGGCTGCGTGTAATGCAAGCCCCTCAGCAGCGCCTTGCGTACAAATATCTGCTGGCCCGCGGCGATGTGAAAGACCACGTCGACCTTCTTCGGGTCTGCCGGGTCCGACTGCTGGGTAACTTCGACCCGCGCCTGGTCGAAGCCCCGGCTCAGATAGTCGGTCGTCAGCGCATCCCGGTCGCCGGCCAGGTTTTGCGGCGAAAGCAGTTGGCCGGGCACGGTGTTCAGCAAGGGGACGAGCTTGTCGGCATCGATGCCATCGTTGCCTTCCAGCCGCACCGTGCCGACGTGCGTCTGTTGCCCTTCGTCGATGCGATAGACGACCGCGAACGGAGCCGTCTTACCGGTTCTCCGCGCGTGATACGAAGACGGACCGGCAGAGGCGGAACCTCCTGACGGCTCGTCAATCTGGCCTGTCTGGATATTCGGGACGACTTTCACGTCGCTGAAGCCGTTGTTGCGATAGATCGCCTGCAAGGCGCTCACGTCCGCGCTCAACAGCGCCTGACTGTAGGCTCCGTGGCGGTCGAAGGCATCGGCGGCGCGAACGCCGAGAAGCTGCTTGAGGGTCGCGGCGTCGAAGTAGCGATTTCCTTCCACGGAAACCCGCTGCACACGGCGCCGCGGCCCCAGGCGCACGTTATAGAGTATCTTCACCTGGCCGGATTGCGATATTGGCTGTGTATGGTCCACCTTCACATCGAAGTAACCCAGCCGTTGGAAGTAGTCGCGCAGGCGGCGATTGCCCTCGTTGAGCAAGTCTTCGTCCACGGCGCCTTCCTCGAAGACCGGGATTGCGCGCCGTATCCGGTCCTCGCTTAGGCTCGCTCCCTGCACCAGCACCTTCACCACCGGGCCGCGGTTGGCGGTGAAACGGTAGTCGGTCTTGCCGGACTGGGCGGAGAATTTCTGGGAGTCGATTTTGATACCCGCCTCCAGGCGATCCTCTTGCTTGTATTTCTTGAGCGCCCCGGCCACCGCGCGATTGGCCGTATCGCGGTCCACCATGGAACCGGCGCGCAGGCGGGCATGACGGCGGAACTCCTCCACGCTCATCCCAGGGTCTCCGGAAACTTCGACCGCGCCCACCCGCGCGCGAGGGCCGTCAAGAACGTGAAACGATATATCCACCAACTGCTCATCCGGAATCGGGGTCAGGCTTTGAGCGATCTTAGGCGCATGGTAACCGTTCGTCGCCAAGGTTTGGCGCATCCGCTCCAGCGCCTGGCTCAGCTTGACCTGGGTGAAGCGTGTGCCGAGAGCAAGCCGGGCGGCGCGCTCCAGTTGCGCGTTCAGCGTGGGGCCTTTGGCTCCGTCCACACTCACGCTTCCGATGAACGTGCGCGGCGCTCCGCGAAAGACCAGCGCCACGCCGTCCTCATCGCGCGTCCGCTGCCGCAACCCAGCGACCTCGATGCTCTCGTAAAGTCCGGTAGCGAAGAGTTGGCGCAGACTTTTCTTCAATTCTTCGCGGTTGAGCGGCGCTCCCTCGGCCTGGGCAAGATGGCCCGCCAGTGCGCCCAGGCGGGCAGCCGCAACCCCCTCGAAGGAGATGCTCCGCACCGTCCATCCCTCCCATTGAGACAAGGAATCCTCGCTGGTCTCCCACTTCGGAAGAGTCGCTCCGTCGCTGCCAACGTTGAGGGGGGCGGAGATTTGCGCGTGTGCGGAGTGCGAAGCGTAGGGAAAGGAAGCGGCGCGTTGGAGGGATGGATTCGCAGTGCGCGACTGCTGGCTCGATGCGCTTGCCGCCGCGCCGGTTGCGAAGATCAGAACGAATGCCCACAAAGCCCCGCGCCCGCGCCGATGGCCGCGTCGCCCTGCCGGTTTTGCCATCAAGACCATCTCTCCATAAAGACCGTCTCTCCCTATTCGTCGGTAGCGCCGATCTTGCGGCCTCCAACCTTCGTTTGCGCGCCATGGGCCGCTCCTCGCCTTCCGACGAGGAAGCCGAATTCTCCCCGCGATCCACAAATCGCTCTTCCCTCTTCCCCGATCTCTTATACTAACGGCGAAAGAAGGTCGGCGCAGCGGCACACATCTTCGAGGAATGAGTCCCCCATTCGTTCCCTGCCCATACGCCCGCCCAATCGAGCTTCCCGCGCCTCTCCAGGGTAGCCGCGTAGCCGATTTCTTTGCCGCCTTCTTCGCTGTCGAGCCTGCTCTGTTGCGAGATTCGCTTCGCACCGACGAGCTTTCGCGCTCCCATGACGGCATCCAATTTCGCTTCCAAGCGGCCGTTCACGCTCACATTCGTTGCGTCTTGGCCGATACTCTTCTCGAACCGGGACGCACAAGGCGCAAAACATTCGGCCTCCGGGAGGCGGCGCATTTGCCCGAACTCGAGCGCGAGAACCGGTTCCGGCATCTGAGCGTATTCGGAAGAGCAGCGCGCGGATTGGGAAGATGACGGAGAAAGAGGAGCGAAGTTCCTGAAACTTTTGGTATCCTGCTCCGTCTAATGGAGAAAAGTTGACAAAAGGACACTCAATGCCAAGCAAACCTTTTGAATTGCCACCGTCTCACACCCCGCCCGGGAAAGAAGAGTCTCATCTCCGCAGAATTCCCGTCCTGCCGGTTCGCGATACCGTCCTGTTTCCCCATGCGGTGCTGCCGCTCACGGTGGGCCGGGAAAGCTCCATTCAGTTGATCGAGTCGCTGGGCGAGGAGCGGTCGATTGTGGTGGCGGCACAGATAGACCCACGTTTGGACGCGCCCAAACCCGGCGATCTGCATTCAGTGGGAACCCTGGCCACGGTGCACAAGGTTGTGCGTATGCCCAACCAGAGCCGCTTCGTCTTCACCGAGGGAACAGAGCGTGTGCGGCTGGTGCGCTTTGCCCAGACCGAGCCGTTCATGATCGCCGCCGTGGAGATACTCGATGAAACCGAATCGGCCTCCACGCCCAGCGGCGAAGCCTTGGTGCGCAATGTGATTGGGCAGTTCCAGCAGATCGTGACCGAATCTCCGACGCTCTCCGACGAACTGCGGACCATCGCCGCCAATATCGACGAACCCGGCCGTCTGGTGGACTTTGTGGCCTCCTCGCTGCCTTTCCTGACCACTGACGACAAGCAGCAGTTGCTGGAGACATCCAGCATACTCAGCCGGCTGGAGTTGCTAAACAGCCATCTGGCCAAGGAGATCGAGGTGCAGCAGTTGCGCACCAAGATCCAGACCGAGGTGCAGGATCAGGTGCAGCAATCGCAGCGCGACTACTATCTGCGCGAACAGCTCAAGGCCATCCAGAAGGAACTCGGCGATGTGGACGAGGGCCAGCGCGAGACCGAGGAACTGCGCCAGAGGATCGAAGCCGCCGGAATGCCCGAGGAGACCAAGAAGGAGGCGTTGAAGGAGTTGGCGCGGCTTTCCCGGATGTCTCCCATGGCCGCCGATTACTCGCTCACCCGCAACTACATCGACTGGCTGGCAGTGTTGCCCTGGGCCAAAAGCTCCGGGTCGAAGATCGACATCGAGAAGGCCAAGGAGATTTTGGACGAGGATCACTACGAGTTGAAAAAGGTCAAGGACAGGATTCTGGACTACCTCAGCGTCCTGGAGTTGAAGCCGGATATGAAAGGCCCGATTCTGTGCTTCGTTGGCCCTCCGGGAGTGGGCAAAACCAGCTTGGGCCGGTCGATCGCGCGGGCTTTGGGGCGCAAGTTCCAGCGCATCTCTCTGGGCGGTATGCACGACGAGGCCGAGATTCGGGGCCATCGGCGGACTTATATAGGCGCGCTTCCCGGCCAGATCGTTCAGAGCATCCGGCGGGCCGAGACCAACGACCCGGTCATTATGCTGGACGAGATCGACAAATTGGGCCGGGACTTTCGCGGCGACCCCGCCTCGGCGCTGCTCGAGACGCTGGACCCGGAGCAGAACTGCGCCTTCCGCGATCACTACCTCGATGTCCCCTTCGATCTCTCCAAGGTCTTGTTCATCTGCACCGCCAATGTGCTCGATCCGGTCCCCGCGCCGCTCCAGGACCGCATGGAAGTGATTCCTCTGCAAGGCTACAGCGAGGACGAGAAGAAACATATCGCCTTCCGCTACCTGATTCCGCGGCAGATCAAGGAGAACGGCATCACGCCCGAGCAAATCGAGTTTCCCGCGGAGACGGTGAACCATCTGGTCCGCCACTATACCCGCGAGGCCGGGGTGCGCAAGCTGGAGCAAGTGATAGGCACGGTCTGCCGCAAGCAGGCGCGGCGCGTGGTCGAGGCGAAGCCGGATAAACTGATCGTGACCCGCAAGACGGTCAAGGAGTTTCTGGGCGGCATTCAGGTGCGTGTGGACACCGAGGTCGCCGAGCGCGTCAAGCGGCCCGGTGTCGCCGTCGGATTGGCCTGGACCCCGGCCGGCGGCGACATTCTCTTCATCGAGGCCAACAAGATGAAGGGCAAGGGCAACTTCGCCATGACCGGGCAGATCGGCGAAGTAATGCAGGAGTCCATGCAGGCCGCGCTGACCTGGGTGCGATCGAACGCCGTTGAGTTGGGGCTGGCCGAGGACTTCACCAAGGAAATCGACCTGCACATTCATGTGCCGGCCGGAGCGATTCCCAAGGACGGCCCCTCCGCCGGGGTGACCATGGCCGCGGTGCTGGTTTCGCTCTTGACCGACACGCCCGTGCGCCCGCTGACGGCCATGACCGGCGAGATCACCCTCAGCGGCAACGTCCTGCCGGTGGGCGGCATCAAGGAGAAGTTTCTGGCCGCGCGGCGCGCCGGAGTGGAGACCGTCATCCTGCCCTTCGACAACCGCCAGGATGTGGAAGAGGACCTGACCCCGGAGCTGATCGAGGGGGTCGAGATTCACTATGCCAGCCGCATCGAGGATGTGCTGGATGTGGCTCTGCCGCGGTTGAAGGCGCGGACGGATGCGCGCTCACCGGCAGAGACGGAGCTTGCTGTCAGCGCGGCAGCCTGAGCGAATCCGCGCCCTGCCGGAGCCTGCTCATCCATTGTCGGAAGCCGGCTCCGGCCGGTTCCGATTCTTTGCGGCGGCGCGGCTTGGATTGTTTCCAGTCTCAGGCCTGTTTTGGATTGGGAAACAGATTGTTGGCAATGATCGTCACAAGAGCGAGAAAGTTCGCTACCGAAGTTGTAATCAACGCGATGAGAACGGAATCGCTGAGATGAAACCCGGAGTTTGAACGACCAGCCTGCCAAACCATCTGGCTCACATCCCAAACCCACCAAGCGCTTCCCATAAGCACGAAAATGAACAGAGTCGGCTTGAGCAGGAAGCCCATGATCCAGTCGTAAAATTCGCGCCATTGCGGGGAAAGCACCCCTGACATTGCCTTGCTTTCCAGAACCGATTCTTCCAGGGATACCGGATTGTCAGGGAGGGGAAGTTCGGCGATATTCGCCCCATGAGCGCGGTAACAGTCCAGCATCGTCTCAACGCCGATATCCGCATCCGTAGGCTCCCTGCCGAGCTTTTCCTTTAAGTTATCGCGGTAGCGATCGCGTTTTTGTTGGGCTTCGTCTTGTGACATGACTATCCATTCGCCTTGACGGCTATCCGCTTCTTGAATTCATTCCGAATGTACGCATCTGGAATCCTCGGATTACTCCAAAAACCAGTATTCCTGCGGCGCACCGTATCCCATGCGTCCCCCGGCTCATGGGTAAGCACCCCCAGTTGCACACCGCTCAGGTGTCCATACTTCGTCCATGTGACGCTTATAACGTCGCGAGCCTTTTGATCCAAATCCGTGGCGCCCGAAGGAACATCCATTTCATCCTCAATCAGTGGAACCCGCATCTGGAGGAATTTCGAGTAGAGCGAAGGGATGATTGGACCGTATCTCCCCGCTTCCACCTTCTCCCGGATGAGGGGGCTGCCGAAGAAAGTGAGATTCAGGCCATGAGCAAGGTACACCAGCTTCAGAACCTTTTGAGGACTGCAAGGATTCCCCTCCTCTAGCCCGCGACGAATGAATTCATTGGCGATCTGAGCCGCAAAATAGGCCACGGTCCACCCCCTTTCTCCCCATCTTAGCATTTTTGCTTGTACAGCGGACATCCAGCAAGAAGCCGGATTGAGTGCATCCTTTCGCTTTTCAAGGATATCGCGCCGCGACTGTTTCAGGCCTCCGCCGACCGCAACGGCTCAACTCGCTTGCCTCTTGGCTTCGCATTCGACGCCTGCCAGAAGTCGTAGTCGTTCTGCAGATTGAACCAAATCTCCGGAGAGTCCTGCCCAAACGCCTCGCTTATCCTGATAGACATCTCAGGCGTGATACCGGCCCTCTCATTCAAGACGCGGGACAGCGCAACTCTCGAAACTCCGATATGCGCAGCAAACCCGGTCACGCTCATGGGGATAGCTGCGATCGCTTCCTTGACGATCCTTCCGGGATGGGGTGGATTGTGCATCCGCACGGGTTGCCTCCTTCAAGCCGGGAATCGCCCGGATCGGCCTTAGTGACAATCCTGATAGTCCACCAGGATTGCATTCTGCTCTTCAAACCGAAATGTCAAGCGCCAGTTTCCGCTGACCTTGACAGCCCAATGACCAGCCGGCTCCTCATGCAGAGGGTGAAGTTTCCACCCGGGTAGATTCATCCCCTGGGACTCGAAGCGCGGTTCAAGATAGCCAATTGATTTTCCAGCTTCTTGACGTGCGCGGGGTTGATGCCCGCCTTCGAGCCATCTCTGAAGAGCTTCTCCAGCCCCGTATGCTTGAACGACTTGATCGCTTTCTCACTGTATCGCTCATAGATACAGATGTCAACCGTCTAGGCGTTGGGCCGTCCCGCCGCGATCCTGTTGGAATTCCCTAACATCCCGAGGCTTCACGCCCGTCCAGAAAACGAACAAATGTGGCAATCCAGCCTGTAGAAAACCAAAGTCATGCCGATATGGAGGAAGACTCCAGTGCGCGGACGCGCGCGGAAAAGCGGTGATTATGGCAACCTCCTCCGTCTTGGCTACCCACACAATCGTCCCGTTGCACCTTGCGGGAAACATGACCGAACAACAGAACCGCCAGCTTCAAGAGCTTCTGGCCGATGCGGCTCAGGACGCTTACCGGGCAGCCATCGAGCAGATGGATCAACAGCGTGCGCAGATCGTTCTGGATATGAAGAAAAAACTCCAGTCGGAGGTTGCCGAACTGGTGGCGGATGCGGTTCACCGTCACACGGTCAGCGACAAGTACAAGGATGAGGAGGTGGCTTCGGATCGCGTGTACCCGCCAACTTACAGGGTGCGGCCGATCGAGGCACAAGTCACGGAACTGCGGAAGTTCTTTCCCAAACTGGGCAGTTGCCAGGAGAAGCTGGCGCGCCGGGCGCTGCCGGAGGGCGCTGAGGAGTGGTTTGCGATACCGCGCTGGGAGGCGTTGGCGCCTACCTACAACGAAGCGGTGGAGATGGTGCTGGCGGTTCTATCCACCAGGCGCAAGGTGCAGAACCGGATCGCGGGCCGGCTGGGTCCGACCTATCTGCGCCAATCCGAGCGCTCCAAGCTGGCGGCGTCGATCTTGGCCGACCAGCAGCAGGGAAACGACATTCTGGTGCTGGCCGCGCAGGCCGGAATGCTCCATCGCGGCTGTTCGGCCCGCCGCGCCCGGGTGAAGATGGCCGGCAACGAGTTCGGCGCCGGTATCTTTACCATCGCCTGTATGCTGCTCACCCATCCAGAACGCCTTTCCAGCGAAGATACGCTCATGATCGACTGCGGCGGCGACCAGTATTCGGTGCGAGGAGACTATACCTTCGACCGCGTGCCTCTGCTCGATTACGATATCTCCGGCATCGAGATCAGCATCTTCTATGAGGACCGCGCCCGCAACCTGTGGGGAACTCCCTCCGGCTTCCTCTACAAGCTGGTCTGACGCTCCTTTCCGTCGCCCGATCGCCGCCTGCCGCGTCTAACCGGCAGGCGGTATTCTTTGGGACGGGATGCGAATGCAAGTTATCTTCAAGAGTGCGAAAAAGCGTTGGCTGGACGCCTGCCCGGCAGTCTTCGAGGCAACGCGAAGCGGCCGGCCTTTGCGCTTTGCCCGCCTTTGCGAGCTGCATCTTCGCGGCTGGCTTTGGCTGTTGCTGTTCGCCGCGCCCTCCGCCGCGCAGGAGATTGCCTTGCGCATGGACGTGCGGCTCGTGAACCTCTTCGTGAACGTGACCGACCGCAACGGAGCGATCGTCGGAGGGCTTTCGCTAGAGGATTTTGCGGTTGCCGAAGACGGACGGCCGCAGCGGATCGCGGTCTTCGAGCGCCAATCGGAGCTGCCTCTCAACCTGACGCTGGCCATCGATACCAGCGGCAGTGTGCGCAAGGATTTAGCCCTTGAGGCCGATGCCGCCCGGCGCTTCGCCCATGCCCTCTTGCGGCCCCAGGACCGGATGAGCCTGCTTCAGTTTGCCACCGACGTGCGCGAACTCACTCCCTTCACCAACAAGCTGAGCCAGATCGATCGCGGGCTGAGCCAATTGAAGGGCGACTGGGCGACCGCGCTCTACGACGCGATCTGTCTCGGCGCGGAGCGGCTGGGAAAGTTGGAGGGCCGCAAGGTGCTGGTGCTCATCTCCGACGGCGACGATACGGCCAAAAGCAGCACCTACGCACAGGCTCTGGAAGCGGCGCTGCGCAACGAAGCGACCATCTACAGCATCATCGACGTGCCTATCGAGGCCAGCGCCGGCCGCGACCTGGGCGGCGAACACGCGCTTATAACTCTCGCCGAGCAGACCGGCGGCAAGAGCTATTACGCCGGCGACGGCGGACTCGACAAAGCCTTCGCGCGGGTAAGCGACGATCTGCGCACCCAGTATCTGCTCGGTTATTATCCAAAGAATCAAGAGCCGGGAAAGACGTTCCATCGAGTGCAAGTTACCATTCCCAGAGCCGCCCCCGAAGCCTTTGAGATTCGCCACAAGACCGGCTATTACATGGAGGCGGCCGGCAAGTGAAGCGGGTCGCTTGAATTCCGGATCGTAGGAGGATCGGAACGCACGGCACCCCGATTCTCGCATACAGAGACGCCCATCCACCTCGAATTCGTATGTCTCAGTACGGGTTGACTTGGACAGGAACAGCGCTGTTGTTCATCGCCCCGTTGCCGAGTTCGCCGCTGGTTCCCGAACCCCAAGACCAGAGCGTCCCATCGGTGCACAAAGCCTCGTTGTGGAAGTCGCGCGTCATGATGTACACCGCGCTGCACAACCCCTGCACCTGGACCGGAACCAGGCTCTCGTCAATGCCGGGTACGCCCAGTTGTCCCGCGCCATTGGAACCGAAGGTCCAGACGGTCCCATCCCTGAGCAGCACCGATGTGGACGAATCGCCTCCCAGCGCCATGATCGCCCCGCTCAGCCCCGAAATCCGCTCCGGCGTGTAATGGTCGTTCTCAGTGCCGTCGCCCAGCATCCCGTACCCGCAAAAGAAGCCAAGGTTGTTATTGTCGTAAGTGTCTTCGCAGTCGAAGGCGCCCTGCCAATTGTTCGCCCCCCACGTCCACACCGTGCCGTCGGCGCGGATCGCCACCACGTGCGTCCATCCCGCCGAAACCCACACCACCTGATCGATGCCCGGCACCGGAATCGGCGTGAGCCGGTTGGTCGTCGTCCCGTCGCCGATCTCGCCTTCCGCGTTGTTTCCCCACGCCATCAGCGTGTGATCCTGCATCAGCGCGATGCTGAACTCGAAGCCCGCCGTGACCATGATGGGGTCCGTCACGCCCGCGACCTCGATCGGAACCGGGTAGTCGTTGTTCGAGTCGTCAACGCCGTTGCCAAGAGCCCCGTACTCATCCCAACCCCAGGTCCACACTGTCCCGTCGGACTTGACGGCGACGGAATGGTACCCGCGCGAACCCAGCTTCACGATCGAGCTCAGGCCGCTCACCTGGACCGGCGTGGAACTGTCCGTCGTCGTCCCATCGCCCAACTGCTGATGGGTGTTGTTGCCCCACGCCCACACGGTGCCGTCCGACTTCAGGGCGATATTATGCTGCTCACCGCCCATCGCGGCGACGATGTCGCTCAGATAGCCCGTTCCGCCCGCCCCCACAACCTGGACTGGCGACGAGCTGTTCGTCGTCGTTCCATTCCCCAACTGCCCCTTCGCGTTCAGACCCCAAGTCCAGACCGTTCCATCGGGTTTCATCGTGATCGCTTCGCGCGCTCCACCCCAGATGGAAGCGGGCGGCCAGTTCGTCGCGCTCCATTGCGCGTAGAGAGTGACATCGCTGTTGCCTATCGTGAAGGTTTCACCTATGGCGCGCTCCGCTCCCGACCCATTGGCGGCGGTGTTCCATCCGGCAAAAGAGTAGCCCGGATTGAAAAAGAAGCCGAGGTTCCCACGCACAGTCGCAGTCGACCCAGCGGCGTACTGATTTGGATCGGGCAGCCCGAAACCGCTGCTGCTGCCGTTGCCGTTGTAAGTCACCAGATAAGTTGCATTGGAGGAGGTCCACTGCGCGTACAGCACCGCATTCGCGCCGCCCATTGCGAAGGTCGCGCCCGATGCGTAAGCCGTGCCGGAGCCGTTGGCCGCCGTATTCCAGCCGGAGAACGAATATCCCGCGTTGACCAAATCGCCGGTGTTGCCCAGCGCCGTGACCGTGGCTCCGACCGCGTACCTGTTGCCATCCGTGGGAACCGCGCCCCCGGTGGCGCCGTTGCCGTTATAAGTCACGGTGTAAGTGGGAACGAGCGTCCACTGCGCGTACAACACCGCATTCGCGCCGCCCATTGAGAAGGTCGCGCCCCCTGCGTAAGCCGTGCCGGAGCCGTTGGCCGCCGTATTCCAGCCGGAGAACGAATAT